>JANYDL010000022.1 GCA_025363635.1 Actinomycetes bacterium
CATTGGTTTTTTGATTTCTACCATTATCCAGAACCATAGGGCTCGACCCATTGCGTCAGAATTTCGTGGGTGTACCTTTAACGAATGATCATACGGAGAGTTCGCTCTACCTTAGCTGTCGTCGTTGGACTGGCTATAGCTTTTTCGAGCATTACCGGTTCACCTGCCAGCGCCACCTCGGGGGGTGGCACAATTCAAAACGATGACTCTAGTTTGGTCCAAGTTTCCCTCGACGTCGACGGCAATGGAGGATTCGATGCTCTGACCGATGGGCTGCTCATCCTTCGCTTCAGATGGAAGCCAACTCGTAACCTTACGTCACAGAGCATTACGATCTTTAAGACTCATTCAAGTGGCGGCTCCCCCACGCCATGCTTCACGACCACGCAAAGTCCGACTTCGAATTCCTATAGTGTGAGTCGTACAAAGCTTGCCAGCTGCGGCAAAGAGATTTTTTTTAGAGTCTCGGGCAAACCCACTAAGGGCAAATCTTCGGAACAAAATTCAGCGAAGATAAGCACTCTCCCTCCTCCTTCAGCAATCAATGTAACGATTTCGAGTTCAAGTCAGAATTCTGTATTGGTGACTTGGAGTTCGCTCCCAGGTACTACAACCGTCTCAAGTTTTACGGTCAAATTAAGTAACGGCTCAACAAAGGAAGTTTCTTCCACAACACATTCAGTTAACTTCACAGGTCTAAAAGTTGGAGAAATCATTTCAGCAAGCGTTCACGCGAATATTCACGGTGTCATTTCTTTGCTCAAGGAAATATCTGGAAAGAAGGTAGTAACTGTCGGTGCGAAACCACCAACGCTAGTAATTTCGCACTTGATTTCTTTTACCTGCCCAGAGGGCGCCAAAACTGTTGAGAACGGTTGCATGAGCCCGGAAATATCTTCAGCTGCGTTGTCCCAATATTTTTACACATGTCCCAGTGGCACAAATGTGAGCGGATCCACGTGCGTAAGTGGAGGTACCGTTCCCGCGATTGGCGCGCCTTCTTATCTTTGTTCGCAAG
The DNA here is from genome assembly GCA_025363635.1 of Actinomycetes bacterium. Lineage (GTDB taxonomy): Bacteria > Actinomycetota > Actinomycetes > Nanopelagicales > Nanopelagicaceae > QYPT01. The sequence continues at coordinate 1,019 of JANYDL010000022.1, forward strand.
GAACGTTAGTTGGGACTCATTGCGTCTCTGCTGCAATCAGTACCGCCGCAAGTGCGACCACGGTCTACACATGTCCCGTGGGCACCACATTAATTGGTCATAATTGCTCAAGTTCAACCACACCCGCGGCCGTTTCATATTCTTGTGCTCAAGGATTTACCTTGAGTGGGAGTTACTGCACTTCCACTTCCACAACGGCGGCTTCTGGAAGCGCATTCTTTGGATATTCGTGCTCGTCGGGTGGTGTACTCACGAGCACACTCTCCGGCTGGATTTGCACCTCGACGAACTCTTACAACGCCACGGCCACATATTCATGTCCTACAGGTGGCGTGGTGAGTGGCTCGGTTTGCGCCACCAACTCTTCAGTTGCAGCAACTTCTACGACTAATTACTCATGCTCTAATGGCGGAACGTTAAACGGAACCTCCTGTGTCGGAACAAGTTCTATCTCCGCCAACATCACTTACTCGTGCAACCAAGGCAATGTGCTCTCTGGCTCCACTTGTGGGTCCACTTCGACTTACTCAGCATCAGGAAATTCGCTCTCGGGATATACGTGCCCGCAAGGTGGATCTCTTACTAATTCGGGCCTCGGAGCCACTTGCACTGTAACCACCAATTTTGCAGCCACCGCCACTTCCAACTGTCCATCAGGTTACTCGCTCAACGGTTCCAGTTGTCTCATTGCAACCTCATCACCTGCGACGGCGACTATCACATATTCATGCCCCAGCGGATCTACATTAAATGGCACTACTTGCTTAAACAACACAGTTCCTGCGAGTGCATCAACTCTTTACTCGTGCGCTTACGGCACTTCCCTCTCGGGCTCGACATGCATAACCGCGTCCATAACAACAAATGCGACGCCTACGACCATTTACTCTTGTCCTTCAGGGGCGGTTGTTTCAGGTGCTAACTGCGTTACTCCAATTTCCACGACTCAAGCGACGGCAACAATTACCTACGTATGTACCTCTGGGTCGCTGGTTGGAACCAATTGTGTTTCGCCATCAGTGTCAATTGATCCTTTAACTCTGACACGGATCTCGACGTTAACCACCACGAACGCATCAAGCGTGACCGAAAATCACATTGCTTATCAATCGCCTTTTGACACAACTGTCTGTGCCACTCCATATGAAATTCAAGTTACAGGAATAGGCGGTCAAATAGACCAACAACTATTCTGCCTGAGGACGCATTAAGAAAGTAAGTTAACTATCTTTTCGCCAGATTTATGCCCCATCCCACTTAGTTAATTCATCTTCAAAAGAATCAAGACCCATCGGACCAAGTCTCAATGCATAAGCATGAAATTTCTTGAGTGAAAATGTATCCCCCAAGCGAGTCTTTGCATCCTCTCTTGCTCGCAACCAAACCCGCTCTCCTACTTTGTAAGAAATCGCTTGCCCAGGGATTCCCAAGTACCTATCTATCTCACTCTTTGCAAAGTCTTCATCAAGAAGCGCATGACTGACCAACAGGTCTACCGCTGATTCATAATTCCAAATATTGCCATTTTCATCTTCGTAACCTAGGTGCAGGCCGATATCGACGACCACTCGAACTGCGCGCCACGCTTGAGCTGAAAGATGCCCCAACTCCAGCGCCGGATCCTCAAATGCTCCGAGTTCATCCATAAGTCGTTCGGCGTACAGAGCCCAACCTTCTCCGTGACCACTCGTCCAAGCATCAGTACGTTGAAAACGAGTCAACCGATCTTTTTCAATTATTACCGTGGCGCATTGAAGATGATGTCCAGGCACCGCCTCGTGATACCACATGGTTGGAATTCGCCACCAGTTAAATTCCGTCTTCCCTAACGTTGGAAACCATGTCGTGCCTGGACGAGTTAAGTCCTCACTCGGCGATTGGTAGTACGGCGCGGCGGCACTTCCTTCAGGCGCAAGCCGAGCCTCACACAATTTAATGCGATCGTCGATGTCAAAGTAGACACCATCCATGTGTTCTGTGGCAACTTCCGTAAACTCAATTAACTTCGCAAGAAGAGCGTCGGAGCCTTTGATCAAATATCGTGGATCATGATCCAGAAAATCGGCGACTTCAAATAAGGTCTTTGCTCCTGGCTTTATCTTTCGCGCGATTTTCCACATGCGTTCATTTATCCGCGCAAGATCTTTTAACCCCCACTCGTACGTGTCGCGAAGATCAAGATTCGCCCCCGTGTAATGGCGTGCCCACCGTGAATACCGCTCCGCACCAACGCCATCCTCAGTGAGAGCAAGCGGCAGATATATCGACTGCATCCACTCCGCCATCTCACCCGCGGCAATATCTGCAGACTCAGCGGCCAGATGTAAGTCAGGATATTTCGAGTCGGGATCGATTCGTTTCGCCACTCCTGAGAATGCACCATTCGAGAACGCATCTAATTGCTGTGCAACTCCGCTTATCTGACGCTTTGAATTCAACTTTCCTGCCTTTGCAAGATCGCTCAGTCCTGATTTCCAAGACTCGAGAGCATCTTGCACGGCTGCAAATCGCAAGGTGATGTTCTTAAACTCTTCAGGGCTCGAGTGAGGCATGACTTCAAAGACTTGTCGTATTGCAATTGCTGGCGAACTAATTACGGCGCACAACAATTGCGTTTCCTGAGATTCCAAGAGTCCCAATTCAGATTCAAGTCGTTCACGCAAGACTGTGGCCCCTAACCGATCATTTTCAATTAAGGGGGGCAACGAATCTAGTTTTCGTAAAGTTTCGCTAATTAATAGTGTCTTTTTGTGTGACCCTTGAATCGAAAAATCATCAAGAAGATGGTCGTACCCCGATATGCCCAGGAAGGTCGCACCAATTGGGCTGAGCTTGACAACTTCGGCGATGTAGTCATCGCTGAGTTGAAATACCGGTGATTGGGTTTGACGAGTCATTACACATTTCTAACAGCGTTGCCAGCCGATGTCTATCAAATAAGCGAGCGGCAAATCAAAACGGCCCCTCCACTTCGTTAAGAGCAAAAGGGCCGTAAAGACTCACCGTGAGATTAACTCTTACGATTTGTTTGACCTTATGGACGTACTTCGTACTCATCGAGGCGAACTGCCTCACCTGAACCTGCTGATTCAAATGGAGTGAAGTCATATTCATCGTAGGCGGCATAGACAGCAGCCTTTGCCTCCTCCGTTGGCTCCACCCGAATGTTGCGGTAACGGGCAAGGCCGGTACCTGCAGGGATGAGCTTGCCGATGATGACGAAACTGGCTCAACCGGCAAGACCTTGCCGGTTTGGGCATTTTTTGCCTGTTTAACCCCTTAAATATGCGAAATCGGCAGGATCCTGCCGATTTAGTGTGAAATATGCTATTTTCGCCTTCTAGAAGAATTAATAGGCAAGTTCTTGCCGAATTAGGAGGTGTGTTACGAATATAGAGGAAATAGCCGGAACTATCCGTCAGCGCAGGCGCAGTCTTGGGCTAACTCAATTGGAATTGGCTGATCTCGCCGAAGTCTCCGAACGATTAATAAGGGACATCGAAGCTGGGCGAACCACGATAAAGATCGACAAACTACTCGCAACCCTGAATGCACTCGGCCTTGAATTTGATATCAAGAAATCTTCTTCTAGGTGAATCCAATGACGAACACCAGAGATATACAAGAATTAGGACAGGTACAAGAAGCCGACGTATATAAAGGTCAAATTCTCGCCGCAACTCTGACTCGAACGAGCGAAGGAGTGATATTTGACTACACCTCCGAATACATCAGTAGTGGTTTACCACCAGTTGCATACACATTACCAATTAGTCCAAAACCACAAATAACGGCGGCAGGTGGGGTTCCACCCTTCTTCGCAGGGCTGTTACCTGAAGGAAGAAGACTGCAAACCCTCCAACGTGTTATAAAGACTTCTGCCGATGACGAACTCTCTCTGCTTCTAGCAGTTGGGAGAAATACAATCGGGAACGTACAAATAGTCCCACACAATGAATTGCCGACATTTGCCGATTCATTAGTGGAAGTTCGACAAACGTTCGATGAAATCAAGTTCTCCGACCTAATTAACGAATATGGAAATGTTGACAGAGTCGGAATTCCCGGAGTACAAGAAAAGGTATCGGCAAGTAGAATTTCACTTGCAGCAACAAGAGCAGGCTCGCAATTCATCTTAAAGCTGGAATCTTCGGAACACCCCTACATCATTGAGAATGAAGACTACTTTCTTAAATACGCAAGAAAATCAATAGGGAAAGTTGCGCGAACAGAGCTTGTGCAAGATTTGGAAGGTAAAAAGGGATTACTAGTAACAAGATTTGATCGAGCGCTCGATGTCTATAAGAAACCAATCTCGTTGGCAGTTGAAGATGCATGCCAAGTCCTGGGCCAGTGGCCAGCGAATAAGTACAACGTCAGTGCCGAAACCTTAGTGAAAACATTGAGCAACATATGCTCCTCCCAAAAACTCGCCGCACGAGAACTATTTAGACAATTCTGTTTCGCGTGGTTGACTGGAAATGGCGATCTTCATGCGAAAAACATATCAATTCTATCTACAGAAGAAAGTGAGTGGGAAGTTGCGCCTGCCTATGACCTTCTTTGTACTCTCCCATACGAACGCGATCCATCCCTCGCCCTGACGATCGGAGGGAAGAAGACTGGACATTCTCGCCGAATATTTATCGAATTCGGAATATACGTCGGACTAAGCGAAAAACTTTCAAGGAAAGTATTGGATGAAACACTTGAGTCCACTGTTAACGTAATTGATGAGCTAAAGAACGGGTTTCTTCCGTTCAATGCACAAATAGTTTCAAAAATAAGTAAAGAATTACGTCACCGCCGATTGATGGCCTCTGAAAGAGAGTAACAAAATCAAAACGGCCCCTCCACTCCGTTAAGAGCAAAGGGGCCGTAAAGACTCACCGTGAGATTACTCTCCGATTTATTTGACCTTATGGACGTACTTCGTACTCATCGAGGCGAACTGCCTCACCTGAACCTGCTGATTCAAATGGAGTGAAGTCATATTCATCGTAGGCGGCATAGACAGCAGCCTTTGCTTCCTCCGTTGGCTCCACCCGAATGTTGCGGTAACGGGCAAGGCCGGTACCTGCAGGGATGAGCTTGCCGATGATGACGTTCTCCTTGAGTCCAAGCAATGGATCACTCTTCTCGGAAAGCGCTGCATCTGTAAGAACGCGCGTTGTCTCCTGGAAGGATGCGGCCGATAGCCATGACTCAGTTGCAAGAGATGCCTTGGTGATACCCATGAGTTCTGGACGACCTGATGCTGCTTTCCCACCGGTTGATACAACGCGACGGTTCTCAGCCTCAAAGCGACCACGTTCTACGAGCTCACCTGGAAGCAATTCGGCATCTCCTGCTTCAAGCACAGTGATGCGCTTGAGCATTTGACGAACAATTACCTCGATGTGCTTATCGTGGATGCCTACGCCCTGTGAGCGATAGACCTCTTGGATTTCATTCACCAAGTGAATTTGTGTTTGACGAGGTCCGAGGATTCGAAGAACCTGCTTTGGATCGATAGCGCCGACAACCATCTTCTGGCCAACTTCTACGCGCATACCTTCTTCTACAAGCAACTTCTGACGACGGATAACTGGGTACTCAACTGCTTCACTTCCATCTTCTGGTGTGACAACAATCTTGCGACCCTTTGCATCTTCGCGGAAGGAAACAATTCCTGCAGCTTCAGCAATTGGAGCAACACCCTTAGGTGTACGCGCTTCGAAAAGTTCGACGACGCGGGGTAGCCCGTGAGTGATGTCATCTCCTGCAACACCGCCGGTGTGGAAGGTACGCATTGTTAACTGCGTTCCTGGCTCACCGATCGATTGTGCAGCGATGATTCCGACAGCTTCTCCGACATCAACAATCTTTCCCGCAGCCAATGAGCGACCGTAGCACGCTGCGCACTGTCCGACTTTGCTATCACAAGTAAGAACAGAGCGAACCTTCACTTCGGAAACTCCAGCAGCGATGATTGCGTCGATGATGCGATCGCCCATGTCGCGGCCGGCCTCAGCAATGACCTTGCCATCAACAACGATGTCTTCGGCCAATGAGCGACCGTAAACAGATGTTTCGACGTTGTCAGTCTTTACCAATTCACCAGCAGCGTTCTTTGCAGCGATTGGAAGTGTGAGACCGCGATCGGTACCGCAATCCTCTTCACGGATGATGACATCTTGTGCCACGTCGCAAAGACGACGGGTCAAGTAACCCGAGTCAGCGGTACGAAGCGCAGTATCAGCAAGACCCTTACGGGCACCGTGCGTAGAAATGAAGTACTCAAGCACCGACAGGCCCTCGCGGAAGTTGGACTTAATTGGGCGAGGAATAATTTCACCCTTTGGGTTAGCGACAAGTCCACGCATACCTGCGATCTGACGAATCTGCATCATGTTTCCGCGAGCACCAGAATCGACCATCATCCACACGGGGTTATTGCGCGAGCTCTTGAAGTTTTCCTCCATGACCTCACCAACTTCCTTCGTGGCTTGGGTCCAGATCTCGATCAATTCTTGACGACGTTCGTCATCAGTGATTAGACCCTTCTCGTACTGCACGTCAACTTTTTCTGCGCGATCCTCCGAAGCCTTAAGGATTGCTGCCTTACCCGCAGGGGTAACAACATCCTCAATGCCGATTGTCGCGCCGGCACGGGAAGCCCAGTGGAAACCAAGTTCCTTCAAGGAATCAAGAGTCTGCGCAACGGTGACCTTTGGATAGAACTCAGCAAGTTGCTCCACGATCTTTCCAAGTTGAGACTTCTTAACATCGTAATCCGCGAAGGGATACTCAGCAGGAAGTGCCTCGTTGAATAGTGCGCGACCAAGAGTTGTCTCTCGGGTTATAGATTCGGTTCCATCAAGTCCGTTGGAAGCATCCAGACGAATCTTGATCTTGGCTTGAAGCGAAACAGAACCTTGATCAAATGCCATAATCGCTTCAGCAATTGAACCGAATGCGCGGCCTTCGCCGACTTCTCCATCACGCTGACTAGTCAAGTAGTAGAGACCAAGAACCATGTCCTGTGTTGGTGTTGTAATTGGGCGACCGTTAGCAGGAGACAAGATGTTGTTAGAAGACAACATCAATACACGTGCTTCGGCTTGGGCTTCTGCAGATAGAGGCAAGTGAACTGCCATCTGGTCACCGTCGAAGTCCGCGTTAAACGCAGTACACACGAGAGGGTGAATCTGAATTGCCTTGCCTTCTACAAGTTGTGGCTCGAATGCCTGAATACCCAAACGGTGCAGGGTAGGTGCGCGGTTAAGAAGTACTGGATGCTCTGCAATAACTTCTTCGAGAACATCCCACACAACTGGACGAGCACGCTCGACCATACGTTTTGCTGACTTGATGTTCTGCGCATGATTGAGATCCACAAGACGCTTCATTACGAATGGTTTGAAGAGTTCCAGGGCCATCTGCTTTGGCAGACCGCACTGATGCAACTTCAACTGTGGACCAACAACAATGACCGAACGGCCAGAGTAGTCAACGCGCTTTCCGAGCAAGTTCTGACGGAAACGGCCTTGCTTACCCTTAAGCATGTCGGAAAGTGATTTAAGCGCGCGGTTACCTGGGCCGGTAACTGGGCGACCACGACGACCGTTATCGAACAGCGCATCAACAGCTTCCTGCAACATACGCTTTTCATTGTTAACGATGATCTCTGGTGCACCAAGATCGGCAAGACGCTTCAAACGGTTGTTACGGTTGATGACGCGGCGATACAGGTCGTTGAGATCTGATGTCGCGAAACGTCCACCATCGAGTTGAACCATTGGGCGTAGATCTGGCGGAATAACAGGAACAACATCGAGCACCATAGAGGCTGGGTGGTTGCTCGTTGTCATGAATGCATTGACGACCTTGAGGCGCTTAATAGCGCGGGTCTTCTTCTGCCCCTTACCGTTCTCGCTGAGGTCGGTGAGAATCTTGTACTCGGCTTCG
>JANYDL010000034.1 GCA_025363635.1 Actinomycetes bacterium
GGATGACGTGGGATCACCCACGTGGTCTCGATTGCTTAGTTGCGTCGAATTCTCTCCTTGTAGAGAAATATTCTACGAGTGTTGAATGGGAGGCGAGGAGTTTGCTCGCCTTTGGTGATCAGCATATTGAAGAGTTTTATCGCGACTTTGATCTTATGGTGATTGATCATCCGCATGTTCCTGATGCTGTTGACGCGGGTGCGGTTATTGCATTTGAAGATCTCATCAGCGCAGCAGATCTCGAAGAACTCGCTCGAACGAGTGTCGGGCCATCACATGATTCCTATCTCTATCGAAATAAACATTGGGCACTGGCGGTCGATACTGCGGCGCAGGTGAGCGCTTTTAGATCAGACAAGACAGATCGCGCTCCAATATTTTGGAGCGAGGTCATCGAGCAGGCGCGAAAAAAGGTCATGTTATGGCCATATAAGCCGGTGGATGCATTTAGCACTTTCGCGACTTTAATGGCGCAGAAGAAGCACGAGTTGGCGAGGACGGAAGAATTCTTCGATCGAGAGTGCGCTGTAGAAGTCCTGGATTTTATGATCGAATTAGCGAGTTTGGTTCCGGATTGGTGTGCCACGAGTAACCCCATTGACACGGCGGAAGTTTTGGCAGAGTCAGATGAATTTCACTGTGCGGTTGCGCTCTATGGGTACAGTAATTATTCACGAACTGGCTTTCGAAAGAAATTAGTGAGTTATGACGACATTCCATCTTTTGACGGAAGTGCACAAGGTTCACAATTAGGCGGAGCAGGCATCGCTGTCTCTTCTGCATCAAAAAATCCTGCCGCTGCTGCGCGTGCCGCTCTCGCGCTTTCTTTGCCAGAGGTTCAGTCCGGCATTTATGGTAGGAGTGCGGGTCAACCTGGAAATCTGGTCGCATGGAAGAGCCATAGCTTAAATTCCCTCACAGCCAATTTCTTTGGGAACACGTTAAGAACACTTGAACGCTCTTGGGTGAGACCGCGTGTACTGGGTTGGCCAGATGTGCAGTTTCAAACATCCCTTGTGATCCATGAAGTATTGAAGAATCGAAGAGTCACTCAAGCCGATATTGACTCTATGCTTTCGATGTATCCGAAATTCATAAAGGAGTTACGGTGAAGCAGTATTGGGAAGAAATTGAAATCGGCTCGGTCAGAACGAGTGCCGGTCGGACAATCACCGAAACGGATATTGTGATTCACGCTGGCCAAACGGGGGATTTCTATCCGCACCACATGGATGCCGAATGGTGCAAAACTCAAGTCTTTGGAGAACGCGTCGCCCATGGCACTCTCATTCTTTCGGTTGGGGTCGGTGCGCTGGCAGGTGAGATTAATGAAGTGGCGTTCAGCTATGGCTACGACAAGGTTCGATTCATCGCACCAGTATTTATTGGCGATACCATCATTTCGCGAGCGGAAATTGTTGCTAAGCGCGAACACGCGAAGTCACCAGATAAATTCGGAATTGTCGATGAACAAGTCACAATAACCAATCAACGTGGGGAGACGGTTCTGGCTTTTGTCCACGTCTATATGATCGAAAGGATTCCAGCATGACCCAACTCATCGTTGACCCGCGTGTCCGTTCGGCGATGGTCTCAGATTGCCTCGACGCGATTGGGATTCGCAACAACGTCATGGAAGCACACATAAAACCAATTCGCCATGGAATGCGTGCAGTCGGAATTGCCGCAACGATGTCTTATGTTCCTGACTCCCAGTATGACGAAGTAGATCCTTATGCGACCGCTATTAATTTTCTGGATACTCTACGTCCTGGCGAAGTGGTCGTGATCTCGACACAGAGAGAAAGCCTTTCAGCTTTTTGGGGAGAGCTTTTTTCCGCTGCTTCGCGTGGTCGCGGCGCCTTGGGAGTGGTGGCAGAAGGTCCCCTCCGTGACACAGAAGCGATAGCCGAACTTGAATTTCCGGCGTTCGGGGTACTTACTCGGTCCTACGACTACAAGGGACGGATGCGGATTCAATCTACTCGCGAGGCAATCGTATGCGGTGGAGTAGAAGTTAATCCGGGCGATGCGGTAATCGCAGATGCCGACGGGGTGGCAGTTGTCCCATCACGTTTTATTGACCAAGTGTTTGCTGCGGCAAATCAAAAGGCACAGACTGAGAGATCTGTATTAAAAGATTTACTTGCTGGCAAGAGTGTACGAGAAGTGTGGAACGCATACGGCGTTCTTTAGAGAAAAGAGGGGAAATGACAAGCAACGAGTTGATTGACAGCCACCAGCACCTGTGGGTGATGAGCGAGCGTGCGTACAGTTGGATTTCACCTGCTTATGGTCCGCTTTATGATGATTTCACGCCAGAGAAATTAGCACCTCAAATCGTTGAGGCGGGGGTTACCGGGACAGTTCTTGTTCAAGCCGCAGATACTTATGAGGATACCTTTTATATGCTCGATGTCGCGGAGTACTACCCAATAGTAAAAGGTGTGGTTGGTTGGGTTCCTTTCGATCGAACCGATGAGGCACGGGCTGCGCTAGATCTCTTCTCTAAGAATTCATACTTTAAAGGTGTTCGTAATTTGACCCACGATTATGACAACCCAAAGTACGGCTCTGACGACAAATGGATCCTTCGCGAGGAGGTTCAAGAAACTCTCGCGCTTGTAGAAAAATCTGGTCTTTCATTTGATTACGTAGCGGTGAATTCAGTACACATTTCAAATGTTACAGTTTTGGCTAAAAATTTTCCCCAGATGAAAATCGTCATTGACCACTTTGCAAAACCAGATATAAAGGGAAAAGTGATGCAACCGTGGGCAGATCTCATGGCCCACGCTGCAAGCTTTCCTAACGTCTATGCAAAATTATCTGGATTGAATACGGCATCAGGTGCTGATTGGACCTATAAGGATTGGCAGCCATATGTCGATCATGTCGTGGCTACCTACGGTGCAGAGCGCGTGATGCTTGGTGGTGATTGGCCCGTGGCAATTCTGGCGGGAGATTACGTAGGAGTCTGGAAAGCACAGGTGGATGTCATTTCTGGATTCTCGCAAGAAGAGCAAGAGTGGATGAAGTCCAAAACGGCTAAAAAATTTTATAACCTCTAATCACTTTACATAAGCCTCGAGAAAGTAAAGGTCACCAGATGAAACGATTTGCCTCTGTAATTGGTATGAAACCGGAACATCGCGTGGAATATGAGCGTCTCCATTCTGATGTTTGGCCGGAAGTCCTTAAGCAAATTCATGACAGCAATATTCGCAATTATTCAATTTATCGATATGGAGAAATCCTCTTCGCGTACTTTGAGTATGTCGGAAACGACTTCGAGGGTGACATGGCGCGCATGGCTGAAGATGAAACCACTCAACGATGGTGGGATCTATGCAAACCGCTTCAAACTCCAGTTCCAGACCGGGCCGAAGGCGAATGGTGGGCGGATATCCTCGAAATATTTCATACTGACTGAAAGGCAAAACTTTGACTAAACGCATTTCTCGACCGGACCTTCCACTTGACGGAATTCTTGTTCTAGATTTCAGCCAGTTCCTTGCCGGGCCAGTTTCGGCAATGCGTCTGGCTGATTTGGGTGCTCGAGTAATCAAAATCGAACGTCCGAATGGCGGGGATATCGGTCGAACACTTGCCTTCGCGGGACTTGAATCCGACGGAGACACTCTCTCTTTTCATATTATGAATCGCAACAAAGAGAGTTTTGCTGCGGATTTGAAAAATCCTGACAGTCTGGATCAAGTATGGAAACTGATAGAAAAAGCTGATGTCATCATTCAGAACTTCAGGCCGGGTGTCATTGAACGTTTAGGTCTTGGGTATGAAGATGTGAAGAAGGTTAATCCAAAGATTATTTACGGCAGTGCTACCGGATATGGGTCAATAGGACCATTTAAAGATCGTCCTGGCCAAGACCTTTTAGCTCAATCTATTTCGGGCTTGCCGTGGCTCAATGGTCGAGTCGGCGATCCCCCAATTCCCGTGGGACTCGCAGTTGCAGATATTTTTACATCGACTCATCTTGCTCATGGGGTGACTGCCTTGCTTTTGCGAAGAGAACGCACTGGAGTCGGCGGATTGGTCGAATCAAGTTTGTTGGAAGCGATGCTTGATCTGCAATTTGAACTCATAAGTTCCAATCTCTTTGACCCGAATGTGGTCGTTAAAAGAGGAGCGGGTAATTCTGCTCATGCTTTCCTTCCTGCTCCGTATGGGCTCTATCCATGTTCTGATGGTTATCTTGCAATCGCGATGACTCCGATCCCTCGACTCGGTGAATTACTCGGCGTTGATTTAAACGTTTACGTGGATCCGAAATCTTGGTGGAGCGAGCAAGAAGTGATTATGAAATTGCTTTCTTCGATGCTGATTACACGGAAGGTCGAGGAATGGCTACAGGTTCTTGATGCTGCAGATATTTGGTGTGCCCCCGTTCTTACACTTCCAGAACTTGTTGAGCATGAAGGCTTCAAGGCGCTCGATATGACTCAAGAAACAAAGAGAGTGGGAAAGGATGGCAAAAGCGAGGTGTTGATACAGACGACTCGCTCTCCGATTCGTATAGACGGACGTACAGTAAAAAGTGAAAAAGGTGCCCCGCATGTAGGTGAAGACACCGAAAGTATTCGCCAAGAATTCAATCTCTAGATGAAGAGGAGAAGATGAAGAATCCCAATCCAGATCCCGAGGCTCGGTATTCGATTCCAGTGTGGAATCAAGATGTGAAGTTGTATGAGGATTACGAAGTGGGTGAAGTCGATCGCTCCATTCGACGCACCATCTCAGAAGGTGAAGTAATGCTGTTCAATGGGATGGTCTTAGATATGCATCCTTATGTTGGCGATGACATCTGGGCTCGCGAGGAAGGTCTATTCAAGAAGCGGCTTGTTCCCGGTGCGATGGTTTTTAGTTATGGGCTTGGTTTATTTGCTCATAATAATGTGAATACCTTTAGTTACGGCTATGACAAGTTGCGCTTTATTAAGCCAACTTTTATTGGAGACACCATCTACGGGATGAGAACTCTCCTAGAGAAAACACCAAAGTATGAAACTATGGGGCTCTTTCGCGTCAGTTATGAGATTTTTCGAGCAGATAATGAGGAACTGGTCTTGTACACTGAACATTTGCAGACAGTTCTCTACCGTACATCACAGGCTGAGAATCAGAAGGGTTAAGTCATGATTGAATTCTTTCGCGACATTGCTGAATCTTGTCGATTGGAAATACCTGATTCACATAAATTGCCTATAGCAATTATCGGTGCAGGTGGAATCGTGGATGGGGCACACCTGCCCGCATATCAGAAGGCCGGTTTGCAAGTCGTCGGTATCACTGATGTAGATGGTGCGAAAGCTCAGGATGTTGCAAAGCGCCACGGAATTTCGCGGGTATATGCCAATATCAATGAACTACTCTCGGATCCCGAAGTACAAGTTGTGGACATCGCAGTCCCATCAGTGGCCCAACCTGCGATCTTTGAACAAATTGCACAAGCCAAGAAACATATCCTGGCCCAAAAACCCATGGCCCCGACTGTCGACCAAGGTTTAAAAATGGCTGACCTCGTTGATTCCAATAAGATCGTGGCGGCGGTTAATCAGCAGTTACGTTTTGAAGAAGGAGTAGCGGCCGCGCATAAAATGGTTGAGATGGGTTGGATTGGTACCGTAACAAATATGTCCATCACGGTGAATTTGATTACCCCGTGGGAGCTATGGCCATGGGCGAGAGATCTTGAACGACTCGAAGTAATGCTGCATTCAATTCATTATCACGATCTCATTCGCTGGTTTCTTGGGGATCCGAAGACAATTTTCTGCGCAGCGGGTCGCACAAAAGGTCAATACCCGCAAGGTGAAACGCGGACTATTAGCACTGCTTTGTACGGTGACGGAGTCACGTCGGTCGTTCATGCTAATCACGTTAATCGCGGTGGAGACAATTTGGCAGAATATAGAATTGATGGAGATCAAGGTTCAATCCGAGGAACACTTGGACTTCTCTATGACTATCCCAATGGCCGAGTCGATACTCTTGAGGTAAATTCCCTTGTTGTGCCAACTGATGGATGGGCACCATATCCAGTGACGACACGGTGGTTTCCAGATGCATTTATTGGCACCATGGGATCGGTCTTAGGAGCGATTGCAACGGGCGCTCCACTTCGATCTTCTGTACGAGACAATGTCAACACGTTGAGACTTGTGGATGCTCTCTATCGTTCAATGGATTCTGGTACATCTGTAGATCTTTAGCGCAGGTGAAAACCTAAGACTCCGCGTCTCTTATCACGCGCAAGGATTCCTAATAAGCCTAATAAGCCTAATAAGCCTAATGAGTATGTATAAGGTTGCCAGGTGAGTGAACTTTCAGCCAAAGTGCGTAGCGCTCTCGATGCGGCTGTTGAAGCGATTGGTGGCTCCGCGCGCGAAGGTCAGATCGAGATGGCCGAAGCGGTGGCCAACGCACTCTCAGATCAACATCACCTCATGGTTCAAGCAGGCACGGGAACGGGAAAATCACTTGCCTATCTCGTGCCGGCATTGGTTTATGGAAAAAAGACCCTTGTCGCGACGGCGACACTTGCATTGCAGCGTCAGCTCGTCGAACGAGATTTACCCCGAATCGTGCCTGCCCTGGAAAAGATATTGGGCCGCGAGATTACATTCGGGATTTATAAAGGGGTAGGCAATTACATCTGCTTACAAAAGATGAATAGCGAAACTTCGGATCCCGACGGTGAGGTTTTACTCGAAGTATCCAGTTTGGGAAAAGATGCTAAGCGCTTGAGAGCGTGGGCAGAAACCCCGGGTGTATCTGGGGATCGCGATGACGCACCAGATGTTGACCGCCGCGTTTGGGCCGCGAACTCTTTGTCAGGTCGAGAATGTGTGGGTGCTGACATTTGCTCTTATGGCGCAAAATGTTTCGCGGCTATCGCGAAAGGTAAAGCCGCTGTTTCTGACATCGTAGTAACCAATCACACTCTCTTGGCAATCGAGATCGTTGATTCTCATCCGATTTTGCCAGATCGAGATGCCGTAATTTTAGATGAAGCGCATGAATTTATGGATAGGACCACTCAGGCCGTGACGGAAGAGTTAACTGGTCCGCGAGTAATAAGAGCTGCTGCGATGGCGCGAAAACATCTTCCTGGGAAATTATCAGATGCATTCACTAAAGCGGCCGATGCACTTGACGACGCGATGGATGATTATGGAGTAAGAGTCAAGTACGAGCCACTACTTCAAGGACGATTGGAAGAATTGCCATCGGAACTTGAGGCGCCGATTCGCAAGGTCCGTGAGTGCGCTCAAGCGATCACTCAACTTATTTCGGCGGATGAAGAGATTGTCGATTCTGATTCCATAGCCGAACGTGCCCGAGTAAAAGGAGCAGTCAACGAAGTTTCAACGACCGCTGCCAAATTGCTGAAGTTAGGAAAGGGGCAGGTGCTTTGGTATGAGCCAACATTTTCCACCTTGCATCTTGCCCCTCTCTCTGTTTCGCATGTTCTACGAAGCAACCTGCTGACTAAGACACCGGTGATCGCCACTTCAGCAACACTGACAGTGGGAAATGGATTCGACGCGATGGCGAGAAATATCGGATTTATCACGGGCGATGATGCTGATGTAGAGGGCGAAGAAGGCAGACTTGATCCCAGCAACGTTCAAATGTTGGATGTTGGTTCACCATTTGATTTTGCAAATCAAGGGATGTTGTATATGCCCAAGGATTTGCCTGAGCCTGGACGCGATGGGCCAAGTTTTGAGGCGCTCACAGAATTAGGAGAGCTCATTGATGCTGCCGGGGGGCGTACCTTGGCACTTTTTTCGTCGTGGCGAGGGGTGGAAGCCGCAGATGCCCATCTTCGAAAGGTATTGGCAGAACTTCCTATCAGGATTATTACGCAGAAGCGCGGTGACGCAGTCGGTCCACTCGTAGAACGTTTTGCTGAGGATGAAACCTCGATTCTCCTTGGAACAATGAGTTTATGGCAAGGCGTGGATGTCCCGGGTGACGCATGCATTCTTGTTGCTATTGATCGCATACCATTCCCGCGCCCCGATGATCCTGTCATGTCTGCACGATCTGCTGAAGTGGATGCCGATGGTGGTAGCGGTTTTATGAAAGTTTCACTTCCGCGCGCGGCCCTTCTCTTAGCGCAAGGCACGGGGCGACTCATAAGGTCAGTCGATGATCGTGGAGTAGTTGCGATTTTGGATTCGCGTATCGTGACAAAGCGCTATGGATCGATACTTCTCAACTCGATGCCGCCTTTATGGCGAACTTCGGATGGAAAAACGGTAAAAGACTCACTGCGTCGGTTGCATCTCAGCAAAATCGAGCAGGGCGATTCTCAGGAATTCGTGGCAAACTAACGCTATGCCTCGCATCTCAACCTCCACTATGGCGCAGCACCGTGAATGGCGGCGTCAACAATTGGTTGCTGCTGCATGCGAGATCGCACTGGAAAAAGGTGGTCAGGCCGTTACTGTTGCTTCGGTAGCCGTTCGCGCAGGACTTTCGAGAACCTCGGTGTATGAATATTTCGGAAGTAGCGAAGAACTCATTGTTGATCTCGTGCTAGATGAGTTGTCCCATTTTTCACGGGCGCTACACCAAGCAGTCTCTGATACAGATGATGCGTTTTTAGCGATAGAACAATGGGTTGAAGCAGCCCTTCGATATATAGCAGATGGTCGCCATCTCTTAGCAAAAGCGCTTAGCGCGATTGCAACACCCAAGGAGCGGGCTAGGGAAATTGGCGCCGCTCATCAGGTTCTACTTGCTCCATTACAGAAAGCCTTAGCCGACATTGGAGTGCGCGATATTTCGCAAGCCCTCTCTCTTATTCAAGCAGTAACAGATGTTTCAACCCGCCGCATCGAAACCGGAAGCAATGCAGAGTTTGAGATTGCTAGTGCTACAAACTTCTGCATTGCTGGGATTAGAGCTTTAGTTAAATAATCTTTATTACTTTTTTGATCGTGGTTGCGCCCCATAAGGTGTCCGACCCAGGTGCCTTAGCAACGACCAGACATGCTCCCTTTTTGAGCCCTGTCAATGATCTCCCCTTGAGTGAACAATTTTTGGAAGCCGTTGAATAGGTAGGAACTTCGCCAAAATTGGTGATGCCCGAGAGTTTGATCGTAGCGCCAACTTTGACAGATAGTTGTGTGAAGGAAATCAGTTGCTTTCCAGGTGCAAGGTAGAAAGGAAAATGTGCCGTGGTGGCTTGCGTACTGAGAGTTTCTGGCGTGCTCGCGGTGATATCACACTGACCAGAACCTTTGAGTGCTGTAATAACGCCGTTGTTTACTGTGCAATCTGGAGTGGAAGATCCGAAACTTATCGATCTTCCAGATTTTGCTGAAGCGGTGATTGTGACGGGCGTTCTGTAGGCCAAGGTACCCGCTTGCTGTGTACTCAATGACACTTGATTGATGGTAGCGATGATCTCGTCTTTAGGCTTAGTAGGAGTCACCGACCCCGCGGAAAAACCGATCGCAATCAATTGATCTTCACTTCGATCTGTAGGGGCTTCATGATCTCGAGTAACAAAGATTGAACATTTGTCTATGCCGCATGTAGTTCCTGCAACAGATCCAACCACTGAGAGGACGATATCTTGGCCGACCGGCTTGAAGGTCGCTCCAGTGGAGTTGGATACCCATATCTGATTTGTTGTATTGCATAAGGTGCCTGTTTGGCCCGCGACAACGCTATTGAGACATTCGAGAACATAGACGCCACCTGTAGCGGGAAAATTAGCAAATCCCATATGGATTTTATCTCCAGAGGGATTGAGGTTGGTCAACGGCCCACCTTGAAGTTGGGCCTTGGCAAATGCGTTAGTTGGGGCAAGGAGAAGTGCACCAATTGCAATAGGTACGAGAATACGAGAAAACATCCTGATGGAGGTGCTTTTCATTTGTGCTCCTTGATTGTCATCATGTGGGGTGATCATGCTTTTCTTGGGAAATTCACTGGGATAAATAAGTCAAATGAACGATCAGAATCACGAGTGTGATCTGCACGTACGGTGATTGCACATTTCACTTTTCTGCAATCGTATTTTCCGATGATAGGAGAGACGTGCAATGTGTGCGTGAAACGTCCACCCGGAAGGAAATCCTCGGCTAGCCCTTTCCCGTACGGTGGGGGATTTGAGGATATCCAATAAGAGATGGATGCAATTCCAGATTTATTTATTCCTCCACCACAAGGGGTGGGAACCATTCCATTTTTAGGTACTACGCAAAACGCGAGATAGATTCCCACTGTTTCATCGAAATGTGCGCCCTTAACCGTAATGCTGCTTTGCGAATTTGGAGTTGTGCTAGAGGCGTTGAGGGATTCGCCATGCTTGCCGACCACAGTTTTTGAGGCCGCAACGGCAGGGCTCAGGGTCATTACGATGGCACAGGTCATGATGGTGAGCAATTTCCATGACCGCGTAAACATGTGGAGACTCTAGGACAGAAAACCTCTGCTTTTTCACGACAATTATGGGGATTTTGTCGGAAAAGTGGCTCTACCTTCTTGGCACAATAGCGAAGTGAATTTCCGGAGAAGTGCACGGCTAGTCGGCGGTGCTTTGATTCTCAGCGTCCTTGCCGGATGTTCATCGGCAAAGCCCGCCATCCACTCTGTCTCAATAAGTGCAACGGATGCGACCGAACTAACTGTCGCAAGTCGGGAAATTCCTGCGGCCTCTCGCGTGGTAGCCATAGCCAATGGCAGCGCAGAGATCATTGCATCGATGGGTTTGGAAAAAATACTTGTCGGACGTGACGTGGCAAGCGCCATTGCTTCACTCTCAGGGGTCCCCATTGTTACTTCAGGCCATCAAGTTATTCCTGAAAAGATTCTCTCTTTGACTCCAGATCGAGTTCTCGTTGATTCATCGACAGGGCCAAAGAGTGCGGTGGATTCTCTAAGAGCATCGCTATCTAATATCAAGGAAATTCCTGAAGCATGGAAACTTTCTGACATCTCAATTAAGGTGGCGTCTATCGGTCAAGCAATCGGTGCGCCGGCAACTGCGCGGGCGCTGAATGCAAGAATTGCTTCAGCAATATCGACTGCACATCTTGATTCGAAATCTCATCCGCGCATTGCTTTTCTTTACTTGCGCGGTACGAGTGCGATCTATTTGATGGGAGGCCCAGGTTCTGGAACAGATTCACTCATTGCCGCAATTGGTGGCATCGACGTGGGAGCCGCGACACTCAAAAATCCCTTTAATTCCTTAACAAGTGAAGCTCTCGTCACATCGCGCCCAGATATCTTGCTAGTCATGACTAAAGGTCTGGAGTCAGTTGGGGGGATGAGTGGCTTACTTGCCCTACCTGGAGTTGCTCAAACTCCTGCTGGTAAATTCAAGCGGGTTATCGACGTAGATGATTCTTTACTTCTTTCCTTTGGGCCAAGGACTCCTGCACTTCTTGGAGAACTTTCCCGAGCAATGAGGGAGGTGATGAGAAAGTGAAGCGCGCATTGATCTATGTATATATTCTGATTTTCGCCGCAGCAATCGTCTTGTCACTGTCTGTAGGCGCAGCTCATCTTGATCACCTATGGCACGTTTTCTTTCACCCCACATCTAACCTTTTCACGAGTGATCACGATATTTTGTGGCAGATACGAATCCCACGAATTTTGACCGCGCTCTTCGTTGGCGCAGCGCTGGGTGCGGCAGGAGTGATGGCCCAAGGAGCATGCAATAACCCATTGGCCGAGCCTGCAATTCTTGGAACTTCTGCAGGAGCGGCCTTGGGGGTCGTGACCGGATTGCTCTTTAATGTAGCCGCAATTGGTTCGGTCTCAGCAGTCGTGTTCGGTCTCCTCGGCGGACTTTCGGTATCACTCTTCACTTTTTCCATGGCTCGCTCGCGCGACGGACAATCATCCATCGCTCTGATCATCGTGGGAATTGCAGCATCAGCCACGGTGTCGGCCATTGTCGGCCTCACTACTTCAATGATTTCGCGTGCGGATGCCCGATCCGTTTCATTTTGGACATGGGGCTCATTAGCTCTGACCTCGGCTCACGATCTCTGGATTTTGGCGCCAATATCTATCCTCGGAATTGCTTTCGCCTGGTGGGCGGCCCCGAATTTAGATCTGCTCTCACTTGGTGATTCCACAGCAGCGCACATCGGAATCGATCCCGTTCGGGCTCGTCGGTTATCTCTAATTGCCCTCTCAGTCTTAGTGGCCGCTGCAGTGAGCACTGTTGGCACCATCGCATTTCTCGGATTAGCGGCACCGCATATCGCACGTCTGGGTTTTGGTCCGCGACATCGGCCTTTGGTTTTACATAGCGCACTCAGCGGATCAATTATCTTGCTCTTGGCAGATACCGCTGCTCGCACAATCGCTTCTCCTCGAGAATTACCGATCGGATTGATTACCGCCATTATCGGCGCTCCGATATTAATTGTGCTCGTGCGCCGGAATCTAGAAGTCTGGAAGCAGTCATGATTTCTGCTTCTGCATTGACATTAACGCGCGAAGGCAAGGTGATAATCCGAGATTTCAACGTGGAAATCCATCCAGGGCGAGCGCTCGCAGTAATCGGAGCTAATGGCTCTGGAAAGAGCACACTAATTAGCGCTTTAGTGGGAGATCTTCGCCCTACCAGGGGATCCATCACGTTAAATGATCGCAATCTGAATGAGTTTTCATTTCGTGAACTCGCGCAGATTCGATCAGTCAGTTCGCAGCAGCAACGTTTTTCATTGGCCTACAGAGTAGAAGAAGTTCTGAAAATGTCTATTTCGTATTCAGGCGATCTGGAAAGTATTGCTAGAGCGGTTGAGGCCCTACAGATTGCAGATTTACTTAAGCGAAGCGTGATCTCACTTTCAGGAGGGGAGCAACAAAGAGTTTCAATCGCCATGGCGCTTGCACAGAAATCCTCCTACATATTTCTAGACGAACCATTTTCGGCACAAGACATAGAAAGCACGCAGCGAATTACGAACGTTCTCCAAGAGTTTGTTCAAGAGGGGAAAGCTGTGGTTGTCGTTGCACACATGAGTTTAAAAGAACTTTCGTGGTGCGATCAAAGGTTTCAATTAGGAGAGAGTTAATCTAAAACTCTCGCAGGAGAAATTCGTGCACTGCTGGCCAGGACTTCGCAAAACTTGGATGCAGAGGCATGGCATCTATTTCTTCCCAATTAACCCATCGAAGTTCTTGAGATTCCGCATTCATCTCGTGCGGAAATAACTGTGGTGAGGCAGTGGCGATAATTGTGTCGTAACGCCAATCGATGTGGTCATCGGTGTGGATTGAATGAAAAGTGAGAAATTTTGGCTCAATTCCAGTCTCCTCAACAGCTTCTCGAATTGCTGCCTCACGGACACTTTCATGTGAATCTCGCGCTCCTCCAGGAATGCCCCATGTGTCGCCGTTATGCACCCATTCGGCTCGATGCTGTAATAGAAGAGTTTTGCCTCGCACCAAAAGTAAACCCGCGGCTCCATGAAGACCCCAATGCTTATTCCCGCATCTGCATTGAACCCAACCATCTCCATCTCGGTGAGCCATACATCAACCTTACGCGGGCTGAGCGCGCCTTTCCACAGCATGGAGGGCAGATGAATTGTGGGAGGTATCTAACTTTTATTCTCACCAAATGAAAAAAGTACCTTGCTTCTTCATTCCAATCCTTGTTTTCAGCTTGTTCGGATCAGGAACTTCCTCGATTGAATCCTCGCAAGCGGCCCAGTGTGTGGCAAAAGCTTGTATCAAGGTTTACACGCTGGATGGTCAACTCGTCATAGAGGGTAAGAAGGGAAGTGGTCCACAAAAAACAACTCGACCTTCGATCACTCCTTCAGCGACTCCCTCCAGAGTTACCTCAAAAAAAGCCACATCAAAACCTACGAGAGCAAGTAATCCAAAGCCCAGCAGCATAGCGAGACCAAAAAAGACAACGTTACAGACAATTCCAAAACTCACTCCGAAACCGAAACCGAAAACGAAAACGACAATAAAAAAGAAAGTTACGCGCTCCACATCGTTGAGCGACCGACTTATCAAGTTGTTGCCGCTATCTAAGATTTCACATCAGCCGCAAACTGGTGCGCTGCTCAATGTTCCTATGTATTTTTGGTGCGACATTCCCAGTCAATTTGATACAAAAGTATCGATCGTCGGCGAAGTGATTGATGTAGCGATGAGACCATCTTTTGTCTGGAGTTTTGGTGATGGAAGTTTCTACGCCACCATTTCCTCCGGCTCTCCATTTCCCAAAGGGGGAATTACGCATACGTATCGCAAGAGTGGGCGCTATCTTGTTCTTTTAGTAATTACTTGGGGTGGATTGTGGACTTTCGATGGTGTCTCACGTGCGATTACCGGTGAGATTCATCAAACCTCAATTTCCATTGTAGATATCGCACCGGCACCAACATTAGTGACGAAATAGCGATTACCAGTGCCGCTATATCCACAGTCATCTCACCACAAATCTTTTTATGTGGGTAGCGCAGGGAAACCTTTCGACCTATGACAACGTTAACTTCACCTCATGACTTACTTTCAGCAATTCCATTTCTGATTGGGTATCACCCTACGGATTCACTCGTTTTAGTATCCCTCAAGGACCAGGCAGTTGTAATGGCGATGCGGGTCGACTATCCCGGTTCTGCTAATCCTGATGAGTGTGATGCCTTCGTTTCACACTTGTCTCGCAATGAGGCAGACGCCGCCCTCATTGTTGCCTATCTTCCCGATGAGGTTACTGACGGTATCGATCTCGTTATTGCCCTTACTCAAGCGCTTTCACGAGCGCAGATCGATCTCAAGGAGGCTCTTGTGATATCTCATGGTCGTTGGCGCTCAACTCTGTGTGAAGATCTGGAATGTTGCCCGCTCGAAGGCAAACTTTTACCTGATATCGCTTCTTCGCGAATTGCTGCCGAAAAAGTTAGCACTGGCAAAGTAATGCCTTTTGCAGATGAAAAGGAGTTGGCAGATTCACTTGCGCCGGCCCCATTGGCTTTTGATGAGTCGTTCATGGAGAGGGTAAAGAGCGCGGCGATTTGTGCTGAGAATCCGAAGTTGAGCACCCTTCAAAGACTCGGTGCCGTAAGTGTGATCGATTTAGCCTCACGATTTATTGCAGGTTCAGTAGGCTTGAACATCGAATCAGACCAAGAACTTTCAGCATGTGTGCTCGGGGCACTTAACGATATTCAAGTTCGAGACTTTGCCCTGGGCTCTCACACGGATGCAACTCACGAGGTTTATTGGCAAATGTGGCGTTATCTCTTGCGTATAGCGCCCGTAGGATTTGTAGCCCCTGTCGCGACCCTCTTTGCTGCCACCTCGTATGAGCGGGGTGAAGGCGCATTGGCTCAACGGGCGTTAGACAGAGCAGTGGCCGATGATGCGACCTACTCATTGGCCTCACTGCTGAGAAGGGTATTTAGCGCCGGATGGCCACCTGAGTCTTTTGCGGCCATGCGTAAAGAACTTCACCCAAAAGTATGTGCGGGAATTTTCGAGAACCCTCCTGGCTCGACTCCTCTATAGAGATTCCACGCTTTGAAATTGGTTCGGGCAAGGGCGTAAGATTTCACCCAGGTCACGAGTTCCAGGTACGAGCCCCAGCTCACTGGACGGCAACCCTCCATCGCGGCGGGGTGCTCTGGGTGAAGACCGGGTCGGTGGCTTGAGCACCGGCAAGTGCGGAAGGCTTGTGATGACACATCTATCGCCAGAGGTCACGGGTGCTTGGCTCGAAACCCACGATGTCGGGGAGCGAAAATTTCTCTCTATCGGCTCGCTCACTTTGGAAAGTGGAGAGGTGCTGCAGGCTGTCACCATCGCCTACCAAAGTTGGGGGGTACTTAACGAATCACGTGATAACGCGATTTTGGTGAATCACGCGATGACCGGATGGTCAGATGTGCCAGGCTGGTGGCCCTCGATGGTGGGGCCAGGCTTGCCATTTGATACTGATAAGTATTTTGTCGTCTGTCCTAATGTTATTGGTGGCTGCCAAGGCAGTACAGGTCCATCTTCTTTGGGCCCGGATGGAGGTAGATACGGATCACGCTTTCCCGTGGTGACCATCCGCGACATGGTCGCGGCCGAGGTGGCCTTTAGCGACGCACTTGGTATTACGCGCTATCAATTAGCCGTTGGTCCCTCCTTAGGGGGGATGAGAGCCCTGGAGTGGGCGGTTCAATTTCCACATCGAGTGGGAGCAATCTGCACTATTGGTTCATCGGCGGTCGCTACAGGGGATCAAATTGGTACAGCATCGATCCAAATCCGTGCAATTAAGAGTGACCCGCATTTTTATGGTGGTGATTATTACTCTCACCCCGCAGGGCCCAATGAAGGAATGGGCATCGCGCGCAGGATTGCTCATTTGACTTATCGGACAGAGGCAGAGATGGATGTGCGTTTTGGACGAGAACTTCAAGGCGATGACACGGGGCGATACGCCGTGGAGTCATATTTGGACCACCAAGCCAGTAAATTAGCCCGACGTTTCGACGCTAACACCTATATCTGCCTCACCGAGGCGATGAACTCGCACGACATAGGAAGAGAGAGGGCAGGTGTGGCCGCGGCGCTCGCCGGCATTACGGTCCCCGTGGTCGTCGTGTCGATCGATACAGATAGGCTCTTTCCGCCTCGGCTTCAGGCAGAGATCGCTGAATTGGTTCCGCAATCCGAACTCATCTCAATTTCCTCGCCCTTCGGCCACGATGGTTTCCTCGTAGAAGTTGAAGCCGTCGGAGAAATCATCAGAGATGCTTTAGCTCGAAGCATAGGTTCGGGACCTGCGCATTGAGCCCGCGGATGTGCAATTTACCTGTGGATAATTTATAATATAGATATCGCTTCTTCGCACCCGGTGATCCCGATCTAGGTGATGAAGTCAAACAAAGGACTGATGTGGCTGCTCTTAGTGCGCTCAAAAACAAGACAAAGGCTTCTTCACCCAAGAAATCTTCTTCTCCAGTCAAGAAAACAGTTGCTAAAAAAGCGGCGGTAAAAAAAGTTGCAACGAAAAAGGCGCCCGCTAAGAAGGCAGCAGCGAAGAAAGTTGCGCCGGTCAAATTTCTTGCGAAGAAAGAACTTACTGTCGCCGACATTCGTTCTATCGTGGTAGCAAAGGACGCCTTACTTCGTCAGAAGGCTGTGGATGCTGAAGTACTTAGCAGAGGTATCACAAGTTTGGGGCGGATTCCCAAGGCCGTAGATAAAGCACTAGTTGATGAAGCGCGCGAACTTCATGCCTCGATTCCTGTGATGCTAGAGAAGATGCGAAAGCAAGGGTTAAGCCCCAACAGAATGCTTAAGAAATCTGAATACGCACTTGTTGCGCCGGAACCGGCGGTTGCACCCATTGTGTCGCAGTTGGCAACTCCGGTCGCTGTAACTTCTGCGAAATCAGAGATTCCTGCTGTTGCGAAAATAGATGGAGAAGATGTCGAACTCGAAGATGTCGAACTCGAAGATCTTGAAGCCTTGGTGGCAGAAGTTGCCGCTGATGAACCAGTGGAAGATAAGGCTGCGGCACCACGCGTTGTAAACCTTGCTGAAGAGAGCAATGGAAACGAAGAGGATGCATTCACCCTTAAGGCCTCCGAAGAAGATGATGCTCCCGCCCAGACTGTAATGACTGCTGGGGCTACTGCAGACCCCGTAAAGGACTACCTCAAACAGATTGGTCGTGTTGCGCTTCTCAATGCTGAATTAGAAGTAGAACTTGCAACCCGAATTGAGGCAGGACTATTTGCCGAAGAAAAAATTTCAACAGATAAGAAATTAGATAAGAAACTCAAGCGTGAACTTGAGTGGATCGCAGAAGATGGACGTCGCGCGAAGAACCACTTACTGGAGGCAAACCTTCGTTTGGTTGTTTCACTTGCTAAGCGTTACACGGGCCGTGGCATGCTATTCCTGGACCTTATTCAAGAGGGCAATCTTGGACTTATTCGTGCCGTTGAGAAATTCGATTACACAAAAGGCTACAAATTTTCAACATATGCGACGTGGTGGATCAGACAAGCCATTACACGCGCGATGGCAGATCAAGCTCGTACGATTCGTATTCCAGTTCATATGGTTGAAGTCATCAATAAATTAGCCCGTGTACAGCGTCAAATGTTGCAAGACCTAGGTCGCGAACCAACTCCTGAAGAATTAGCTAAAGAGTTGGATATGACACCCGAAAAGGTTGTCGAGGTACAAAAGTATGGGAGAGAGCCAATTTCGCTGCATACTCCACTGGGCGAAGAAGGCGATTCTGAATTTGGTGATTTGATTGAAGATTCAGAGGCAGTAGTACCAGCGGACGCTGTTTCATTTACATTGCTTCAAGAACAATTGCATTCAGTGCTCGATACTCTTTCAGAGCGAGAAGCCGGTGTTGTTGCAATGCGTTTTGGCTTGACCGATGGTCAACCTAAAACTCTTGACGAAATTGGCAAGGTATATGGCGTTACTCGTGAACGAATTCGTCAGATCGAGTCAAAGACGATGTCTAAATTGCGCCACCCATCCCGTTCGCAAGTTCTTCGTGACTACCTCGATTAGGAGGGGCAATGAGTGAAAAAGTAACCATTAAAGTGAGGCCAAACGGTTCCATACGGATAACCGGTACAGCCGATTTCGTAGACGAAGCGGGATCTGTCATCAGGACAGAGACAAATTTTTCATTGTGCCGATGCGGAGGCTCACAAAATATGCCTTTTTGCGATAGCTCACATAAAGTTAATAATTTCCAGGCCCCTGCTTATAGTGGCGAAAATCAGATAGAAGGGGCTTGAACTAACTTTTCCGTCTCGTCTTGGATGTGAGCTACGAGCGGCTTAAGACCAACCGCGTACTCCTTGGCATGATGTCCACAAAAGAGGAGTTCGCCACCTGAGAGAAGAACCGCGCGGACATAAGCCTGAGCGCCGCAACGATCACAGCGATCCACAGCATTAAGGGGAGTGGCTTCCAGAATCATCTGTTCAGTCATTGTCATCTCCTTGTCGTGCGACCCAAGTGTGGGGAGTGGGTTGTCCACTAGGTAGTGAACATTCAACCACCTATTACTTATTCCCGTTGTTAATTCTAAATTAAATCGGATTTTTCTTGATCTATTGTGCGCAGAATCTCGATATGTGGGCTCTTTCTCAGGAAGTGTTCATACTTGCAGTCGATTCTTGGGCGCGTTGAGAGAGATTGGCTCGTGCATTTCGCTAGCCTTTGCGCCCGTGAGTAAAGCAAATGCGAGTGCACAACCTGCTGAGGTGAGTTATACCGCCAAGGATTTAGCTGTACTTGAAGGCTTGGATGCCGTCCGCAAACGACCTGGAATGTATATCGGTTCGACGGATTCTCGAGGATTACTGCACTGTCTTTGGGAAATAATCGACAATGCAGTGGACGAGGCGCTCGCAGGATTTTGCAAGAAGATTGATATCAATCTTGAAGCAGACGGCTCGGTGGAGGTGCACGATGATGGTCGAGGAATCCCCGTAGATAAGGAGCCAAAGACTGGGTTAACCGGCGTTGAGGTCGTGTTGACGAAATTGCATGCCGGTGGAAAATTCGGTGGCGGATCTTATGCAGCATCCGGAGGACTTCACGGGGTCGGTGCTTCAGTTGTAAATGCTCTAGCATCTCGCCTCGATGCAGAGGTCGATAGAGATGGCAAAATTTATTGGATGTCGTTTCAACGAGGCGTGGCAGGTATTTTTGATGGGGATGGTCCTCGAGCACCTTTTACGCCCACTTCAGGTCTTCGCAAGATTGGAACTGTTCCGAGAAAAGTGACCGGCACACGTATTAAATGGTGGAGCGATAAACAGATTTTTCTCAAAGAGGCAGAACTCGAACTCGAAGAAATTTATGCTCGCGCCCGTCAAACATCCTATCTCGTGCCGGGATTGACTTTGATAGTTAACGATAATCGCGACAAAGTCAGAACGTCAGAGACTTTTTATCATAAGGGTGGGATTTCCGAGTACTGCACATTCTTGCAACCTGATGAACCCATTGGGGATGTCATTCGGCTCAGCGGTGGTGGACATTATTCAGAGACCGTTCCAGTTCTTGATGAGCAAGGCCACATGGTCTCGACTGAGGTAGAGCGAGATATGGGCGTTGACATTGCCATGAAATGGGGGAATGGATTCGAAACGACAAATCGATCCTTCGTCAACATAATTGCGACCCCCAAGGGGGGCACCCATATGCAGGGATTTGAACGGGCGATCACGAAAGCATTCAATGAAGTTTTACGATCGACAAAAACTCTGAAGAATAATGAAGCCGATGTTGTTAAGGATGACATTATGGAAGGGCTCACCGCTGTTATTACAGTGCGAATGTCAGAGCCACAATTTGAGGGACAAACAAAGGAAGTTTTAGGAACTGCTGCGGCTACTCGCATCGTTGCTTCTGTTATTTCGGATGAAATGAAGGCGTTTTTTTCTACGACAAAGAGGATTGATAAAGCTAACGGTCGCCTAATATTGGAAAAAGTAGTGGCGGCCTCGCGCACTCGAATCTCCGCCCGCGCCCATAAAGATCTGCAGCGTCGCAAGAATGCTTTAGAGAGTTCTTCTTTGCCGACGAAATTGTCGGATTGTCGCTCCGAGGATGTTTCCCGAACCGAACTCTTTATCGTTGAGGGAGAATCTGCGTTAGGCACAACAAAAGCGGCAAGAAACTCAGAATTTCAAGCGATATTGCCTATTCGCGGGAAGATTCTAAATGTCCAGAAGGCCTCGCTTTCCCAAATGTTAGATAACACAGAATGTGCTTCGATCATTCAGGTGATCGGCGCTGGTTCAGGTCGTTCCTTCGAATTAGACGAGGCCCGCTATGGGCGAATAATTCTCATGTCTGATGCCGACGTCGATGGGGCTCACATTCGCTGCCTCCTTCTGACTCTTCTCTATCGTTATATGCGTCCTCTCATTGATGCTGGTCGGGTATTTGCGGCCATCCCACCTTTGCATCGAATAGAAGTAACAGGTTCTGGTGGCAAAAAAGGCGATTTCTACTACACCTATTCCGATGAGGAAATGCGAAAAGTCTTAGGAGATCTTGCCAAAGCAGGTAAGAAGTGGAAAGAACCCCTACAGCGATATAAGGGCCTCGGTGAGATGGATGCAGATCAATTGCGTGAGACCACTATGGATCCAGATCATCGGACGCTGCGTCGTGTCACCGTGAATGATGCCGCGGCAGCAGATTCGATGTTTGAATTATTAATGGGAAATGAAGTTGCTCCAAGGAAGGACTTCATCACGACAGCAGAGATCGATCGTGATCGAATCGACGCTTAAACTAAATTCTTTATACCTTGAGAGAGAAATAGATCTCGGTAACGCTGTAGATCTTGGGAATTCGCCGGCGACCATGAGCGCGCCGTGGCTCGGACGCCATGAGTCATAAATGCATTTATCTTGACTCTCATATCAGTATCAATTGCTAGCAGAAAGCGCGCCGTTGATATCAGATCTTCATCGGAGTCATTTTGTGATGGAACGAGCAGGAGGCGGACTTCGAACAACTTATTTATGGAAGCAAGAAACTTGATCGAGTCCAAAACTTGTTTGTTTGAATTTCCAGTCAATTCGAAATGTTTTTCATCATCAAGGACTTTCAGATCCAACATCACCCCATCAGTCACAGGGGCAAGTGAACGCCATACATCTTCAGGGGCGTTACCATTGCTATCTATGAACGTCGTTAGATGTTGGAGATCTGGAGTTGTTTTTATGGCCTGGAAAAGTTCCGAAATGAATTCATATTGCATAGTGGCCTCGCCACCCGAGATGGTGACACCTGAAATGTAAGGCATAGACGCGCGAATTTTGAGGAGAAGATCTTCGACTGAATAAAGTGTTGCTCGCGGAGTCTGAAGTGGAATTGTTTGAGGATTGTGACATGCTAAACAGTTGAAATTGCATCCTTGAAGGAAGAGAACAAATCTATTGCCGGGTCCATCTACCCAAGAAAATGAAATAACATCAGCTACCAGCGCGTGGTGAGCTTTCATGGCTCATGACCCGCTTTACTTGACGTTGATCTACATGGGAGTCGGCGACCGAGCCCGCCCCTAAATACGTACTCCCATGTCGGGCGCTGGGCATTTTAGCTAAATCAGATTTTCGCACAAGGTAGCCCGTTATTCGGATGAAGTCGTTGCTATCTAGATTAAAAGTAAAATCGCGCATCCCATTTGCGAAGGCACCACGAATTATGTCAACGACGGCTTCAGGATTTTTCACTGCGGTTTCGTCGAAGGAGAGAATGTCGCTTATCCCAGCAGCAAAAAGGTGATGATGGCGACTCACCGTGCGAAGATGTTCGATTAGTGGCGGTTCCGTGCCGATAGGGATGCGAGTACCTGCCGTCACGCCAAGGTCAAGATCAATGCCTGATTGAGAATGCAGAAAGGCTCTCCCCGCATTTCCGTCGCAATAAGGCATGGGTCGACTGGCAACGATTTGAGCGATCGTTGACGTGATTCTGTATCCCAAATCATCGGCAATGGAACTGTGCCCGTAGGTGCCTTCTAAACCTTCTCGTCGCATTAAAATATTGACCGCTTCTGCGAGACCGAAGATGCCGAACATGGCTGAAAATTTATCTAGAGTAAGCAATCCTTCTTTTACCAGCCAATTCGAAGTATAGAAGTTAGATTCTTCGACCAAGAATCGAATGCGCGCTTCCATGAGTTCGGAAGTTAATTCCAGGTAATGTGGCAACGTTTCCGCAAAGAATTTCTCTACTCCTCCTTCGCCAGCAAGAACAGTTTCTTTCAAATTTATCCGCACCAAAGTATGCGATCCTCCGCCGATCTTGAGAGAGTTGTAACAACTTACCGCCGCATAATCAGGTCCTAGATTACTTTTCATCATCACGTCATTGATGAAGTGAGGCTTGCCGCAAGCAAAGACAGTCTGGACGGCATCTAAAACATATTCATCACTTGTTACATGAGGATCTACTTTGAGGCTTATGTTCGGTACAACCTGCAAAAGTTCGCGCTCTAAAGCAAGAATCGTCTTCGCGACGCGATTGTAAACGGGGCTGAGATTTGTATGAGCAAAGGCATCAGGAAACATGCGATCAAGAGATATCCAAAAACGCTTTAATTTGGTGTACAGATCAGCATCACTCACATCGTTGATGTACGGGAGGAGCAGTGTGTCTAAATCTCCGAAGTACACTGGATAACCAGTAATGGAGGGAGTCTGAGAATAAATAATTAGAAGAAAAGCGAGAGCGTCATCGATATTCGCTGCTGGAGGAAGCTCCAGAAAGAGAGAACCTTCCCGCAGAGTCCTTGCATAATCAGGCAGCAGATAGCGTGGACGATAGGGAGCGCTTCCTTCAAACATGTCGCAGATGATTCTTTTTTCCAGAGCCTGCGCGCACTCGTCGCTTATGTGGGGTGGCTCGAGAAGGTTTTCGGCCAAAGTTGCCAGACCTGCCACTCGTTGCCGATAGGTGTATTTGGGGTCGGTCACCATCGCGCGAATTTGAGGCAAGGTTGGAAACATGATTGAAAGGGTACTCCTGGTTTTGCTTTTAGATTGCTTCCAGGATTGTCGTTTTTCGAGGGGAAGCGAAGGATTTCCCAACGGCGGTGAGCTCGTCGCTGACCTGCTTGCGAATATTCGCCTCAGATTTGAGCAATGTGGTGAGATTGGCAATTGTGGTTGAGAGTTCTTTTTGTTCACCTTCAAGTTCTAGTTTGGACATTTTGGTGAGTCGTCGCAATGGCATATCTAGAATGTAGGTGGCTTGCTCTTCGTTGAGCTTGAAACTCTTCATTAACGCTTCTTTTGCCACGGCGGCATCATCACTACTTCGAATAATCTTGATGACTTTATCGATATCGATGATTGCCTTGAGCAGGCCATCAACGAGAGTTAAGCGGCCCGTGGCTTTGGCTCTTCTAAATTCAGATCGCCTTTTCACCACTTCAATTCTGTGAGAGATAAATACTTGCAGCAACTCTTTAAGTCCTAAAGTTTGCGGCCTTCCATTTACCAGTGCGACAGCATTAATGGAGAACGTATCTTCCATTGGAGTGAGCTTGAACAATTGTTCTAATACTGCCTCTGGTTCAAACCCATTCTTTAGCTCGATAACAACGTTTGTTCCGGTTCTACCGTCGGTGAGGTCGATGATGTCTGAGATTCCTGTAATCTTCTTTGCTTTCGCGAGATCAGCAATTCTCTCCACAACTTTTTCTGGACCGATTGTGAAAGGCAATTCCTTTATAGTTATACCCATTTTGCGAGAGGTAACTTTTCCAATTTCGACTCTCGCACGCACCTTGAAGCTTCCCTTTCCGGTTGCGTAGGCATCGCGCACTCCCTCAACGCCCACGAGTTGACCACCAGTGGGAAAATCGGGACCAGGGACAAATTTCATAAGCTGTTTCAAAGTCGCATTGGGGTTTTCAATGAGAAATTTGGTCGCTGCAATTACTTCGCCAAGGTTATGGGGCGCCATATTGGTCGCCATACCCACAGCAATTCCCGAACCGCCATTAACGAGCAAATTTGGGTAAGCCGCTGGCAGTACTAAAGGTTCAAGCAACTGCCCATCGTAGTTGGACCCAAAATCAACGGTGTTTTCGTCGGCTTCCGCAACCATCGCCATCGCTGAGAGTGCCAGTCTGGCTTCGGTGTAGCGCATCGCCGCCGGTCCAGCATCGAGAGAACCAAAATTCCCATGTCCATCGATAAGGGGGAGTCGCATCGAGAAGGATTGCGCCATTCGTACGAGGGCGTCATAGATGGCTCCATCCCCGTGAGGATGCAACTTACCCATGACTTCTCCAACGACTCGAGCGCTTTTCACATGGCCTCGTTCAGGACGAAGTCCCATATCTGCCATCTGATGAAGAATCCGGCGATGGACGGGTTTTAGTCCGTCTCTGGCATCGGGGAGCGCCCTGGAATAGATGACCGAATATGCGTATTCAAGAAAAGAGCCAGACATTTCTGAGGCAACGTCGATATCGACTATTTTTCCTGGGTATTCACCAGGTTTTGGTCCAATTGCTTTCTTGCCTTTTGTTACACGTGGAGTCGCCATGGCGGTGATTATGCCAAGTTCACCCTTTAAAGTGCGGTAGTGACGTGCGGACGAGCACCAACTATCCCAACACAGGTGGAAGCCGCCCTACTTCCCGCAGAAAGGCACCGGGCAAGATTGGGATCAGACAACCAATGAGCAATGAAACCACCAGCAAATGAATCACCGGCACCCGTGGTGTCTTTGACCTCAACCATCACAGCTTCTACCTCAATTGGTGAAGCGCCTCGAATTTGACCGATTGCTCCACGCGCACCTCTCTTAATAATAACGTTCGGGGCGGATTGTAAAAGACGAGATAGAGCTGTGGTCAATTCGCGCGATTCGGAAATAAAGAGCGCTTCATCTTCATTCAAGATTAATGTGTACATCAGGGGTAACCAACTCTGTACCTCGGTAAGCGTGGTCTGTTGCATGCCTCCCACCGTGGTGGGATCGAAGAAGATTGGTATTCCTCTTTTGTTGATTTCAGAGATCATAGCCAGAACACCAGGTCGTGATTTCTCGTTGATGAGTGCATAACCCGATATATAAACGGCACCAAATGGATCGAGTGAAGGAAGGTCTGAGAGAGTTAACCCAGAGTTTGCTGCCGTATCGGGAAACATTGTGCGTTCGCCATGTGAGTCAACCAAGATAACTACTACGCCAGTTTGTTCGCCTTGGACAATCGAGGTGCGAAGTTGTACCCCCGAGGCTTGCAATTCAGTAATGATGGAAGCGCCGACAACATCATCGCCTACACGAGCAATGAGGTGAACCTCTGATCCCGATTGTGCAGCCCACGAGGCAACATTTCCAGCGGCGCCTCCACCTCGAGTTGAAATTCTCGCGGGCGTATCTTCGCCAAAATTAATAGCTCCAGATAATACTGTCATTACGTCCAACATGACATCTCCGATGCAGAGCAACGCGGCCATCTATCTCAATTCAATTCTGCGCTAGCAACGGCGATTTCCGCTGCGAGAGCGGCGTTTGATTTTATGATCTCAATGTTGATACCCAGTGACTCGCCTGCACTTGTTGAATGAAAATATTCTAGGAGGAATGGAGTGACCGCTTTCCCTATAATTCCCTGACGCGTTGCCAGATCTAATCCAGAAGCTAAAATTTGGTCATGCCTTGTTCGCTCCATTTCTTTTTGAACAGGGTTAGCCACGATAAGGGCGGCGCTATCGGTACCAAGCTGCTTACGGGCTTTGCGAATCGCGCTCACCTCTGCAACCGAATCGACTCGGTACTCAATTGCAAACCCTGAATCAGTTAAATAGAAGCCAGGGAATTGCAATGTTTTATAGCCGACAACAGCAATCGCTAGAGTTTCGAGCCGTTCAAGAGTGGCACCAACATCGAGAATTGATTTAACTCCGGCGCATACGACGGTCATATTAAGGTGCGAGAGCGCAGTGAGATCCGCTGATTCATCAAAGGAGTCATGCGCGCCACGATGAACTCCACCGAGTCCACCAGTCGCGAAGGTAAATATCCCCGCGGAGGCAGCTAAGTGCGCTGTGGCAGCGACGGTAGTGGCCGCGCTCTTGCCTTGAGCACAAATAATTGCAAGATCTCGACTCGAGGCTTTAGCGATATCGACCCGATTAGCAATGGAGGAAAGTTCCTCGTCGTTGAGTCCAATGTGGACTGT
This sequence comes from Actinomycetes bacterium, assembly GCA_025363635.1. Lineage (GTDB taxonomy): Bacteria > Actinomycetota > Actinomycetes > Nanopelagicales > Nanopelagicaceae > QYPT01. Next base: position 26,729 of record JANYDL010000034.1, read on the forward strand.
CCCATCAATGATGGCAATAGTTGCTGGTATGGCGCCACGTTGGCGAACTATTGATTCAACCTCCCGTGCAACTTCCAAATTAATCGGTCTTGGCATCCCATGGCTGATGATGGTCGATTCAAGGGCAACAATTGGTTTTCCATTATTTAAGGCGATGGAAACCTCATCAGAATATTGAAATATATCGGGAATCTTTTTCACGGCGTCACGATACTCGTTTTAGTGGCAGTATTGAACCGTGCATTTAGCCGACGTCACTCCTTCAATATTTGCCGGGCTCGGACTCAGCGATCCCCTTGGGAGAAATGAGTTTGTCTCAAGTCCACAAGGGCGAGAATGCTTATTACTCGTTGATGGATTAGGTGCATCAGTCATCACAGAATTTGCGGAATATGTTCCAATTTTTGCCTCCATGAAAAGATTAAGTGATGTCGAAACTTCATTCCCTTCAACAACTGCCACGAGCCTAACTACTCTGATGACGGGAGAGATGCCGGGAGCACATGGAATGTTGGGTTACACGGTGAGAGTTCCGCGAAGTGGTGGCAGAATTCTCAATGCATTGAAATGGGACGAGCGAGTCGACCCTTCGGCATGGCAGCCGATACCAACACTTTTTGAACGAGGAGCTGCAAGTGGTATATCCGTTTCCCATGTGGCAGCAAAGCGATATGAAGATTCAGGCTTTACGCGCGCCTCGTTTCGAGGCGCGCAGTTTCGAGGCGCAAATGTCTTAACGGACATGGTTGGTGAAGCCATCAAAGCTTTAACCGCATCGCCCTCATTTGCGTATCTCTATATCAATGAACTCGATGTTGCAGGACATAGTGATGGCGTTGGGTCTGAAAAGTGGTTAAGTGCACTCAGCTACGTGAACACAGTCATCGTTACTTTGCTCGATAACCTGCCTACCGGAGTTCGATTCTGGGTAACGGCAGACCATGGAATGGTAAATGCAAAAGAGAAAATTGTCATGGGCAAAGGCAACTCCCTTCTCGATGGTGTCACTCTAGTCGCGGGCGAACCACGCGCTAGGCATCTTTATATTGATGAAGCGAATGCAAGTGACGAGGCGCAACCGATTGCTCAATTATGGAGAGAGAGCTTGGGAGACAAAGTAGATGTGTTCACACGTAGTGAAGCGTTAGCGGCAAACCTCTTTGGACCGATGGCCTCACTGGATGCTATAGATCGTATGGGGGACTTAATTGTTATTGCACGCGATGGATTGGTCTTAATTGATCCGGCACGTGAAGCCCTTGAATCAGCGATGGTGGGTCACCACGGCGCACTAACCGAAAGTGAAAGATTGGTTCCACTTTTGGTGTCTGAAATTGAGAAGTAATCGATCAGTTTTCAGGCTCTTCGGCATCCTTCTTTGAGCCGCCAAACATTATCTCGTCCCATGAGGGAACTTTTGCTCGACCAGTAACTCCATCTCTTGCTGCATCTTCATCTGGCACTTCCCGAATTGAGACTAGACGCGGTGCTTCGTGAGATTCAATAAGACGATTTTGTTGTGGCAATCGAGCGGCCGGGTGATTGCCATAGATGAGTCCGTGCTCGGAAGTGCTTCGTTCTTTGAGCGCGGAATCATCACCTGTTAGCCATCGCGCTGAGTCATCAAGAGGGGAGAGAACTTTTCTCATCGCGTCATAGTTCCAATCGGCAATACCAACGCCGTCTCGATTGGGAAAACTCAAGCGAATTACCCAACTCGAATCTTCCAGTCTCCAGCAATTCCAGTCGAAGGCGTTTACATCGACATTGCGAGGTGCCAGACGTGAAATAACCAGATCGAGAAAATTCAGAGGCTCTCGTCCACTTTCCTTGCGGAGAATCACTTCTTTTGCAAGGGAAATGATGTATGCGCGCTCCTGTTGAATGGGCCCCGCAAATCTCTCTACCTTTTCGATCGTCCAATCTGCGTCTCGCGCAACAGTTTCAATCGCTTCGCCGGCCCTGAGTCTTGCCTGAATCTCCTTGACCGAAATTGACTCGCCATCTGAACTTCTCACCGAAGCTAAGCGCGGTTGATTTACGGTTGCTCTCAAGGTGTCGCTGATCCGCAATGTGTATTCGCTTCCATCATTGTCGTGCAAAGATAAATAAGCGCCATCAGCACTCTTGCCTATGAGTCGAAGTTCGGTCACGAAGCCGAGCGTAACCGATTCCATGTGCCGAAGTAGGGAAGTGACATAGCAAGTGCGGCACAAAGACATCCAAGGGGAACCACAAATGCCCTTTGCGCTCCATAGTTGTCGATTGCCCAGCCGGCTAAAGCGCTAGCGAAGGCGCCCCCCAAAGGCATGCCCGCAACAACCCACGCTAACGTTTCCGTTATTTGGCTTGGAGGTACCGATGTTTCGGCAACTCCATATGCCGCGATGATGAGCGGGGCAACTGCCAGACCGCTAGCAAAGAGCGCGATCGAAAGGAAGATTAAATTCCCTGTAAAGAGAAGCGGAATCGATAGCACGGTGAGGGCCACGAGAAAGCGCAGAAAACGTTGGGCATAGTTGAGTTTCCATTTCACAATCCCATTAATGGCAGCTGCCACTGCGCTTCCTGAAGCCCAGATCGCTAAAATGATTCCCGTGCGCGATGCAGCATGGTGGCTTTGAGCATAGGCAACCACAGTAATTCCCACGGCGCTGAAAAAACCGCCAATAAAGATCGAGGGAAGCACTACGGCTTGAACAACGACATTTCGGAATACCGGAGAATGAAATTCATCGGAAATGCGTGGATGTGCTGGAGGTTCGGTTTTCTTCTGCACAGCAAAAGCGGTTGTTCCAACAAGCATAAAAAATAATCCGACAATGAGCCCGGCAGACGGCGCAATCGATGTCGCACATGCAGTTGCGATTACTGGACCCAAAATGAAAACTATTTCATCCATGAGCGCTTCATAGGAATATGCGGTGTTGATGAGTGCGCGATCATCTCCCAAGGCCCACAACCAGCGACGTCGCACTAAACCGCCGGCATTAATAACTGCAGATTCCGCCGCGATGATGGCGACGAACCAGGTCCATGTAGGTGTTTTCATGGTAACAAGCACAATAAATATTGCGAGAAAGAAAGTACGTAAGGGAATTGCGATGAGCAATGTGCGTCGTTGGCCGATTCGATCAGAGGTTCGAGACCAAAATGGCAAGGAAATCGAGACGACAACCGAGGCCACTGCAGCCAAAGCACCTGCGAGAGTGTAGGAATTGCTGGCGTGGACGACAATAAAGATGAGAGCCAGAGAATCCATTGAAATCGGCATTCGAGCGATGAGGCCCGCAAGAGAGAAGCGAAGGCCGCCCGGAGTATCAAAAAGACGGGAGTAGGCCTTAAACATGAAACCGAGCATATTGCGCGTTAGGCTTGCGATATGACCGCTGTAGCGCCTGAAGATTTACTTGCACTTGCGACTCGAATTGCTCATGAGGCCGGAGTGCTCTTGATGGATCGGCCAGAGACTTTCGAAATATCTTCCAAATCTGTGGCTATCGATATTGCAACTCAGATGGACAAAGCGAGTGAAGAATTCATTATGGAGTCAATACTTACCATTCGACCTGACGATGGAATTCTTGGTGAAGAAGGTGCGAATCGACAGTCGCAATCCGGCATTACATGGGTGATAGATCCAGTTGATGGAACGGTAAATTATTTGTACGGGATTCCTGGTTGGAGCATCAGCATTGCTGCGAAAGATAGCGAGGGGGGGATCGCTGGAATTGTGCACTCGCCATCGATTTCATCCTCCTGGACTGCTCTCAGGGGTGGGGGAGCCAGATTCAATGGCTCAACAATTTCAGTCAATGACCCAGTGGAACTCGACAGGGCTCTCATCGGGACTGGTTTTGCCTACGATGTCCGCAAACGGGTCGAACAAGGCAGGGTTGCTGCACTACTACTGCCCCAAATTCGCGATTTGCGCAGGATGGGCTCTGCCGCGGTGGACATATGCAATGTTGCCATGGGTCGCTTTGACGGCTACTACGAATCTGGGTTATTTGAATGGGATCGCGCAGCGGCAAGTTTGATCGCCACTGAGTCGGGCGCTCTCTTCTCCACCAATGGTGCTGGAGTGGCTTTCTGTGCTGGCCCATATCTTTACCCGCGCTTGATCGCTGCGGTAGAAGGGGGCTGAAAGCCACCGATTTACGCTTCGAGGGTCCGATATGGCAGGATAAGCGCCTTACGCCAGCCCCGCGGGACCGACGTCGAGAATTAACATCTGTAAGAATGACAAGAAGCAAGAATTATGAAAAGAATGAGGACTCACCATGAACGTGCTTGATGCGGTAGACGCTGCTTCGCTTCGAACGGATATCCCAACTTTCCGTGCAGGAGATGAACTCAAGGTGCATGTGCGCGTTATCGAGGGTAATAAGAGCCGTATTCAGGTATTTCAGGGCATCATCATTCGACGTCAGGGCGATGGCGTGCGCGAGACCTTCACGATTCGTAAAGTTTCTTATGGCGTAGGGGTTGAACGTACTTTCCCAGTGCACACGCCCGTGATCGAGAAACTCGAAGTAGTTCGTCAAGGGGATGTACGTCGTGCCAAGTTGTACTACCTCCGCGATTTGCGTGGAAAGGCTGCCAAGATTCGCGAAAAGCGTGGAGCAGCCGAAGCGGCAGGCAAGGGCGGCTCAGCCTTATCGGCCCCCGCTGTCGAAACTGCAGTTGAGGCCGATGTACCTGCCGAGCTGGCTTAATTTCCTCAATGCGGCGTAGGGGATCGGTCCTTCGCGAATTTCCAGTTTTAGTGGTTGTCGCGCTACTGGTCTCCTTGCTGATAAAAAGTTTTGTAGTTCAATTCTTTTTCATTCCTTCAGGTTCTATGCAAACCACACTGGAGATCAATGATCGCGTTGCTGTCAGCAAAGTTCCCTTTATTTCAAAAACGATAAAGCGTGGAGACATTGTTGTATTTCACGATCCCGACCATTGGCTGGCAGATCCCACTCCAACGAATGAATCACCCGTTCTAACAAAAATTAAAGAGGCACTCATCGCTGTCGGAGTGGTCCCAAATCCTGCAAAACAGCATCTAGTCAAACGCGTAATTGGTGTAGCTGGCGACCATGTTGTGTGTTGTGACAACAAAAAACGCCTGATAGTTAATGGCATTCCTCTTAATGAGCCTTACATCTACAAAGGTGATAATCCGAGTGACTCGAATTTCGATGTGAAAGTGCCGGCAGGCAAGTTATGGGTCATGGGTGACCATCGAGGGGCAAGTGCTGATTCACGTTTCCACACCGATGACATAAATCAGGGGATGGTTCCAGTGTCCAAAGTGGTTGGACGCGTTGTTGCTGTTATCTGGCCAATTGGTCATCAGAAATTTTTCGGCCACTACGACGCCACTAAGTAATTTCTTCCTCAACGAATTTCCAGGCATATCAGAGCAATGAATGAAACGATTGAAAAACTACTTTTCTCTTCAGGCGTGCAAAGAATCGCCGGCGTCGACGAAGCAGGGCGCGGTGCTTGCGCCGGCCCGCTAGTCGTTGTCGCACTTGTTCTCCTAGATCCATTTTCTCGCGAGCTTTCTGCCGTTCGAGATTCAAAAGAACTTAGTGAGAGTTCACGTGAAGATCTTTATGATCTGATTATGGAAAATTCGATTTCCGTCTCAACTATCGAAATTTCATCATCGATCATTGATGAACGCGGTGTGCATCTTGCAAACATCGATGGAATGCGACGAGCGGTCTTGGGCCTACAGATAACACCTGACTATGTTCTTACCGATGGATATCCAATACCTGGGTTAGGCATGTCGAATCTAAGTGTTTGGAAGGGTGATCGAGTGGTGCACTCCATTAGCGCCGCATCGATTGTCGCCAAGGTAAGGCGAGATAGATTGATGCGGGAGTTGGATAAGAAACATCCCGGGTACGGTTTTGCAACTCACAAAGGTTACTCAACTACGGCGCACCTTCAGGCGATCAAGGAATTAGGTCCGCTCGCAATTCATAGACGCTCCTTTTCAAATATTTCCGCTCTCATCAACACTGAGATGCTCTCCACATAGCGCCTTTTCGCCGGACCTGAGGAAATTCGGCTACTCCTAGATTTCCTCCTTATGGCGCGGAATTCTTTGCATTTATCCAATCAAAGCCTTGGTGCGTTTGGTGAAGAAATTGTCGCTCTTGAATTGAAATCCCGTGGCGCGCAAATTCTTGACCGAAACTGGCGTATCAAGGAAGGAGAGATTGATCTTGTTGTACAACTTCCTAACGGTGTCATTGCCATTGTTGAAGTAAAGACGAGGAGCACTCTAGCCTTCGGCCATCCTCTCGAATCAATCACTCAAAAAAAATCGCAAAGATTGCAACGCTTAGCACTTGCATGGCTGGTGACGCATCATCGATTCGGCGATCTCTATCAAATTGATTGCGCAGCGGTTGTTGTTGACCAGTTCGGTAAACACACCATTGATTATCGAAGTGATGTTTTGTGATATTTCGCAGATGACACTTGGAATCTCGCTGGGCGTGGCCCTGATTGGCCTGATGGGTGAGGTGGTGCGGGTTGAAGTGGACATTGCGGATGGACTCCCCGGATATTTTCTTCTAGGGTTACCCGATGCAGCGTTGACTGAATCTCGTGAACGCGTGCGATCTGCGATCGTTAACTGCTCGCAACCATGGCCGAATCGAAAAGTGACGGTTTCACTTTCTCCCGCTTGGTTGCCAAAGCGTGGATCAGGTTTTGATGTGCCGATTGCGATTGCATTGCTGTCGGCCCAGGGGTTACTTCCTCAGGAGCGCATCTCTGAGACCATATTCATTGGAGAGTTGGGACTTGACGGAGACATTCGCGGAGTCGGTGGAGTTCTCCCCTCCTTAATTCAGGCCTTCAAAGCAGGAATAACTCGCGCGGTCGTTCCGCAAGCCAATGCAGTTGAGGCACAGTTGCTGACTGAAATGGAGATTATTCCTACCGGTCATTTGCGCGATCTCCTATCCTGGCTGTGCACGGGGGAGCCAAATTCTTTTCCAACGCAATCATGCAAGATTGATGAAGAGTCGCCCATTTTTGATTTTTCAGAAGTAGCCGGCCAACATCTTGCGCGAACTGCCGCTGAGGTTGCTGCTGTAGGTGGACACCATATGTTGATGATTGGACCACCCGGAGCGGGCAAAACAATGATTGCCCAGAGATTGCCTTCCATTTTGCCGAAACTTTCTCGCCAAAATTCTCTGGAAGTCGCCGCAATACATTCCCTCAGCGGTGACTTCAACCATCGATCACCTCTTTCGCAGGAACCTCCCTTTGTTTCTCCTCATCACACCGCCACGCGAGTTGCAATGGTCGGTGGTGGATCGCACAGCATTAGACCGGGAGCCTGTTCACTGGCTCACCATGGCGTTCTTTTCATCGACGAAGCGCCAGAATGTGGTGTCGGCGTACTCGATGTTTTGCGCCAACCACTTGAATCTGGGATTGTGACTATCGCGAGAGCGATTGGAAATGTCACCTATCCCGCCCGATTTATTCTGCTTCTTGCGGCTAACCCTTGCCCCTGCGGAAAGTTTACGGGACGTGGTCGCAATTGCACCTGTAGTTCACAACAAGTCAGAAGATACTTAGCCAAATTGTCCGGGCCCCTCTTGGATCGAATCGATATTCGAACACAGGTGGAACCCGTTGGACGTGTAGAAATTCTGGACTCTCAATTGAGTGAATCGAGTGCTGTGATTGCCGCTCGAGTGTCCGCTGCAAGATCCCGAAGTCAAGATCGTTTCTTGCATGAGCTTTGGAAATTGAATTGTGACATTCCTGGCCGCGCGCTTAGAACGACTTATCAACTTGATACAAAAGCAATGGCTTTTCTTCATACCGAACTTGACCGAGAAAATATCACTGCTCGAGGATTGCATAAAGTCATGAGGCTTTCGTGGAGCATCGCAGATCTCGAAAGTCATCTACGACCCACGCTCGAAGATGCCAAGCGTGCATATCTACTGCGAGAAGGAAATCAACTATGAAGGAGAGGGAAGCTCGGGCCATACTTTTCGCATCGATTGAGGGTGGCTCTGAATTTTGGACTTCCGAAATAGGTTCCTTAGGGGCGGCCAAGGTTGTCGCACAATTGCTTAAAAGAAATTATGATGACAAATTTGATAAATTGATGAATCGCATCCAGACATTGAATTCAGATGAAGTACTAAGCGAAATTCGGGGAAGTGGCTCTCTCTTTCTCACACCCGAAGACATCGCTTGGCCTAAGCGCCTCAACGATCTCGCCGCTGCCCCAATTGGAATTATCGCCAAAGGCGATATCCGTGCCTTGGAATGTTCTGCCTTGTCGATAGTAGGAACACGCAACCCGACACATTATGGAGCCCGTGTCGCTGGCGATTTCGCCGCTGGGTTTGTAGATCGTGAATGGGTGATTGTCAGCGGTGGAGCATATGGAATCGATGGAGCTGCACATAAGGGTGCGCTGGCTGCTGAAGGGTCGACCATTGCGGTGCTGGCATGTGGAGTGAACGTTAATTACCCCGCTGCACACGAGCGGCTTTTCCACGAAATTGTCGAAAGTGGTCTGTTGATCAGCGAAGTTATGCCGAATGTTCATGCCATTCCTGCTCGATTCTTGATGAGGAATCGGATAATCGCTGCACTTGGTAATGCAACTATCGTTGTTGAAGCGGCATTTCGCAGTGGAGCGCTTCGAACTGCTCGGGATGCGGCTGAATTATTTCGTCCGGTTATGGCGGTCCCTGGACCTATAACATCTCCGACCAGCGAAGGATGTCACCGGCTTATCGGAGAGAGAGTTGCAGAGGTGGTTACCTCAGTTTCTGACGCAATGGAGTTCATCACGACCTTTCGGTGAGAGAATTAGGCATGACTGATTTCCGCTCGGGCTTCGTTGCTATTGTGGGACGACCGAATACGGGAAAATCCACTCTTGTTAATGCTCTAGTGGGCAACAAAGTTGTGATTACCTCTCCTCATCCAAACACCACGAGGCGCGCGATTCGCGGGATCCTTAACGGCGCAAGTTTTCAAGCAGTATTGGTTGATACCCCGGGAATCCATAAGCCAAAGACTTTATTGGGCCATCGCCTCAATGCAGTTGTGGGGGAGAGCATGGAATCGGTGGACATCATCATGATGTGCCTTCCTGCTGATGAGGCATCTAGCGCGGGTGATCAATTTATTGCTCAAGAAATCGCAAAGCATCTACGAGCAAAAAAGTTCGCGGTAATCACAAAGACGGATTTGGTGAGCAAATCGGAGTTGGCTGCTCGATTATCTGGAATTGTCGCTCTGGCGCAAAATTTCTCATGGGACGAGATTGTGCCCGTTTCTGCTTCCATCCACGATCAAGTGGATTTATTGTCACAACTGATTAGCGCAAGCCTTCCAAATGGACCAGAGTTTTATCCTCAAGGAATGTTGAGTGATCAAAATGAAGAAGAATGGATATGCGAACTTATACGCGAGGCGGCGTTAAGGGATGTACGTCAAGAGCTGCCCCATTCAATTGCTGTGACAATCGATGAAATGTCCCAAAGAGATGCCACTGGCCCGCGCCCTTTTTATGACATACATGCAACAATTCATATAGAAAGAGATTCTCAACGTGGAATTCTTCTCGGGTACCAAGGTCAACAGCTAAAAGATATTGGTACACGTGCTCGTTCCGATATTGAGAGAATTCTCAAAGCACGAGTTTTCTTGGGTTTACATATAAAAGTTTCTAAAGATTGGCAGAAGAATACGAAATTATTAGAGAAACTCGGTTACGGAGAAAACTAGGACCAGAATTATTGACAAGTTATATTTTGGGTAGGGGATTTATTAGATGCGGAGTTGCCACTCATGGCTCTTCCCACGACAACTCGACTCACTTTTTGAGTGACTTGGTTGTAGTTTGCATCAAGAGCTTCTCGAATAGGAGCCGGTGCACTTGATTTGAGGGCTGCAAAATCAGAACCGTTAGTGATTGCTTGGAAACTTATCGAATTAGACCCCGGTTGAATCCAGACCGCGGAAGAAAATCCAGTGCATGTGAGTGAATCTTTTGTGGAAGTACTTAAATCTAGTTTGTGCATTGCGCTACACGTGAACCACGTATACAGACCGTGCGCACCAGAACGGACCCCTTGTCCTAATAAAGTGGAGACGCAATAAAGAACGCCCGATGAGGATCCGAAGTTAGATTGCCAGTTTTTGCTCAGTTGCAATTCCGCTGTAACAGATTGCATGTAGGAAGAAATTTGAAGTTGTGAAAAATGTCCCGTGGTTGCGTCACCGGAGGCGATCGTTGACCCCTGTGTTAGGAGCGTTGCCGCGAGTACGAGGGCGAAACGGGAGATAAATCGTCGGGGGTGAGAGGATGACCGAAGACGAAGATGCCTCAAATCCATTATCTGCACCACTTCCCCTATCAATTCGCTTACCGCCAGTTACCGCCGTGGCGCGGTCACTGCCTCACACGTAGAAAAAGCGACTTAGCCGCAGCACCCTTGAGCGCCAGGAATCAGGTAATTTTGGACAAAACCTGTTTTCGTTGTGGATCGTCGCGTTGTGGCCGCATCTGCTGGCGCTACTGTTAGCGCCAAAAATAAGCCTGTTAGGGTAAGAGCAATTAACTTCACGAAGTCCTCCTAATGTCTTTACGTTCGGGGTCTTTACTATTTGTAAAGGATAGTAGTAACATATAGCAAGATCTTGAGAAAGGGAAGCCCTATGGAATTTGGCACCAGGCTCCGGGAGTTACGGGAGAAGGTTGGACTTACCCAAGCTGAACTAGCCGAGGGGATCGCTGCCTCGAGTTACATCTCCCTTCTCGAATCTGGCAAACGCCAACCCCAAGCGGAGATGGTTGCAAAGTTCGCAGAACGGCTAGGAGTCGATAGTGAAACCCTTTCCGTAGATCAAGATGCCCAAGTCGTTTCGCTCAATCTAAATTCTGCAAAGGTTGCCTTAAGTTCTGGCGACTTGGGACTTGCTCGCGATTATGCCTCGCAAGTGATTGCCGCTTCTGTATTTCATGATTCCTCATGGTTAGCCGCATCTGTGATTTTATTGCAGGTCAAATCTCGTGAAGGAAATTTTGAAGGCGTCCTGGATGAATTAGAACAATTGTTTAGAGTTAACGCCGACACTTCGCCAGAGTTGATGGCTCGAATCGGTAACGAAATTATTCGTGTGTGTTTTAGATCCGGAAATCTAGGCATGGGTGTACAACGCGGAGAAGAGTTGTTACGCGATTATGCGAGCGCATGGGCTGAGACTGAAGTTGTTGAACTCATGTGTCAGTTGGGTAATTGTCATTTTCATCGCGGAGACACTCCCCGAGCAATGGAAGTTGTGCGTCGTGCACTTGAACTGGCAGAGAAATGTCGTTCGCCAAAAGCAATGGTGCAGTCTTATTGGCAGTCATCAGTTCTAGCGGAGAGCCAAGGCAATTTAACTCTGGCACTAAGCCAAATAAATAACGCGATTTATTGGACAAAGTTGGCCGAACTTCATCAAGTTCTACCGATCCTCAACGACAATGCTTCTAAGTGGATGTTGGATCTTCCAAATCCTGATCTTGAGAAGATTCACAGTTTGGCAGAAGCGGCTTATTTGGATCTTGCTTCGCAAAACAATCCGACGAGCGCGGCATATACATGTATCACTCTCTCTGAAGTTGAATTACGACAAGGTAAGTTGGAAAGCGCCTTGATGTATGTGCGTAAAGGCCTTGCCGAACTTCCTGCAGGAGTTCCCGGACCGCGCACTAGCCTTATGTCGCAAAAAGCAAAAGTCCTTTTCCGCATGGGCAAAATCGAAGAGTCAAAGTCACAACTTGAAAATGCCGCGCTGCACATGGAAACTATGCCTCCTTCTAAGGAGTTAGCCATACATTGGCGCGACATTGCTCGAGTCTTTGTAGAAGTTGGCCTCAAAGACCGAGCTATATACGCTTTCGAGCGGGGTATCGCAGTATCGGCCGCCTCACAAGCAGAGCAAGATGTTTTTGTTGAATCTTCTATGCAGTAGATGGTTTTTGGGAAGCTAAGAACGATCCCAAGAGGACCAAAGACAATCCCACAAGTATGCCTGTTGTAATTGGCTCTGAAAGTAGAATTACCCCGAGGAATACAGCGAAGGCCGTGTTGACGTAGGTAACCAAGGATGCCCGGGCAGTTCCAATTTCGTCGACCAATGCAAAGAAGATTATGAAGGCTAAAGCGGTGGGAAAGATTCCCAGCGCAAGAATCGATAACATCGATTTCATCGCAATGTGATGCTGCGGCCACTGAAGATAAGCGAAGGGTAAGTAAACAATTGCTGCCATGGCCATCGCAATAGCATTGATGGCGATCGCAGAAACGCCAGGAAGATTCTTGATAATTGTATTTGGCGCGAACCCGTAACCGATCGCTGCGAGAAGTACAGCCAAGATGGCCCAGATATTCGCCTTATGAGAAAAGCTTTCGATTCCCACTAATGCAAATACGCCAATGAATCCCACTAGCATTCCGACTAGGCGTTTGTGATGCCAAACCGTTTTATCTCCAGCCAGAGAGGCAAAAATCGTTGACCAAATTGGAACTGTCGCAACGAGTAAACCAGCAAGTCCTGAGGAAATATCTAGTTCAGCTCGCGTGATTAAAAACCAGGGACCAATGATTTCCGTCAGAGCGTAGAGTGCAACATATTTATATCCACGTAGTGCAACCATGAAAGTGCGTTGCTTTACCGCAATAAGAGTCAGTAGTACCGATCCGATGGCCACTCTGGTAAATACAACACATGCTGGACTGAAGTCGCGGACGGCCACTCGAATCAAGAGGTATGGAATTCCCCAAAGGAAACCACAAAGTAGAAAAAGGCTCCAAGTTCGTCGTGACATCAAAATCTCATTTAATATTAGCCAAAGTCCTATGACTTTATTTCAAGAGTCTGGAGTAGAGATCCACCGTGGCTGTTGCTACCGCGTCCCACCCAAACTCTTGCTGAGCTCTTTCTCTTCCTGCATAACCGTAGGTGGCAAGAAGTTTTGGCTGACCCATGAGGCGAGTAATTGCTTCACTAAAATCACGTTCGAATTTGGCATGGTTGGTCGTGTAGGTAACCAATTCTCCGGTAATGCCATCGTTAACGACCTCTGGTATTCCACCCACCGCTGAGGCCAATACCGCGGTCGCACATCCCATCGCTTCAAGATTGACAATCCCCAAGGGCTCATAGATTGATGGGCAGAGAAAGAGTTCCGCTGACGACAAAAGAGCGGTCAGTTCTTGATGGGGAAGCATTTTCTCAATCCACCATACGTTCTTTCTCGTTGCTTGGAGTTCGGCGATCAGATCTGCGACTTCCTGTCCAATACCGGGTTCATCAGGACTTCCCGCTGCCAGGACAAGCCCATATTCTGCCGGGACTTCTCGCCAAGCACGCAACAAATGTGCCAGTCCCTTTTGTCGGGTGATTCGACCCACGAAAAGTGCGTATTTTCCGGAGACACCATATTTGCTCAGTACGGATGGATCGTTAGCGGGAGAAAATTTATCAGTGTCAACGCCATTGCGAATCGTCACCACCTTGCTTGGGTCAACATTGGGGTATGCCGCGAGTAGGTCGGCGCGCATCCCATCACTTACTGCGATTATTGCTGCCGCAGATTCGATTGCAGTTTGTTCGGCCCAAGATGAGATTTGGTAACCAGCACCCAGTTGCTCTGCTTTCCAGGGACGTAAAGGCTCGAGAGAATGGGCGCTCATCACGTGAGGGACTCCATACATTTTTGATGCAAGATGTCCCGCCATATTTGCATACCAGGTGTGCGAGTGAACAAGTTGAACATCAGCTAGTGCATTTGCAATGAGTAGATCAGTGGCAATCGCTTGCAGAGCCGGGTTGATATCCGGAAAATCATCGGGAATCGCGTGTGCAAGAGCGTCACTTCTCTTTGCGCCGAAGCAATGCACCGTCAGTTCAATTTCGGGCTTCTTCTCAAGTGCTTGAGCCAATTGCACGACATGAACCCCTGCACCACCATAAACCAGGGGAGGCCATTCGCGAGTAATCAATGCGACCTTGGTTCTTTGCATTTCGCGCGACCTCTCTGAGCAATTGTTCGTGCCGTATGCGATATCCCTTAATTGAAAGTCCTAGTCTGCCCGCAGGGAGAAGGCTATCGTTACGCCATGGCTAACCGTGAACTTCCATTAGGAATCGTATTGGCAGGTGGCGAAGGCAAGCGACTCATGCCACTGACTGCTGATCGCGCAAAACCTGCGGTGCCTTTTGGTGGCTCTTATCGCCTAGTGGACTTTGTGCTCTCGAACTTAGCTAATGCGCAGATGCTTAAAATTGCGGTCTTAACGCAGTACAAATCTCACTCTCTCGATCGTCACATTACGACCACGTGGCGCATGTCTACTCTTCTGGGTAATTACGTGACGCCGGTTCCAGCGCAGCAAAGACTTGGACCTCGCTGGTACACCGGTAGTGCAGATGCAATTTTGCAAAATTTTAATTTAATCCAGGACGAGAATCCAAAACATGTTCTTGTTTTTGGCGCCGACCACGTGTATCGCATGGATCCAAGTCAGATGTTTGAACATCATTTGAGCACTGGTGCTGGAGTTACGGTTGCGGCTATTCGAGTGGCGCGATCTGAAGCAAGTGAATTTGGAGTCATTGAATTAGCCGAAGATGGAGTAACCATTAAGGCTTTTCATGAGAAACCTGCAGACCCGCCTGCAATGCCAGGCCATCCCGAACTTTGTTTGGTCTCCATGGGAAATTACATCTTCCGCCGTGACGTCATGGAAGAAGCCCTCATCCTTGACTCGGAGGATCTGGAAAGTCGCCATGATCTGGGAGGAAACATTATTCCCATGTTAACAAAATATGGATCAGCAAAAGTTTACGATTTTGCGAATAATGTTGTGCCTGGTGAAACAGATAGAGATAAAGGGTATTGGCGAGATGTGGGTTCGATTGACGCTTACTACGAAGCGCACATGGATTTAGTCTCCGTTCACCCTATTTTTAATCTCTACAACCGTGAATGGCCCTTGCTTACCAATCCACCTTCATTACCACCGGCGAAATTTAGTGAGGGAGGAATTGCGCAGGATTCAATTGTGGGCGCTGGATCGATCATAGCGGGTGGTCATCTCAATAGAACCGTGGCCTCATACGATGTCGTGGTCGCGAGTGGCGCATTCGTTGATGGTTCGGTCCTAATGCCATCGGTGAAAATTGGAGATCGCGCCGTTGTTCGTCGCGCGATTTTAGATAAAAACGTCGTTGTTGAACCCGGAGCCCAAATAGGTGTTGATTTGGAGCGGGATCGTGCGCGGTTCACCGTCACACCAAGTGGATTAGTCGTAGTCGGAAAAGGTGTGCGCGTTATTCCTTAGACGTAGCACCTTCTAGAATCGGATAGGCTTATCACAGTCAGCGTTGACCACTAATGGGGTGAAACTAGCCCCGTAATTTCGAGCGTTGGGGTAAAAATGCGTATAGGTGTCCTTACTGGTGGTGGAGATTGCCCAGGGCTAAATGCGGTAATTCGCGCAGTTGTTAGAAAAGGCGTCAAAGAATATGGCCATGATTTTGTCGGTTTTCGCGATGGATGGAAAGGGCCTCTAGAGGGTCTCACAATGCCATTGGACATCGCGGCTACACGGGGAATCTTGCCCCGCGGAGGAACAATCCTTGGCTCATCGCGAACCAACCCCTTCAAAATAGAAGGCGGCATCGATCGAATCATCGCGAATCTCAAAGCTACTGGCGTAGATGCACTCATTGCAATCGGCGGAGAAGACACTCTTGGAGTCGCTACGAAACTGCACGCGATGGGTGTCAATGTCATCGGAGTTCCAAAGACGATCGATAATGATCTCAATAATACAGATTACACATTTGGTTTTGATACCGCGGTCAATATTGCTGTAGAAGCAATTGACCGCCTCCACACCACCGCCGAATCTCATCATCGCGCGCTTGTTGTTGAAGTGATGGGTCGTCACGCGGGCTGGATCGCTCTGCATTCTGGATTAGCCGGGGGAGCCGCATGCATATTGATTCCAGAGCAACCATTTTCGATCGACCAAGTATGCAAGTGGGTTGAATCTCGTTTTGAAGTCAATTACTCACCAATCATCGTGGTAGCCGAGGGCGCGATTCCTCGAGATGGAGATATGTCAGTGAAGGACCAAAAGTTGGATGCTTTTGGCCACGTGAAGTTGGCAGGGATCGGTGAGTGGTTAGCGGCTGAGATTGAAAGTCGCACAGGTAAGGAAGCGCGAAATACCGTCTTGGGTCACATTCAACGCGGTGGCACCCCGACGGCATTCGATCGAGTCTTGGCTACTCGTTTTGGTCTTCAAGCCATCACTGCGGCACACGAAGGCGATTGGGGAAAGATGGTCGCTCTCCACGGGACAGATATTGTTCGCGTGCCTTTAGATTCCGCTACAGAAAAACTTAAGGTCGTAGAGCCTGCTCGGTACAAGGAAGCGGAGATTTTCTTTGGTTGATGCATGTAGATTTCAAGCCCAATAATCCCGCCCCTGCCAACCTTCGCGCAAACTAAAGTAGGAAACTATGACAACACTGGATTCGCTCTTCAACCCGGCTCTCGTGGCTGCCCAGCAACCGACGTGGCCAGGGGATGGGAGCGCAATATCCTCGGCGGTTTTAGAGCTGAAGTCTTTTCCTCCCTTGGTTTTTGCGGGTGAATGTGACAATCTCAGAGAGAAGATTGCTGAAGCGGCCGCTGGAAGAGCTTTTTGGTTACAAGGGGGGGATTGCGCGGAAACATTTGCGGCAGCGACTGCTGATTCCATCCGAAATCGCATAAAGACAATTCTTCAAATGGCCGCCGTTTTGCAGTATTACTCCTCTCTTCCTGTGATCAAGGTAGGGCGGATGGCAGGTCAGTTTGCAAAACCAAGGTCGAATGATTCAGAGACTCGAGGGGAGATAACACTTCCTGCATATCGCGGCGATGCGGTAAATGATTTGGATTTTTCGGTGGCATCGAGGACTCCTGATCCACAGCGACTTGTGAGGGTGTATCACACCTCTTCTGCCACGTTAAATCTCGTTCGTGCTTTTACCCAAGGCGGATTTGCTGATCTTCGTCAGGTGCATGAATGGAATAAAGGATTTATCAGGGATTCTTCTGTTGGCCAACGTTATGAAGAAATGGCGAAGGAGGTTGGCAGAGCACTGGAATTCATGCGTTCTGCTGGGGTTGATCCTGCCGCTTTCAAATCTGTTGATTTCTACGCAAGTCATGAGGCCCTTATTTTGGAATATGAAAAAGCCCTCACACGTATCGATTCCCGAACCCAATTGCCATATGACGTCTCGGCTCACTTTGTTTGGATCGGCGAGCGCACTCGACAACTTAATGGAGCTCACGTCGAATTCGCTTCCAAAATTCGCAATCCCATCGGAGTAAAATTGGGCCCCAAGACCTCCGTGGATGATGCACTCGCTCTCATAGATGTTCTGGATCCAGAGCGCGAGCCAGGGAGATTAACTTTTATTACCCGCATGGGAGCGGGCAAGATTCGCGAACTTCTCCCAACTCTCGTCGATGGCGTCACAAAATCTGGTGCGCAGGTTTTATGGGTCTGCGACCCAATGCACGGAAACACCTATGAAGCACCGACCGGGTACAAAACTCGCCGTTTTGATGATGTCCTTGACGAAGTAAAGGGCTTTTTCGAAGTTCACAAAGCACTTGGAACGCATCCTGGCGGAATACATATAGAACTCACTGGAGATGATGTCACGGAGTGCGTAGGCGGGGGAGAACAAATTTCACACGAGGATTTAGCAACACGTTATGAAAGTGCATGTGACCCACGTCTAAATCATGCCCAGTCTCTGGAGCTTGCTTTCCTTGTAGCGGAGATGTTGCGCGATCGCTAATCTTGCCTTATGACGCTATATGCAACGAGCACTAAGACCCCCGTTGGAGTGTTGCATTTAATCGCAGACGAACAAGTGCTCCTGGCAGCGAGTTTCGGTTCGGCTGATGGAATGGTGGATTCATTAGATCTCATCGATGCCGCTAAAGGTGTTGAAAAAGTAAAACGCATTCCCAAAATATCTGACCTTCTAGATGATTATTTTGCTGGTGATTTAGAGGCAATAAATGCGATTTTTGTACGTCAACCCGGTCCTACTTTTTCGCAAGCGGCGTGGAAGGCCATGCGGAAGATAAAGGCAGGTAAAACTATTTCTTACGCAGATTTAGCAGACCGTGCCGGTTCAACTGCTGCGGTGCGCGCAGCAGGGAGCGCGTGTGCGAAAAATGCCATCGTGGTCGTTGTGCCGTGTCATCGAATTGTGAAGACTGGAGGCGCTCTTGGAAATTACGCCCACGGTTTAGATGCAAAAGAGTGGCTATTGCGCCATGAGGGCGCTTTGTAGAATTTCTGATAGTACTTTGCCAGCGTATTCAGCGGCGGAATCATCAATATCTAAGTGCGTCACCAATCGAGCGATTTTGGGTCCAAGTGCGCTCAATGAAACTCCTTGTTCTGACGCTGATGCAACTAATTCCGAAGCAGAGATTGAGATTTGATGCAAATCAAGAATGACAATATTTGTTTCGACTTCAGAAGGTTTTACTGTTGATGGTGCAACTCGATTACATTCTTGAGCAATGAGACGCGCTCGATGGTGATCGCGACTGAGCAAGGGAATGTTATTGTCAAGGGCAAAATGACCTGCGGCGGCAAGGATGCCTATTTGCCGCATTCCCGCTCCATATCTCTTTCTCCAAACTCGGGCTTTTGCAACGGTGTCCCGCGTGGAAATCATCAGAGAACCTATTGGCGCACCGAGACCTTTTGAAAGACAAACGCTCACAGTGTCAAAATACTGACCATAGACCGAAAAAGTTATTCCGGTCTCGACATGTGCATTCCAAATCCGTGCACCATCAAGGTGCATTCTTAAACCCATTTCCCGAGCACCTTCACTCAATTTCTCAATTTCGCTCAAAGGCTGAATCGTGCCTCCACCGAAGTTGTGAGTGTTTTCGACGGCGATTGCCGTGGTCGAAACTTGATAAGGTCCTGAATTTGGTTTTGCTATAGCGAGTACCGCATCTGCATCAAGCAAGCCGCGAGGTGCTAACCAAGTACGGGTTGTGATTCCGCTGAAGACAGCACCTGCTCCAAGTTCAGCTCGCACTATATGTGAGAATGTTTCGGTAAGAAGTTCCTCCCCGGGAGAAACCAACATTCGAATGGCAAGTTGATTCGCTAAGGATCCTGTGGGAGTGAACAACGCTGCTTCTTTTCCAAAAAGCGATGCGACCCTTTCTTCAAGAGAATTTACGGTTGGATCTTCACCGTAAACGTCGTCGCCAACTTTCGCACGTGCCATTTCCTCCCTCATCGCGGGTGAAGGAGTCGTTACTGTGTCAGAACGAAGATCCACTTTCATAGTCATATCCTTTCATGCTTCTTCTCTTACGATCAGATACATCGCGCAAACTATTAAAGATCCCCCCAGAAAGATTCTCGTTGTTAAATGTTCACCACCAAAAAGCACAGCAAAGAGTGCGGCGAAAACAATTTCCATTACCAAAATTACCGCCACCTTAGTTGGCTCCATATGGGCCTGGGACCATGTCTGGATGAAGAATGCGAGGGCGGTTGCAAAGAACGCCGTGAAGAGCACCACAGCCCACACTCCTTTATCTGGTGGGGATTGGTACCCGGCGAAACTGGTCGCCAGACCCGTTAAGAATGTGCAGGTGGCAAGTTGCACGACGGTAAGTACATAGGCATCATGGCCCGAACTCCAAGCGCTGAGAACTATTATCTGTGCTGCAAATGCAATGGCGCTTGCCAGAACGAGGAGTTCTCCAAATCCTATTGAAAATCCGTGAAGCGAAAGCAGTGCCAGGCCAAACGTGGCCATCGCAATATTGATCCACGTCTTTCGAGACAACTTCTGCGATTGGAAGAGGAAAGCCATTAGAGGAGTAACCGTGACATAGAGCCCAGTGATAAATCCCGTAACCGCGGCGGAAGTTCTAGCAAGCCCTAGAGTCTGCAAAATGTAGCCAGCGGCTAAAAATGCACCCGCGATGAAACCCTTAAAGAGAGTAACTCTTGTGAGTTGCTGAAGAGCGCGCGGGCGAATCGCAAGGAGTACCAGTACTGAAACCGCAAATCGCGTGAAGAGGAAACTATTGACATCTTGTCGCTTGATTGCATCTTTCATCAAAAAAAAAGTTGAACCCCAGAACGCTGCAACGCCCAGTAATGCCGCCGGGGCAAACCGTAAACGCATAGTTATCCGCGGAGATTCTTAAGGAGAGCCACTTCTCGTGCGTGTTCAGGTTCTTGTCCGGGGGTTTCCAGAATAAGCGGAGCGCTTGCAACTGCTGGGTGATCAAGCAACTCTTGGAATGGATCAACCCCAATTTCGCCTTCTCCAATATTCTGATGTCGATCCTTTAGGGCACCGCAAACGTCCATTGAATCGTTGGCATGTATTAATTGGATTCTGTCAGCACCCGCAATAGACACGAGTAAATCCAGCGTTGCGGTCATACCGCCCTTTACTTTAATGTCGTGACCGGCAGCAAATACATGACATGTGTCTAAGCAAATTCCAACTTTGGGATGGTGCTCAAGTGCATCTAAATAATTCGTGAGGTCTTCTAATCGCTTTACAAGCGATTGCCCTTGCCCAGCGGTCGGTTCTAGTAGAAGAGTGGGGGAATCCTCAGGAAGCGCTTCAAGTATCGGCATCATCCCATCATGGATTTGCTTCCATGCGGCAGCCACATGATTTACATCAACCGCTGAACCTGTATGAATTACTACGCCGAGTGCGCGAATATCCTTTCCCCGCTGGAGTGAATAGCGAGTGGATGCTAAGGAATTTTCATATGTGGTCTGAGTCGGGGATCCAAGATTGATGAGAAATGGTGCGTGAACATATGTAGCGATATCTAGCTCTTGCGCTTTCATATAAAATGCTTCATCTTTCTGCGGATTTGCTTCAGGCATTGCCCAGCCACGTGGATTCGATGCAAATACTTGAATTGCCTCGGCTTGAATGGTTTGCGCATAGGCAATCGAGCGTTTCGCCATCCCACCGCTAGTCGGAACATGGGCACCAATACGAGGTTGTGGTTTGGACATCTGCTTACCCTACTGTGATGATGACTGTACTTCCACGTTTCACTTGGGTCCCCACTTTCGGTAAGACGTTAGTAACATTCTTAATAGCTCGATTTCCCATCTGTTTGACTGTAACTACGAGATCGAGATCTTGAAGTAGTCCTGTAGCTGCAAGTAGAGTGAGGGAATATACATTTGGAATGTAGACGAGTTCAGAACCTTTCGAAATAGTCAAGGCGATTTTGGTTCCCTTGGGTGCATTTAAGGGACCGTCGGGTGTCTGTGTGATGACTGCGCCCGTTGCCACGGTATCGCTATAAACATAGACAGGATCGACTTTGAAACCTGCATCCGTCAATTCATTTAAAGCTTGCTCGGCGCTTTTACCGACATAGGAATCTAGGGCTAGCAATTCAGGTCCTTTACTGATGACTAAGTCGATAGATGTATCACGAGTGACGGAAGAATTTGCCGCTGGTGTGGTGGTGATGATCAAGCCTTTTGCGATCTTTGGATTGAAAACTTCTGTGACATTTCCTGCAGCCAGTGAGTTGCTCTTGAGCAGAGATAAAGCAGCATTCGCTGTCAACTTGACCAGGGATGGAACGATATATCGCTCAGGTCCCTTGGACACTACAAACGACACAGTCGCACCTGGTTTTACATGCCCGCCACCGGCAGGTCTAGAAGAAATAATGATGCCCGCGGGAATATCTTCGCTGAAAATTCTATCTGCGACTTCTGTGTGGAGTCCGAGAGGAGTTAAGGCTGCAGTTGCCTGCGTAACATTTCCTCCAACAACAGAAGGGACCACGACTTTTGCTCCGAATCCGGAAACCAAATACCAGATAGCGACAGCAAGAATGAGAACCAGAGTGCCAGCAATTTTTCGGTTTCGGCGAACTCGATCACTAGTTTTTTTCGGGTGAGAGGAAGAATCTTTTTTGATATTTCCCTTTTTTGTTTCTTTGGACACGGTGGGTTCCACTCTTTCGGTCGGGGAATCGAGGGCTGGTGCGGGTGTTCGCTTCGGGGTTCGAGGTTTTTCACGTATGGGCGCGGGTGGTAAGTCGAGTTCAAGACTGAGTTGGGGTCTTTGAGGATCAAGGGCTGCCTGTATCGCAATGAGGCGCGTAAGAAACTCTTCAGCATCTCTCGGACGCTCATCAGGATTTGTTCGCGTCGAATCAATTACGAGCGCATTAAATTCAGCTGGAACGTCGGGATTGATTGACGAAGGAGCGGGAACTTTTTCATTAACATGTTTATAAGCAATTTGGATTGGAGAGTCTCCAGAGAAAGGTTTCTGACCAGTTAGCAACTCAAATGCAACAATGCCGAGAGAATAAACATCGCTTCTGGAGTCAGCCACACCACGTTGTACCTGTTCGGGGGAGAGATAGGAGACACTTCCTAAGAGAACACTTGATTCGGCGGTCATTGTGCTACCGATAAGTTCTCCGTGGGCGAGACCAAAATCTGCGATTTTTACTCGCCCTGAGAGTGATATCAATATGTTTTCGGGCTTTATATCACGATGCACAATTCCAATCTTGTGTGCCGCCGCAAGTGCACTGGCGACTGGGATAAGGAATCGAAGCACCTCGACCGTCGTAAGGGTCCCTCTTTCTAAAAGATATTCTCTTAGCGTGTGACCTTCTACCAATTCCATGACCAGAAATACAGCAGGTGCTCCTCCTTGGTTCCACCCCTGATCTTGAACTGCGACGATGTTCGGATGAGATAGGGCTGCTGCTGCCTTGGCCTCACGAATGAAGCGAGAAATGAATTTTTCATCTTCTGCCAAATGTGGGTGCATGATCTTTACAGCGACTTTTCTGTCCAGCCGTAAGTCGAGTGCCTCGTAAATTGTTGCCATGCCGCCGCTGGCTAAGAGAGTGATGAGCTCGTAGCGACCATCAATGACTTCACCAGACAAATCGGACACGTTGAAATCTTAGGCAATAAGGCTTGGCCAAGCGCTGAGGGCGCGCCTATCTTCAGGAAGTTGAGAGAATAAAATCAGCGTTCTCGCGCGTGCGGTCCGCGAAGAAGTGCTCTGCCTCTTTACGTTGCCATACCCGCATTTCACTTTCGATGGAATATCCATCTCTGTCAAGAACTCTTTTGAGCCCTTCATTGGCTGGGATATCCAACCAAATCGTTGCAGTCGTCCATGGTCGAACGTCCGCTTGTGCGCTACCCACACCTTCAATAAGAAGAATTTCCGAAGGGCTAATTATCTTCTCGGAGGCAAAGGCACCAATCGACCAATCGTAAATCGGAAGGATGAAGTTCTCTCCTCCAGATATTTGATTAAGCAGGTTTTTGAGTTTCGATGTCAACGAACTTCCTAGGGCGTCATTCCATCCTTCATACACCTCATCAAGGTGAATTACTTGGATTGAATGATCAAGACTGAGAGCGAGGAAAAGTTCATGCGCGAGTGTTGTTTTTCCTGCGCCTGCTGATCCATCAATTGCAATGACATGTGTCTTCCCACATTTGGGGATTTGTTTGAGGAGATCTTGCAATGCAATGGCTACATTCATTGATTTGCTTTTTTCAACCAGTTTTGCCACCCTGCAACCGCAATGAGAACAAAGATGAAATAGAGAATTGCTGTGAGGTATTGGCCACCATGATAAAACTGATAGGTGTAGACGGCATCAACTACGAACCACAAAGGCCAGGCTTCATATTTTTCAAATACCATCCACAATTGGGCGATCACACTCCCCACAAATCCAAAGGCATCTGTAAGTGATGCCGCCGCTCCGATCTTTTTAAGAAGCGGATACAGCGCGCCCCAACCAATGACAAATGAAATTCCCCACAAGACTTTTTCCTGTCTCGTCAATTTTTCGGGACTGGCACCTTTTGCCCCCCAACCGAACCAGCCCCATATTCCACCTACGATGAAGATGATTTGCAGTGCGGCACTGGCGAAGTATTTCTCTTCGAGAAAAAGAATTCCATACAGGGCGCTACTGATATTCCACCAGTGCCACGCTTTTCGTGGCCCCATCGCTGCGAGGCCTACGCCAATGATTGAAGTAAGAAATGCGATAAGTTCTAGCAAAGAAAGGTGATAATCCCAAGCAGTAATAACTGTCACCATTAAATTAATTTTCATAAGGATCTTCCTTCCGAATCCGCATTACCGGATTGGTCAAACGGTCGATCTGAAGGTCAGATCCTCTCAGCCGTAAGGGCTCCCGTATTTGTTACTGTATCAAGAAATTTGGCAGAATGGTCACATGGGTAAATGGGGCTATATGACGATGCTCATCTTCACGATATGTGGTTCCTTTTGGCTAGAAGTAGTATTAAAAGTTGGAGTGCTGCGTCGGATCCGACGCGTCATGGTGGCTATTGTTCCCGTCGCAATTCTCTTTCTTCTTTGGGATGCGTTTGCAATAAAGAGAGGTCATTGGAAATTTGACCAATTGCAGATTCTCGGTGTTTTTGGCCCAGGCGGAATTCCTTTGGAGGAGTTTCTTTTCTTTCTAGTAGTCCCCTTGGCCGCAATCATGACAATTGAAGCCGTTCGTGCGGTAAAGAAGGATTGGCCCGTGATTACAAAATGAGTTACACGGTCATCGCAATCGCTATGGTGGGTTTAGCCCTGCTCTTGGATCAATTTATTCTTGGAGTGAAGTTGGTAAAGAAAAAAGTATTCTGGACTTCGTATGGGATTATTCTTCCTTTTCAACTACTAACAAATTGGTGGCTCACTTCAAGAAATATTGTCATGTATGGATCGGATTCGATTATTGGAATTCGAGTGGCATCAGCCCCAATCGAGGATTTGGCTTTTGGATTTGCTCTCATACTCAGCGTTTTGACGATCTGGATTTACCAGGAAAAGCGATGAGGGAGGGTCCCCAGAAATGCGACGCCAGCCACTCGTGCTCGACGTAATGACGATGTACCCGCACGCCGCTTAAATACGTCATAACCAATTGATTCAACTTCATCAACAATTCCGCAATACAGTTCGCTCGCAGCACGGATGCAAGGGCGACTTTCTTTGGCCAAGAATTGAATTGTTGGCTCGGCTTCTGCTTGGAGTCGACGGACCCGAGCGATTTGAAACCTCAAGAGATCAATAATCTCAGGGGTGAGCACTTTCTTTTCCAGCATATCTCGATCTACTCCGTAAGCATGCATCTCATCCTGAGGCATGTAAACCCGCCCGCGGTCCAAGTCTTCACTTATATCGCGAATGAAATTTGCAAGTTGAAACGCGATCCCCAATTTCATAGCACCATCGTTGGCGCGAGGATCTAAAACTCCAAGTATGGGTGCCATTTCAAGTCCAATTACAGCTGCCGATCCATAGACATATTTCATCAGCTCGTCATAATTTTGATATTCCGAAAGAGATAAATCCATTTCCATTGAATCGAGAAATGATGTGAAATGAGCAAGGGGGATTGCAAATCGCTTTGCCGTGTCGGTGAGGGCCATTCCAATGTGATCTCGCGAACTCCCATTTTCTAAATCAGAAAGAATTCCTATTCTCCAACTCCTTAGGGCAACCTGTTTTTCTTTCTTTGTAAGCGAAGAGGAGAGGTCATCAACAATCTCATCTGCGTAACGGGCGAAGCCATAAAGTGCATGCACAAAGGGGCGCTTGGACTTTGGTAGCAATAAAGTGGCAAGGTAGTAGGTTTTTCCATGAAGTGCATTGAGGCGTTTGCATTCTTCATAAGATTTGCGCAGGTGCGGATCAAGTATTCCGGCGCTGGTCAGTTCGTCCATTATTGAACTGGACCCACAATTCTTTCGGCCGCAAGCCGACCTGATATCAAGACCATGGGAACTCCCACTCCCGGCTGAGTTCCAGATCCGGCAAAAACAACATTTTCAAAACCATTAGCCATATTGTGAGGTCGGAACGGTCCTGTCTGGAAGAAGGTATGTGCGCTTGCAAATGGTGCCCCTCTTTCCATTCCCTGATTACTCCAATCTAGAGGCGTCGTCATATGCTCTACCTCGATAGCCTCAGTAAAACCCTCGTAACCACGCGCCTCTAAAGTCCTTAACATCCGTTCCCGATAAGGAGTCGCCTCTCGTTTCCAATCAATTTTGGCATCCAGATTCGGGGTTGGGAAAAGTATGTAGTAAGAGTGTTTTCCTAATGGCGCTAGATTCGGATCGTCCATCGAAGGAACCGTCACCAATAAACTTGGGTCAGACATGAGGACTTTTTTCTTGATGAGTTCGTCAAAGACGCCATCCCAAGATTTTCCAAAATGAATGTTGTGGTGGGCAAGACGTTCGTAAGATTTGGAAGAACCAACCAGCATTGTTACGCAAGACGGTGAATATTTGAGTTTTGCCACAGATTTCGGAGTACGTCCCAGCAATTCCTTCCAGGCAATTGGAAGATCTGGATTGAGAATCACTGCATCGCATGCAAATCGCTCTCCTTTGTCAGTGATAACTGCCTGTGCGCGACCGTTGGAGTGTTCGATCGCTGAAGC
>JANYDL010000039.1 GCA_025363635.1 Actinomycetes bacterium
CGCCCGCGATAGTTTTGAAAGTGCACTTGATTACGCATCGCATCGCACGCAATTTGACGGACCTATTGCCGGGCACCAACTCACGCAAGAGAAGTTTGCACGTATGGCGACAAGCCTCAATACCTCAATGCTAATGGCACTCCATTTGGGAAAACTGAAAGATGCAGGTCAGATTCGACCTGAACAAATCAGCATGGGAAAATTCAATAACGTCAAAGGTGCTCTGGAGATAGCGCGAGAATGTCGCTCAATTCTTGGAGCGGCAGGAATCACAACCGAGTATCCGATTTTTCGCCACATGAATAACCTCGAATCGGTATTGACCTATGAAGGTACACACGAAATACACGCACTTATCATTGGTGAAGCTCTGACGGGCATTTCTGCATTTCGCTAGTCGTCGATCCCAAGAGTCGGCGGACCTAAAGGGTATTCAATGGGTGTCTCTGAAAAGACAATTGGATTGGCAACTGTCTTGCTGATGTGTCCATCTCGATAATCCTTGATAGAAATAATCGGATTAAGACCAAGTCTGTCAGCCAGCGCCATGCCTTCTTCAATTGTATTGATGGGGCCCGCTGGAACTCCAACTTGTGTGAGTGTTTCAATCCATTCAACTGCGCTCTTTCGAATAAGAACGCGACTTAAAAGTACATTTAATTCCGACCGATGAATGACTCGCGCAATATTTGTGACAAACCTTTGGTCATTAAATATTTCAAGCCCCAAAACATTACAGAATTTAACGAATTGGAGATCGTTGCCAACCGCAATCACTATCTGTTTATCTTGCGTTGGATAGACCTCGTATGGCGCAATGCTGGGATGGGCGTTGCCAAGAGCAGTAGGCACCACTCCCGCACCCGCAAATGCGCCACTTTGATTGACCATCGCAGATAAAATAGAACTTAATAGATTAATTTCAATCTTTTGTCCTCGACCAGATTCAGCGCGATGAACAAGTGCCGAAGTAATACCAAGAGACGTGTGTAGTCCTGCGATGACATCGACAAGTGCGACCCCGACTTTAGTCGGATGCTCCGCGTCTGGCCCAGTAATACTCATTAGACCACTTATCGCCTGCACTAGTAAGTCATAACCAGGTAGCGCCTGAGCCTGTTCGCTATTTCCAAATCCTGAAATCGAACAATAGATTAGACGAGGGAATTCATCTTTTAATTGTTCGTACCCGAGTCCAAATTTTTCCATGGTTCCAGTTGCAAAATTCTCCACAAGAACATCTGATTCCGAAATAATGGCCAGCGCTTTTTCTCGGCCTTCAAGCGTTGTTAGGTCAGCCGTCACTCCCAATTTATTTCTGTTGACCGAATCGAAATATGTTGATCGACCTTCAGAATCAAATGGAGGTCCCCAAGATCGCGTGTCGTCTCCGACCTCGGGTCGCTCTATCTTGACGACTGTTGCTCCCATATCTCCCAACAGCATCGTGGCGTATGGCCCGGCGAGAACACGTGAAAAATCAGCGACCTTTATCCCACGTAGCGCGCTCACCTTCTAAACCTAGCAACAAACGAAATAAATGAACGATGTGAAGCTTTATGGGCGATGATCAGCAAAATCCTTCGCGATCTGGTCCCGAGTCGCGGGCAGGACCCCTGCCTTCTCCGCAAAACCTTTCCATTCGCTTACCACCGCTAGGGTCTTACTTATGATTGATTTATATCCTGGAATTCCATAGCTGTCGCCCATCGCTTCAAAATCGGAAATTCTTATGCCCTCGAATTTTCCATTGACGCTCATCTGCTGACGTTGAGTCCAACGACCTGTTGGATTGAACGCGTGTGTGACATCGAATGCTGGAGAGAGCGACCACGAACCATCCCTAGGTAGTAAGAAAGCAAAATTCTTCGTGTGATCGTCTCGGTTCATCGCGACTACATTAAAAACCATACGGCGAAATGCCTCTGCTAATTCTTCTTTTTCCATACCTAGTTTTCGGATTACATTAAAATATTGCGAATACGAGTGAGTATCACTAAAACGAAAATCAAGATGATCCATAGCGCACAACGATTGCATGTGAATCCTGTTTCCAGCGCTGTCGATATCAAATCGCTTCGTGATGAAATGAGCCCTGGGACCTTCATTCAACAATCTACATTTAGCCATAGAGATTCCCGCCTCTACTGCCATGAGATAGTACGCGTATTCGATGCGAGTGAATTGCGAAGGAGCATCAAGAGAATTTTCTGATCCATCGGCCGCTTTACTTACGCCATCGAGTTTGAGAATCCATGGTTGAAAATCGGACTCCTGCGGCCCAAATTGGGACCTTAGTTGATCAGTATTTGGGTTGTATTGAACTACAGCTTTAGCGCGCGCTCCCCCCGCAGATGATCCAACCTGAATGAGCTGAGTCAGCGCAGTACTTTCTCTTTCGCCTTTCGCTACATTTCCCGCAAGCAGTTTTCGAGCTTCGGTAACAATGTCAGCTATTTGTATCGCTGTTACTGGATTTTCACTATCTGATCGAGAAGGAGAAAATATCAATGCACCTAGTGCTCGATTGCCGGCATAGGCCAAGCGATCCAAACTTGAAATTTCATCTTTGCCGATTCCTTGCTCTGATAGCCATGCATCGATCACAGCATTACCAAAATCATCTGGCAACGAATCTGCGATCATTGCGGGTAATCCATAAAAAGTGTGCCGATCTAAATGAGGAAAAAAATATGGTCCCGTGCGATTTCGCATATGCAAAGGTGAAAGTTCGACCGATGACTTCACCCACTTGGGCCAATACTCAAAAACATAGAGGTCAAGAGACGGGTCATATGCCAGCGCACCAACCGGAGTGCCCCACGCTGAAACTTCAATGACATCGACGGGTCGGTAAGGGGTCATCTTCTCTCGCGATTTCTTTTCTCGGCCAAGATGGCCAAAGGAGAAATGGGCGTTGAAACCGCAAAAATCTGATCGAAGATTCCATCGAGTTCCAGAGCCCTTGTAACCTTCACAAAACTTGCCAGACTCGATCCACGTCCTGTCTCAAGATATTTGATGGAAGATCGGGAAATATTCGCGCGCTGGGCGAGTTCTTCCTGAGTCATACCCCGTTGTTTGCGTAGCGCCGAGATGCGACTGCCTAGTTCGGCTTCCCACTCTTCAATACTGCGAACGATGCCTGCCACTTTCGCCTCCATTTTGGTTGAATTCTAGATCATTTTTACTTCCTCTGCCACCCTTACCTGAAAAATATAGACTAAATTTCATCCAATACGGGGGATAAACATCTATTTTGGGTGACATTTTGTCTATTTCGGCACGCCATGTGGCCGCCTTGCCGGGCTCCATGGATACGATCGGGAAAGATCAATAGGCGCAGACGAAAAACGCAGTAAATAGAGATAGAAAAAGGCCCTTCCGTTATGGAAGAGCCCTCCTTCTGATGCTATTTAGTCATTTTTCAATGCAAACAGCCGTTCAAGAGATGCAAAGATATTAGCTACACCCGGATGTGTTGCCGCAACCTTCGCAAACATAACAAGCACCCGACATACGCATCTTTACTCCACACGTCATGCATAGCGGGGCGTCAGATTTAATACCTGACATCGCCTCCATGAGTTCGGTGGATGATCCGTAGCCCTGAGAAGGCGCTTTCGCTTCGATCTTTACTGATTGAACCTTTGTCGCCACTTTTGTTGCCACTTTTGTTGTGACAGCCTGCACTGCAATTGGTTCAGAGATATGTTCGAACTCATCTGAATCGACAACATCTTCGGTGTACTCCCCTGTCTCCAATGCGCGTGCGCGCTCTGCGGCAGAGTAGAGACCGATGG
Source organism: Actinomycetes bacterium (assembly GCA_025363635.1). Classification (GTDB taxonomy): domain Bacteria; phylum Actinomycetota; class Actinomycetes; order Nanopelagicales; family Nanopelagicaceae; genus QYPT01. The sequence goes on from JANYDL010000039.1 coordinate 3,804, forward strand.
CTGATCGAGATTCAAATGGCAAGTAATCCAGCGCCAAGCGACGGAAGATGTAATCCATCATCGATTGCGCGATACGGATATCTGCATCATCTGTCATTCCACTTGGCTCAAAGCGCAAGTTGGTGAATTTCTCGACGAAGGTCTGTAGTGGTACTCCGTATTGCAAGCCGATGGATACGGCGATGGAGAATGCATCCATAACACCAGCAAGGGTGGATCCCTGCTTGCCCAACTTCAAGAAAACTTCACCTAGTGCGCCATCTGCGTACGCACCCGAGGTCATATAACCCTCGGCTCCACCGACAGAGAATGAGGTGGTCATCGATGGGCGAGATTTTGGAAGGCGCTTGCGCACTGCTACCGGTGGGGCAACATCTGCTGTTGCATCTTTCTTCTTTGCCTTGCCATCAGAGAGTGGCTGACCAACTTTGCAATTATCGCGATAAACGGCGAGAGCCTTCAGGCCCAACTTCCATCCTTCGTAATAGACCCCTTCAACATCAGCAACCGTTGCATCTTCAGGCAGGTTGACGGTCTTAGAAATTGCACCTGAGAGGAATGGTTGGCAAGCAGCCATCATACGAACGTGGCCCATGGGAGCGATCGAGCGAGTGCCAAGTGCGCAATCAAATACGTCGTAGTGCTCTGGCTTCAGACCAGGGGCATCGATTACATGTCCGTGTGTTGCGATGAATTCAATGATCGCTTCAATGGTCTCTTCGGCGTAACCGAGTTTGCGAAGCGCGGCAGGTACTGTCTGATTAACGATCTGCATTGAACCGCCACCAACGAGTTTCTTAAACTTTACCAGTGAGAAGTCAGGCTCGATTCCAGTGGTATCGCAATCCATCATCAAACCAATAGTGCCGGTAGGTGCAAGTACAGAAATCTGCGCGTTACGCCATCCGTTCTTCTCGCCAAATTTGTTGTTCTCTTCCCAGGCTTTATTGGCCTCAGTCCATACATCGCGGTCCAGAGTCGTCACTGATTTAGCCGAGATGGATGCTGATGCGTGCTTGCGCATGACGCGAGTATGAGGAGCAGCGTTGCGTGCATATCCATCGTAAGCACCGACGATGCCTGCAAGTTCTGCAGAGCGCTTGTATGTAATACCGCTCATCAAGGATGTGATTGCACCGGCAAGGGCTCGGCCACCATCAGAATCGTATGGAAGTCCAGAAGCCATCAAGAGAGCTCCGAGGTTTGCATAACCGATTCCGAGTTGACGATAAGCACGTGTGGTCTCGCCAATAGCCTCAGTTGGGAAATCTGCGAAGGTAATAGAAATGTCCATCGCCGTGATGATGAGTTCTGCTGCACGACCAAATGTCTTTGCATCAAATGAACCATCGCCCTTCAAGAACTTGAGCAAGTTAAGTGATGCCAAGTTGCACGAAGAGTTATCCAGCGACATGTATTCAGAGCAAGGGTTCGATGCGTTGATACGTCCGGTCTCTGAGTTGGTATGCCAATCATTGATGGTGTCGTCATATTGAATTCCAGGATCAGCACATGCCCAAGCGGCCTCTGCCATCTTGCGGAAGAGTCCGCGAGCGCTGACGTGTTCGATAACTTCTCCTGTGGAGCGAGCTTTTAGACCAAACTCACTTTCGCTCTCGTATGCGCGCATAAATTCATCGCTGACACGTACGGAATTATTTGCATTCTGGTATTGCACGGAGATGATGTCCTTGCCACCAAGGTCCATATCAAAGCCGGCGTCGCGAAGTGCGCGAATCTTGTCTTCTTCTTTTACCTTTGTCTCAATAAATTCTTCGATATCTGGGTGATCTACATCCAGCACTACCATCTTGGCTGCGCGACGTGTCGCGCCACCGCTCTTAATGGTTCCTGCAGATGCATCGGCGCCTCGCATAAAGGAGACGGGGCCTGAGGCGGTTCCGCCTGATTTCAATAGCTCTTTTGATGAGCGAATGCGAGACAAGTTAAGGCCAGCCCCTGATCCACCCTTAAAGATCATTCCTTCTTCGCGATACCAATTAAGGATCGAATCCATCGTGTCATCAACGGCCAAGATAAAGCAGGCACTGACTTGCTGCGGAGCATTGGTGCCGACGTTGAACCAGACTGGTGAATTGAAAGAAAAGACTTGGTGGAGCAACATGTAAGTGATCTCATGTTCGAAAAGTTCGGCATCGGCCTCGGTTGCGAAGTAGCCATTTTCTTTACCGGCCTTGGTGTAGGTCAGAACTACACGGTCGATGACTTGCTTGAGCGACCACTCGCGATTCTCGGCGCCGACCGCGCCACGGAAATATTTGGTGGTGACGATGGTGGAAGCATTGACCGACCAGAAGTCGGGATACTCAACACCGTGCTGTTCGAAAACAGTCTCGCCCGTTCTCCAATTGGATTGCACGACATCTCGACGTTCCCACGTCACCTCGTCGTAAGGGTGAACGCCTGGAGTTGTATATATGCGTTCAAGAACAAGTCCCTTACCTGCGGTGGTGGACTTACTTGGTCGATTGATGACCGTCTCTGACATGTGTGTTTCTCCAACTTCCTATAGTTACTGATAATAATTTCTTTGATTTTTGTAGTGCAGACCACTGACTTTTTGACGGTCAGTAATGGTGACTACGTTTGAGCGGGCGCGCTTGTGACAGCGTTGACTTTGTCGTTCGTGGATATGGTGGTGTTTGCACTGTGTGCGCGCGAGGATGATTTCGTATCTGTAATTGGGGAATTACTTTTTACTTCTTGCATGAAATCTTGTTTAGAAGGTAGCGCTCGCAGTAACGCGATCTCCCCTTCGAAATCTTCGAGGGAGTTAAAGTTGCGGTAGACCGAGGCATATCGTAGGTAGGCGACTTCATCGAGTTCGCGAAGTGGCGCGAGAATTGCCAATCCAACTTCTTGGGCCTCAAACTCGGCTTGGCCCCTCATCCGTAAAGCTTCTTCGACTCTCTGGGCTAAAAGGGCGAGATCGTCATCATTAACGGGCCGTCCTTGGCAGGCTTTGCGAACACCAGCGACCACTTTTTCGCGACTAAAAGGTTCGGTCGCGCCACTTCTCTTGATGATGTTGAGAAGGGCCGTTTCCTGAGTTGAAAATCGTGATCCGCACTCTGGGCACTCACGGCGGCGGCGGATCTGCGTGCCATCTTCGGCAGGACGAGAGTCGACGACGCGAGAGTCATCATGTCGGCAAAATGGACAGATCATGCGGCGTGTCTTCCTTCCTCTAGTCCTACTGGGGTGTATTGCGATTACTGACAATTCCCTGTGTAGCGCTTGAAAACCACTACTTATGGAACTATATCGCGCTTAGACCCCTACATCTAGTATCAACTGTAAAGGAAGTCTTGAGGGTTGGGTAACATTGCCAAGCAATTACCTTTTTCGAGCGTGTCGCGAGGAGAGCGTGAGTCAGACGCTCAAAGCGAGTCCGTTTGATCCCTATTTTATGAATACTGCCCCTCTGTGTGCCTTAGCCAGCTTTATTTTTGGACGTGGCTCATGGACGATCGCCCCAGGAAAATTCCCTTTCCTTTTCGAGATCAAAACCTTCAAGAAGACCCGTACCTGCTCCCATGAGATTCATTATCGGCTTGTCCACGTGAATCAAGGTCACCCCGTTGTATTCATCAATTTTGAATCCAATATTGCCACCGGCTTTGAAGCCATTTAGGTCCAGGATTTCTTGCGGCATCGTAAGGCGATTTCTAGAATCTAGTCGGGCCACTGGAATATCGGATGGAATTCCGGGAGGCAACTGAGCAATTTGACTCGCATCGAGCCTTCTCTTTTCATTCCTAAAAAATACCGATCCTCCGAAAATGATGCCGGCTAATTAAGCAGGCACTCGCAAACTCTGCCCGGCTTGCACATCGGCCGAGTTCAAGGAATTCACGGACATGATCTCATCCACCATCGCGCGAACATCGCCGCCTCCCGCCGCGGCCGCAGCGTCGGAGGCAACAGTCCACAAAGTTTCACCCGGCGCCACGATCACGGTAATAAATCTCGCGCTCGCCGGCGCCGATCCAGAGACTGCCCCGCCCGCGCCAGCCTTCATGGCAAATCCAGCGCCCAAGACCACGGTAAGTGAAAGCACCACGAGGAATCGCGCCAAGCGACCCTTGCGG
>JANYDL010000043.1 GCA_025363635.1 Actinomycetes bacterium
CATGTGGCGGAGGGGCAAAATAAGGGTATTTGCCCCCGATTTCCCTTATAGCCACGCTTGGCTTTAGAATTACCCTTCGCTTCGCAAGAAGCTTCCGAGTCAAATACGTCTAAAACAGAAAAGTGGGTATCGCTTGGCCAAGAAAGATGGTGCAATCGAAATCGAAGGCACCGTTGCTGAAGCTTTGCCTAACGCAATGTTTCGCGTGGAGTTAACAAACGGGCACAAAATTCTCGCGCACATAAGCGGGAAGATGCGTAAGAACTACATCCGCATCCTTCCAGCCGATCGTGTGATCGTGGAGTTGAGTCCGTATGACCTCACGCGCGGTCGAATTGTTTATCGGTACAAGTAGTTCTTAAGAGATAAGTAACAGGAGGTCAGCATGAAGGTACAGCCAAGCGTGAAGAAGATTTGCGATAAGTGCAAAGTTATTCGTCGCAAGGGTCGTGTCATGGTTATCTGCGACAACCTCCGACACAAGCAACGTCAGGGTTAATCTCTTTTGTTGAAGTAAGAAAATAGAACAGCGGTAAAAGTAAGCGCGTGGTGCGACTACTTGGTAGATCGAAAGATTTAACAAGCAGACCCTTGGTCCGATAGGCCGAGGCCCATCAATAGATGGGGAGCATTGCGGAGGACCTATCGGATTACTGAATGGTTGATTACATGGCACGTCTTGTTGGTGTCGATCTTCCGCGCGAGAAGCGCGTTGAGATTGCACTCACCTATATATTCGGAATGGGACTTACCCGTTCGCAAAAAACATTGGCGGCAACTGGCATTAGTCCAGACACCCGCGTTAAAGATCTTCAAGAGCCCGAACTAGCCAAACTTCGTGAGTTCATTGAAGCCAACTTCAAGATTGAGGGCGATCTTCGCCGCGAAATCGCTGGCGACATTCGTCGTAAAGTAGAAATTCAGAGCTACCAAGGTATTCGTCACCGCAAGGGACTTCCTGTACGTGGTCAGCGCACACATACCAACGCACGTACGCGTAAGGGTCCTCGTAAAGCAATTGCTGGTAAGAAGAAGGTGACTAAGTAATGGCCGCTCCTAAAGCAAAGACCGCCACAACAAAGGGTGGGAAAGCCGCGAAGGGCAAAGTAAAACTTCGCAAGAAAGAAAAGAAGAATATTGCTGTAGGTCAGGCTCACATCAAGAGCACCTTCAACAACACCATCATCTCCATTACGGATATGACTGGCGCCGTTATCTCTTGGGCTTCATCAGGCCAGGTCGGATACAAGGGCTCTCGTAAATCAACACCATTCGCCGCTCAACTCGCCGCTGAGGCTGCTGCACGTCGCGCCCAAGAGCACGGTTTGAAGAAGGTCGATGTTTTCGTTAAGGGTCCAGGATCCGGACGCGAGACTGCTATTCGTTCATTACAGGCTGCCGGTTTGGAAGTTGGTGCCATCTCTGATGTAACTCCTGCTCCACACAATGGTTGCCGTCCACCCAAGCCACGTCGAGTTTAAGGAAGGAAGAGAATAAATGGCTCGTTATACCGGAGCAGATTGCAAGCGCTGTCGTCGCGAAAAAGTAAAGCTCTTCCTTAAGGGCTCAAAGTGCGATGGACCAAAATGTCCAATCGAATCACGTCCATACCCACCAGGGCAGCACGGGCGCGGTCGCTCGAAGGAATCTGAGTACCTATTACAGATGCGTGAGAAGCAGAAGTGTGCACGTATTTATGGCGTGCTCGAGAAGCAGTTCCGCGGCTACTACGAAGAAGCAAACCGTCGCCAGGGTAAGACCGGTGAGAACTTGCTCGTAATTTTGGAAACCCGGCTCGACAACGTCGTGTTCCGTGCAGGCTTTGCAAAGAGCCGCGATATGGCGCGTCAGTTGGTACGACATGGCCACTTCCTCGTAAATGGCAAGAAGGTAAACATTCCTTCCTTCCGCGTCTCTGCGATGGACATCATTGATGTTCTTCCAAAGTCGTTGGACTTGACGCCGTTTATCGTTGCAAGTGCCGAACTTGGCGAGAAGTCAGTGCCTGCGTGGATGGAAGTGGTTGGTGCCCAAATGCGCATCATCATCCATGGCGTTCCTGCACGTGCCGTGATCGATACCCAAGTTGAAGAACAGCTAATCGTTGAGCTTTACTCCAAGTAATTTCTTCGGGCGATAGCCCCGATTGAATTGTGTGGATTTGTTTTAGAAAAATTAAATAAAAGTAAACGTAGGGATCAAATAGTGGATCTCTCAAGACTATAGAGGAGCAGCAGTGCTAATTGCACAACGTCCCACCCTCAGTGAAGAAGTAGTTAGTGAAAACCGTTCACGGTTCATCATCGAGCCGTTAGAACCAGGTTTTGGATACACCCTTGGCAACAGTATGCGTCGTACCTTGCTCTCCTCAATTCCAGGAGCAGCAGTTACAAGTATCCGCGTAGGTGGTGCTCTTCACGAATTCACGACTCTCGAAGGCATAAAAGAAGATCTCACCGATATCGTTCTTAATATCAAAAATTTGGTGCTTTCTTCTGATAACGACGAACCCAGCATTCTTTATATTCGTAAATCTGGCGCAGGTGCAGTCACCGGTGCAGATATTGCTGTTCCAACTGGAGTAGAAGTTCACAATCCATCACTTCATCTCGCGACCCTTAACGCGACCGCTAATCTCGAAGTTGAGCTTACAGTTGAACGTGGTCGTGGATATGTGACTGCGGTCCAGAACAAGCAAGCAGGTGCCGAAATTGGTCGCATCCCTGTGGATTCTATTTACTCACCTGTTCTCAAAGTTACCTATAAAGTTGAAGCCACACGTGTCGAGCAACGCACTGACTTTGACCGGCTTGTAGTTGATGTTGAGACAAAGCCTTCAATGCAACCTCGCGATGCAGTTGCGTCCGCTGGAAAGACTCTTGTCGAACTCTTCGGTCTAGCTCGTGAATTGAACACTGATGCTGAAGGCATCGAAATGGGCCCATCTGTTCTAGATGCTGCCCTCGCTGCTGATCTCGCTCTTCCAATCGAAGATCTTGACCTCACCGTACGTTCATACAACTGCTTGAAGCGCGAAGGCATTCACACCGTGGGTGAACTCGTTGGTCGTAGTGAAGCAGATCTGCTGGATATCCGTAACTTCGGTTCTAAGTCCATCGACGAAGTAAAGGCGAAGTTGGTTTCTATGGGAATGTCCCTCAAGGACAGCCCCATCGGCTTCGATCCAACTCAACACCAAAATTATGATGTAAACCTTGACGATGAATTCGTCGAGACAGAACAGTCCTAGGAGATACGACAATGCCAAAACCAAGTAAAGGTCCTCGTCTGGGTTCAGGCCCATCACACGAGCGATTACTCTTAGGGACTCTTGCTGAGCAACTTTTCGAGCACGGAAAGATCACGACGACTGAGGCTAAGGCCAAGCGCCTACGCCCACTCGCCGAAAAGTTGATCACCTTTGCAAAAAAGGGTGACCTTTCCGCACGTCGTGAAGTGATGACCCGTATCTCTAATAAGAACGTTGTTCATACACTCTTTTCAGAGATTGGCCCACGTTTTGCTGATCGCAATGGTGGATATACGCGAATTACTAAGGTTGGTCCTCGAAAGGGCGATAACGCTCCTATGGCGGTCATCGAAGTTCTTACCGATGGGACACCTGCAAAGAAGGCAGTTGTAACTGAGGCGGAAAAAGCAGCGAAGAAAGCTGTAAAGCCTGCCGCTAAGAAAGCCGCTGCTCCTAAAAAAGCCTCTGCAAAGAAAGCCGCAGAGTAATTCACTAGCTCGCGGCCACGTAATTGCAATGACGGAACCCACTCTCTTTCCCGGGAGTGGGTTTCTTCGTTTACGCATTCACGTTGCTTACGACGGCACCAATTTCTCAGGCTGGAGCAAGCAACCGGAACGTCGAACAGTGCAAGAAGAATTAGAGAACGCGTTATCAAAAATTGCTCGTATCCCCGTTGAAACTGTTGTGGCGGGACGGACTGATGCCGGCGTTCATGCCCTTGGCCAGGTGGTGCACGTTGATATTCCACAATTTGAAAGTGGCCCGTACCAAAAAAAACTTAACTGGAATTATGACGATCTTCCCTATCGACTGAATCGAATTCTTGATGAAGACGTGCGAGTTCTTTCCGTTGAGATTGCCCCACATGGCTTTCATGCCCGTTTTTCAGCAATGCGTCGCCACTATGAATACAAAATTATTGATGGGAATCGAACTGTGTTGCCGCTCCAACGCTACGACGTAGCGCCTTGGTATCGACCGTTGTCGCTGGAATTGTTACAAGAGGCGAGTTCTTTACTTCTGGGCGAACATGACTTTGCTGCCTTTTGTAAGTTCCGCTCCGGAGGAACCACAATTCGAACCCTGGAACAGTTTTCATGGGTGAGAAATGATGAAGGAACTTTGGTTGCCACCGTTGTTGCAGATGCGTTCTGTTATTCCATGGTTCGCAATCTTGTAGGTTCGGCCGTTTGCGTCGCGGATGGAAGATTCCCTTCCGTCTGGGTCCAGGAATTGCTCGCCAACAAGGTGCGTGTCTCTGATAGTTTGGTCTTCCCTGCACGCGGGTTAACTTTTGTAAGCGTTGAGTATCCACCCGATAAGGAACTACTTTCGCGGATTGAAATGACGCTTCAACGCCGCGGCAAGCAATATGCAGCAAGGGAAGACGAGGGGTAATGGGGCACATCGATGTTAACGGTGTGGAGTTTTCATTATCTGATGGTCGAGTACTCCTCAGCGATGTGAACTTTCGAGTTGGCGACGGCGCCAAGGTGGCACTGATCGGTGCCAATGGATCAGGAAAGACGACTTTAATTCGAATGATCTCCGGTGATCTCGAACCCGATGAAGGCGCTATATCTATCTCGGGCGGTCTTGGAATAATGCGGCAATTCATTGGTTCAGTTCGCGATGAATCAACGGTTCGGGATTTACTAGTTTCGGTATCGCCCAAAAGAATTCGAGATGTTGCCGCAAACGTGATTTCTTCGGAGGTGCTAATGCACTCTCGTAATGAAGAGCGCGACCAAATGGCATATGCGCAGGCTCTCGTCGATTGGGGCGACGCCGGCGGGTATGACTTTGAAGTTATTTGGGATGTCTGCTGTACAGAGGCGCTAGGAAAATCTTTTGATGAAGTCTCACATCGTAAGGTCAACACTTTATCGGGCGGAGAGCAAAAGAAATTAGTTCTCAGGGCGCTCCTTCAAGGACCGGAAGAAGTCCTTCTCCTTGATGAGCCTGATAACTATCTCGATGTCCCATCGAAACGATGGCTTGAAGAGGTGATTAGAGATACAAAGAAGACTGTCCTCTTTGTGAGTCACGATCGTGAACTCCTTGATCGCACTGCTAATCGCATCATCACTTTGGAGCAAGGTGCTAATGGGAATACCGCTTGGATTCACGGCGGGAAATTCTCCACTTGGCACGATGCCCGTCGAGCGCGTAACGAACGTTTTGCGGAACTTTTGCTTCGTTGGGAGCAAGAGCATGCCCGACTCAAGGAATTGGTAAGGATTTTGCAATGGCAGGCCGCGAGTAGTCCGGATATGTCGTCTAAATACCGAGCGATGCAAACTCGACTTCGTAAATTCGAAGAGGCAGGGGCACCGGAGGCGCCACCTATTGAACAAGATGTTCAAGTAGGACTTCGTGGTGGAAGAACAGGTCTGCGAGCTCTTACCTTTGAAAACCTCTCCTTAACTGGGCTTACGGAACCATTTAATTTCGAAGTTTTTTTTGGCGATCGAGTTGCGGTGCTCGGAAAGAACGGAACAGGAAAATCACACTTTTTGCGAATGATCTCGGGGGATACGAACGTTAAATATTCGGGTGAGTTTAAACTTGGCGCGCGAGTGCAACCTGGCTATTTTGCTCAGACGCATTCCCACCCCGAGTTTATGAGCAAGACCTTGATAGAACTGCTTTGGGAAAATTACTCTCTTCAATTAGGGCCAGCAAAAAGTGTTTTGCGTCGGTATGAAATTCACCAGCAAGCAGACCAGAAATTCTCTTCGCTTTCAGGTGGCCAGCAAGCGCGCTTTCAAGTCTTGCTGCTCGAATTATCAGGCTCAACATGTCTCTTGCTAGATGAGCCGACGGATAACCTCGACTTGGCCAGCGCCGAATCTTTGGAACATGCGCTTACCCGCTACGAGGGCACAGTCGTATCGGTGACCCACGATCGCTGGTTTACTCGTGGATTTACGCGCTACTTAATATTCGGTGCCAATGGGCAAGTTTACGAAAGTCCTGAGCCGGTATTTGAACACTGA
>JANYDL010000073.1 GCA_025363635.1 Actinomycetes bacterium
CGACCCGACTCAATCTTTTGACAAATTCGGACGCAAGGTTCACAATAATGTCATGGTCTCCTCTGTGGGACCCGAATTCGATTTTAGAGAAAAAGGAGCGTCAAAAGATGTCTAGAGCAGTCGGAATCGACCTGGGAACCACGAATAGTTGCGTATCTGTCCTTGAAGGCGGCGAGCCTACGGTCATCGCTAACGCAGAAGGCGCTCGCACGACCCCCTCGATCGTGGCCTTCGCCAAGAATGGCGAGGTTCTGGTGGGCGAGGTCGCCAAGCGCCAGTCGGTGACCAACGTTGAGCGGACAATTCGCTCCGTGAAGCGTCATATGGGCACTTCTTGGAATGTAGATATAGATGGCAAGAAATACACGCCCCAGGAAATCTCCGCTCGTATTTTGCAGAAGTTGAAGCGGGATGCCGAATCGTATTTGGGTGAAACCGTGACTGACGCAGTTATCACGGTTCCTGCCTATTTCAATGACTCGCAACGTCAAGCGACGAAGGAGGCCGGAGAAATCGCAGGACTTAACGTCCTTCGCATTATTAACGAGCCCACAGCGGCTGCACTCGCATACGGTCTCGACAAAGGCGATAAGGAGCAAACCATTCTTGTCTTCGACCTCGGTGGTGGGACCTTTGACGTTTCACTTCTTGAAATCGGCGAGGGTGTTGTCGAAGTGAAGGCCACCAACGGTGATAACCATCTCGGTGGAGATGACTGGGATCAAGCACTCGTCGATCATCTTGTAAAGACTTTTGGATCGAAGAATGGCATTGATCTGACCAAAGACAAGATGGCTATGCAACGTATTCGTGAAGCTGCTGAAAAAGCGAAGATAGAACTCTCCTCCTCACAACAAGCTTCAATCAACTTGCCTTACATCACAGTTGACGCAGAGAAGAACCCACTCTTCCTTGATGAAACTATCACACGTGCACAATTCCAATCGCTCACTGCCGACCTTCTTGATCGATGCAAGAAGCCGTTCCAGTCCGTTCTAAAAGATGCAGGAATCCCGGTCTCTGATATTCACCATGTCGTACTTGTCGGAGGATCAACTCGTATGCCAGCTGTTGTGGACCTTGTTCGCGATTTGACTGGTGGACGTGAACCCAACAAGGGTGTCAATCCCGACGAAGTGGTGGCAGTGGGTGCCTCATTGCAAGCCGGTGTGCTCAAAGGTGAAGTAAAAGATGTTCTACTTCTCGATGTCACTCCTCTATCACTTGGTATCGAAACCAAGGGTGGAGTAATGACTCGCCTCATCGAGCGAAATACAACTATCCCAACGAAGAGAAGTGAAATTTTCACAACCGCAGATGATAATCAACCTGCGGTTCAAATTCAGGCCTATCAAGGCGAACGTGAAATGGCTGCGTACAACAAGAAGTTGGGAATGTTCGAACTCACCGGACTTCCACCTGCACCACGTGGAGTCCCTCAAATTGAAGTCACCTTCGATATCGATGCAAACGGAATCGTCCACGTCTCTGCCAAAGATCTTGGTACTGGCAAAGAGCAACGTATGACCATTACAGGTGGCTCTGCTCTCTCTAAAGATGAGATCGATCGCATGATGAAAGATGCAGAATCTCATGCGGAAGAGGATCGTCAGCGTAAAGAAGAAGCGGAAATTCGCAATACTGGGGATACTTTGCTCTATCAGACAGAGAAATTCCTTGCTGATAACGCTGAGAAATTCAATGAAGGAGACCTGGCAACCCAGAAAGCAGAAACAGAGACTGCTCTAGCCGAACTGAAAACTTCTCTCGGTGGTGCAAACTTCCAAATGATAAAAGATTCAACTGAGAAAGTTTCAAAATTGAGTCAAGCACTTGGAAGCGCCCTCTACGCATCGGCAGCAGCTGCTACGGCAGCCGCGGATGCAGCTGAGGCTCGGGACCAGGCATCCGAAGCAGGTGTTGAAGATGCAGAGATTGTTGAAGACTAAAAATGTCCGATGAGACGGTGGCAATCGTCGAAGAAAATGTCGAGGAACTGCAAGGGGGGACGGATGAGAATAATCTCGCCGTCCTCACCGCAGATCTTCAGCGGCTACAAGCTGAATATGCAAATTACCGAAAACGTGTAGAGCGCGATCGTGCACTCACCCAAGAAATTGCTGTGGGGAGCGTTCTTTCAGAATTGTTACCGATATTGGATGATCTTGATCGCGCTCGTGAACACAATGAACTCGAAGGTGGATTTAAATCCATCGCTGATCAATTGATGAGCGTCGTTGAAAGAATCGGTTTAGAGCAGTTCGGCGAAGTAGGTAGCGCCTTTGATCCACATCAACATGAGGCGCTCTTGCACTCTACTTCCCCCGATGTTTCGCAGCCAACCGCGACGGCAATTTTGCAATCCGGCTATAAGTTCAAGAACCGAATCCTTCGACCAGCAAGAGTCGCAGTAACGGATCCTGAGTAAGCAATGGCCGCTAAAGATCTCTACGAAAAAGATTTCTACAAAATCCTCGGTGTTCCAAAAAGCGCAACAAGTTCAGAGATCAAAAAGAAATACCGTTCTCTTGCGCGCGAACTTCACCCTGATAAAAACAGGGGTGATAAAAAGTTAGAGGAACAATTCAAAGCAGTATCTGAAGCAAATGACATTTTGTCTGACGGGAAGAAGCGCGCAGAGTACGACGAGGCGCGCTCGCGTTTTGAACGTGGAGGTTTTAGAGCACCTCAAGCCGGCGGAGGCCAAGGTGCCGGAGATTTCTCTGATGTCTTCGGTGGCGGTTCACCACAAGATATTTTTGCAAATCTATTCGGAGGCACTCGTGGTCCACGTAGGGGACAAGATCTGCAGACTGAATCGACGATAACTTTTAAGGAGTCGATCTTCGGCACAACTTTGGATCTGAGAATCTCGACCGATGGCGGTCAAGCACAAACAATTACCGCACGTGTTCCTGCAGGCGTGAAAGACGGCGCGAAGATTCGCTTGAAAGGTAAGGGTGCGCCTGGAGAGGGTGGACCAGGAGACCTTTTCATCCATTTACATGTGAAAACTCACCCGATTTTCGGTCATAAAAACGAAAACTTGACGGTTACGTTGCCTGTCACCTTCGTCGAAGCAGCGCTCGGTGCCGATATCAAGGTCCCAACCTTGAGTGGAGAGGAAGTTACGGTGAGGCTCTCGCCTGGCACTCCAAATGGGCGCGTGCTTCGCATCAAGGGCCGCGGAGTTCAGGCAGCGTCGGGCGCGGGCGATCTTCTCGTGACAGTAGAGGTGCAAGTTCCTCGTCGATTGGATGCAAGAGCGCATAAAGCTCTAGATGAATTCGCTGCTGCAACTAACGAGGAAGATGTGCGAGCGGAATTTAATTCAAAGGCAAAGGCATGACCGAGGTAACAATTCAGATTAATCCTGAGGATGATGATGAAGCAGCGGTCTACGTAATCTCCGTTGCGTCTCAACTTTCAGGATTGCACCCCCAAACTCTGCGTCAGTACGACCGACTTGGGTTAGTTTCTCCTGGACGAGCCAGTGGTCGCGGACGCAGGTATTCACTACGTGATATTGCACTGTTGCGTAATGTTCAAAGATTGATAGGAGAGGGAATTAATCATGCTGGCATAAAAAGAATTATTGAGTTGGAGTCCGCAATGGCAAATCTCGCTCTGGAAGTTGCAAAACTGCGCGTTGAGGTGGATGCACTTCTTGATTCAAGCCCGTCAAAATCATTGGCTCATAGAAATACTTCTCCGATAGTGATTTACAGAAAAGGTCCTTAGTTATTTCCTAAGAATTTCATTCGGCCTTTCCAATTTCCAAGAATTTGTTCTGAAGGTGCCATCAGAATGTTCTCTAGCACAGTGGCGTAAATATCTCTGAAATCAGTAGTGACAGCCAAATCCCCATCTTTTAATGAAGTAAGCGATGGTTGATCTCCATAAAATCCACCTTTAATTTTGTCTCCAGCGAGAAAAACTGGCCCTGAGGTTCCATGGTCGGTCCCCTGCGAAGCGTTGCCACGAACTCGTCGCCCAAATTCACTGTACGTCATGACCGTAACATCTTGTCCGCGGCTTACTGAACGCATCTGTGAAAGGAAACGACTTATTGCATCAGAAACATTTCCTAAGAGAACTGCCTGTGCACCTTTCTCGTTTGCATGGGTATCAAATCCGCCAAGACTCACTGACCACACCCTTGTTGGCGCTCCAGCAGCTATCAACTTTGCAACGACATCCAATTGCTGTTGAAGATCGGATCCCCCTCCCGCACTTCCACCATTGGAAGTCGGTAAATCACTGGCAGGTGGAGCTGGAAGTTTAAGTATGGGCGTTACGGTTGACGAAAGATCGAAGAGATCGCGCAACGAAGTCGCTGCTGTAGCAAGTAGTTTTGAATCACTTGCCGAAGGAGCGGAAAGACGCATGCAATCCATTGCGAGGGCACCTGTAGGAACAAATATTCCACCCAATGGGAGTGCAGAACCTGAGCGATTTACTCCTGCCATGAGGGGCGGGAGTACTGAACCTAAACTAATTGCGAGCATCGGATCTCGGGGCTGCGAATCTATCCAGCGACCGATCCAGCCAGAATTTGATTGGGCTTCGGGCGAAGCAGATTGCCAAATCGCCATCGAGGTGAAGTGAGAACGATCTGATTGAGGATAGCCAACACCGCGAATGATCGCTAATTTCTTTTGATCCCAAAGATTCTTCATTCCTGTCATTGAGCCGTTGAGGGCTAATTCTTTATCAAGTGGCAGCAAATCCGAAGGTGAATAAGAAATGTCGGGTCTAGATTGAAAGTAGTTTGCGTCTTGATAAGGGATGACCGTATTCAACCCATCGTTGCCTCCGTAAAGAGTCACTAAGACAAGGATGGGTGTGCCTGCAGGTAACGGGCGCGTTTGCGCCGCCTGCACTATTTGCGAAATCGAAAGAACTGGAGCTGTTGCACCAACAATTGCAGCCCCTGAGAGTTGCAAGAATCTTCGTCGACTTAGCGTATCCATGGCGCTCCTAGATGCTCACGATGTATTCAGGACTTGAAACTGCCAAGAGAAACATTCGAGTTGGGTCCCCTTGTACATTTCGAAGAGCTCGCGCAGTTCTAGTACTCCACGTCGGCACCCCGAGTAGGTCACCGATTGCAAAATATCTACTTCCAGAGGAGATATTTGTAAGAGGGCTTATATCTCCCTGAGTCAGAAGGTATTGGGCGATTTGAAGGCGATATTGGGCTGCGGCTGCCGTTAGCCACGATTCACCTGTTGGCCAACCTCCAACATTCGGAGGAGAAAAAGGAATCTGACCTAATTTATCCAGAAAGTTCAACACTTGATCCGGCTTACTTACTTTTGAAGGCGTTACCTTGAGCGCTCTGCACACTGAAACAAACCATTCCACTGGAGATCTGACTAAGGAATTCTGCGGATCGGCCATTGCTGCGCTATTACCTACTGTCGAAATAAGGCTCAAAATGTTTCGACTCGCGAATGACTCAATGAGTGAGTCATTGGCTGTTAGAGGTGAACTGTCAGATACAAAACGAAACCACACTCTCTCAGCGATGAACCTGGCAGTCTGAGCTTGATTCACCAAATGATTGCTGACATCTTCGGCGGTAAACGAGCCTGTCTTTCCAAGAATCGTGATGGGGGATGAATCGTGCTTTTTCAGATTTAAAGAAACCGCTCCTGTGGAACGCGTGACCGCATAACCAGTAAGCGCTCTGGCAACTTGCTTAACATCTTGCTCTGAGTATTGATCGACACCAAGGGTAAACAATTCCATAAATTCACGAGCGAGATTTTCGTTGGGCGCAGAAATCGAGTTATTCCCGTTATCTAGCCAATATTGGAGCGCTCCATCTGTGATCATATTTCGTGCTTGATCCGAAAAATTGCCAACAGCGCTCTTCCGAAGAGTTTGATTTTGCATGTACATCGGCAGGGCGTATTCCACTTTTCCAATCGATGTCGCCCAGTGACCATGCCAGAACCACGTCATTCGTTCCGTAAGCCCATGATTTGCTAGCGCCATCCGATCCAGCCACCATAAAGTCAAATTTCGCCTCTCCCGATGCATTTCATCATCAAAGGCTTTTCGACCGGGAGAATTGACTGCGGGAAATGGGCCTAAATCAGTCAATGTTGGTGCCACGATTGCGTCAAGTCCTGCATCATGCAGAGGGACCGAGAGAAGTTCAGTTCTTGTGGCTTGCAAACCTTGCTTGATCGCTCGTGCAAATTCTCCAGGTCGTGGCCCAAAACCAAAACGATGGAATAGGCGCGCAATCTGAGTGCGATCCGAGATCATTGAATGAGGGTAATTGAGATAGGGAGAATAGGTAAGGTATTCCTGTGAATTCACACGATATTCTAAAAGAGGAAATCATTAGGAAAGCGGTAGTCGTAGGAAAAGTCATTTTGTCTTCCGGAAAGGAAGCCGACTATTACGTAGACTTACGACGAGTTACGTTGGATTCTCACGCGGCTCCACTCATTGGCGAACTCATGTTAGAACTCTTAGAGGGATGGGAATACGACGCTGTTGGAGGACTTACTCTCGGCGCGGATCCAGTTGCGACGGCGATTATGCACGTGGCAGCACAAAAAGGAAAAAGAGTTGATTCGTTCGTGGTTCGCAAAGCAGAGAAACAACATGGACTCCAACGACGCATCGAAGGGCCAGATGTAAAAGGCCGCCGAGTGGTAGCGGTGGAAGATACCTCAACCACTGGTGGATCCGTTCTTACAGCGGTTGAAGCACTCCGTGAGGCTGGTGCCATAGTTGTGGGAGTCGCGGTCATAGTAGAACGTGGCGCTAAGCAAAAGATTATTGATGCAGGATTGGAATATCGCGCTCTCTATTCACTTCCCGAGTTAGGACTTTAACGATGAATATTCCGCAACGACAACTCGGACCATGGAAAGTTTCTGCGATGGGGCTGGGTTGCATGCCTATGTCGGGAATGCCAGTCGAAAGAGCCGCGATACTTGAAGAAAGAGATGCTGCGATTTCGGTCATCCAAGCAGCTCTCGATGCGGGAATTACATTGCTAGACACTGCTGATATCTATGCACCAAGTTGGAAGACATTTGGACACAATGAGCGGTTGGTAGGCGAGGCATTTAGGTCGTGGTCTGCCAATCCCGAGTCAAAGAGCAAAGTTGTTATCGCAACGAAGAACGGTATTACGCGCGGTCCTGGTGAAAGTTGGGGAAGAGCTGCGACGCGAGATTATTTTTTACGTGCTGCTGAAGCCTCTGCTCTGCGTTTAGGCGTGGAAAAGATTCAACTCTGGCAGCATCATCGTCTCGACCCGACAGTGCCTTTCGAAGTTCAATTCGAAAACTTGCAAGTTTTACTTGAGCGAGGTCTTGTTGAAAAGATCGGAGTTAGCAATTACAACGCTGAGCAATTACGTCGCGCAATAAAATTAGGTGGCACTCCATCGCAGGGCGGAATCATTTCCATCCAAAATCAATATAGCCCTCGATATCGCAATGACTCTGATGTCTTCAAAGTCTGCGAAGAATATGGAATCGCTTATCTTCCCTGGTCTCCACTGGGTGGTGTTCGCCTGTCTTCGAAGTTGGGCGAAGGAAGTTTTGGTCCCTTCGATGAAATTGGAAAAGCGAAACGCGCTTCGGCATATGCAATCGCGATTGCATGGCTGCTCCATACCTCAACTACAATCATCCCTATTCCAGGTGCGACGAGAGAATCTTCTGTTTTGGATTCGCTCAATGGAGTCGCCATTTCCTTAACCGATGCTGAAATTGATTTTCTAAATTCCAGCCTGCCTGAAGATTCTCCCCTAGATCACGAACTGGTTGATCAACCGATTTTTTTAACTTAAGTGTCGCTTGGTCCTGAGTTCACGAATAATTTCCAAAAGTAAAGGAAGCAGGCTAAGTAGAATAATTAAACCGATGATGGGTAATAAATATTTATCGATAGAGCCTTTCAATCTCTCCCCAAGCAGGTAGCCAAGAAGTACGACACCATCGCTCCACAAAATTCCCCCAACAACGTTGTACAGAAAGAATTTTCCAGGTGGCACTCGCACAATGCCACATAGTGGATTTATCAGCGTCCTAACAAAGGGAACATATCGAGCCAGAATGATGGCTCTTCCGGGTCCATACTTCTTCAACCACTTTTCAGTTGCGGCAACGCGAGCATGGTTGAAGAAACGCCCATCGGGTCGATCAAAGAATGGCCGACCGAAGCGATGCCCAATGAAGTACCCGACTTGAGAACCCAGAATTGTCGCGATCGGCGCCCCAATAAAGATCCCTGCCACGGAGAGATGCACCCCGATAAGCGCGGCGGCCGTGCCCGAAGCGGCTACTCCGGCCAGAAAGAGGAGAGAATCCCCAGGGAAGAGGAGCCCGAAGAGCAGTCCAGTTTCGGTGAAGAGAATCCCCAGGACCCCAGCCAACCCGAGGTCGGCGATGATGGATTTTGCGTCGAAGAGATTCATAGAGGTTCACCTTAAGGCACAAGCCCGAGAAAGAGGGGGTCGCTTCCCGTGAGATTGAGGCCCCCTCGCTCATGAAAGTGCCCTAATAGATAGGTACGGACCTTGAAAGAATTGCGGGAAGGGCGCTACCTGTGCGTACACTCTCGCTCAGTGTTTGACGGCAAGGCTCTCGTACTACCTGCCCGCCGATAAACATCCCTGCCCGGCAAAGATGGCTTCGATGAGAGGCCCGATCTCCAATGGAGGAGAAATGCGAGCTGCCAGCTCTCTCGTGCACGTTTCCGGCACAAATCTAACCTATGTATATATCGTTCTAGCGATTTCGCTTGGAGCCTTGGCAGTTGCTTGGGGTCTACGTGCTCAAGTGCTTGCTAATGATGAGGGCACCGAAAATATGCGCGAAGTCGCAGCGGCAGTTCAGGAAGGTGCCGCCGCATTTCTTGCGCGACAATTTCGAACGCTCTCTTATTTTGTCGTCATAGTCTTTTTCCTACTTTTCGCCTTGCCCGGGGGATCAGATATTCGACTTGGTCGTTCGATTTTCTTCTTGGTCGGCGCGGTATTTAGCGCACTCGTCGGATATAACGGTATGTGGCTCGCCGTTCGCGCAAATGTTCGTGTAGCAGAAGCCGCGCGACAGAAATCATCGGAACGCGCAGTACAAATTGCCTTTCGTACTGGCGGCGTAGTGGGAATGACGACGGTGGGACTAGGACTGGTTGGTGCTTCTTTAGTTGTCATTATTTATCGCGAGAATGCTCCCTCAGTTCTTGAAGGATTTGGTTTTGGCGCGGCCATGGTTGCAATGTTCATGCGTGTCGGCGGAGGAATTTTTACAAAGGCAGCAGATGTTGGGGCTGACCTTGTTGGAAAAGTAGAGAAGAATATTCCTGAAGATGACCCGCGCAACGCAGCAACAATTGCGGATAACGTTGGCGACAACGTTGGCGATTGTGCCGGTATGGCCGCGGATCTTTTTGAGTCATATGCGGTCACTCTTGTCGCGGCTTTAATTCTCGGTAAGGCCGGATTCGGTGATTCTGGACTTATCTTTCCGCTCATAGTTCCAGCCATTGGAACCATTACGGCAGTAATCGGAATTTTCTTGACGCGCATGCGCTCCACGGATAAGAGCGCAATGAGCGCAATCAACCGTTCATTTTTCCTTTCAGCCATAATTAGCGCCGTCCTTACTGGCCTTGCGACATTCGTGTACCTCCCAGGTGATTTCTCATTGCTTACCGGATTGTCAGCGAAAGCGATCGGCGATGCAGGCTCACTCAATCCTCGTATTCTTGCTTTTGGCGCAGTCCTCATTGGAATCGTGCTTGCGGCGTCTATTCAGGTACTCACGGGATTCTTTACCGCAGTTGGTCGACGACCAGTAAATGATGTTGCTGCTTCATCCCAAACCGGTGCTGCGACTGTATTGCTCTCCGGAATATCCGTCGGATTTGAATCTGCCGTTTATTCGGCTGTGCTTATAGCCTCAGCGGTATTCGGTGCATTCTTACTAGGTGGCGGAAGTATTGTTCTTTCATTGCTTGCCATTGCACTAGCGGGTACTGGTTTATTGACAACCGTTGGCGTAATTGTGGCCATGGATACCTTCGGACCTATCTCAGATAACGCTCAAGGCATTGCAGAAATGTCGGGGGATGTTGAAGGCGAAGGTTCAGCTATTCTGACATCACTGGACGCAGTGGGTAATACAACAAAGGCCATCACCAAAGGTATTGCGATTGCAACCGCAGTTCTCGCGGCCACAGCGCTCTTCGGCGCATTTACTGATGCAATTAAGAATGCTGTTGAGTCGGCCGGCAAAAATGCGGCTGATCTCGCACTCCAATTCCAAGGTGTCCTAGACGTAGCTAATCCACGTAACCTCGTTGGTTTGATTATCGGAGCCGCAGTTGTTTTCCTCTTCTCTGGACTTGCCATCAACGCAGTGTCACGCGCGGCAGGCGCAGTGGTAGTTGAAGTGCGAAAGCAATTCATAGAGCATCCTGGAATTATGGAAGGCACGGAAAAGCCTGAGTATGGTCGAGTAGTCGATATCTGTACACGAGATTCGCTACGCGAACTTGCGACGCCTGGTCTGCTTGCTGTCATGGCACCTATCGCCGTTGGTTTTGGATTAGGAGTTGGATCTCTCGGTGCATACCTGGCCGGAGCTATTGGAACCGGAACTCTTATGGCAGTATTCCTTGCCAATTCTGGCGGAGCATGGGATAACGCAAAGAAGATGGTTGAAGATGGTCACTATGGCGGAAAGAATTCTGAAGCGCACGCTGCCACGATTATCGGTGACACAGTGGGAGATCCGTTTAAAGATACCGCGGGTCCTGCCATAAACCCACTTATCAAAGTTATGAACTTGGTAGGTCTTTTGATTACACCTGCAATTGTTAGCCTTTCACTTGGCAATCACAATGCAACAAGTGTTGCGATCGGCCTTCTCGCTCTCGCAGTAATCATTGGTGCTCTTGTTCACAACCGTCGTAAGTCAACGACGATTGAGTATTAAGAATCACCCTTAAGTTTTAAGGCGGATATGTCGAAAGATTTAAAGAAGTTGGTGATCGTCGAATCGCCAGCGAAAGCTCGTAAGATCGGGGGCTATCTTGGCGACGAGTACATCGTCGAGGCAAGCGTCGGTCATATTCGTGATTTGCCGCAGCGCGCTGCAGATATTCCTAAAGAATATAAGGGCATCGCTTGGGCTAAAGAGGGCGTCAACATTGAAGAGGACTTTGCGCCGCTCTACGTCATTAACCCCGATAAGAAGGCAAAAGTTGCTGAATTAAAGGCGTTATTGAAAGGTGCCGACGAACTCATTCTTGCAACAGATGAAGACCGAGAAGGTGAAGCCATTGCTTGGCACCTCGTAGAAGTTTTGCAACCCAAGATTCCTATTAAGAGAATGGTCTTTAACGAGATCACAAAGGAAGCGATTCAGAAGGCGGTTAACGAAACTCGCGATCTTGATTATCACTTGATTGATGCACAAGAAACTCGTCGAGTACTTGACCGTCTTTTTGGCTATCGCCTCTCCCCTGTGCTTTGGAAGAAAGTTATGCCACGGATTTCAGCGGGTCGCGTGCAATCCGTCGCAACGCGATTGATAGTGGAAAAAGAGCGAGAGCGAATGGCATTCATCTCTTCTTCTTGGTGGGATGTCAGTGCCAGATGCGAACTTGGTTTTAATGCGCGTCTCATAAGTGTTGATGGAAGGAAAGTTGCAGCAACTAGCGACTTTGGGGCTGATGGAGCCATAAAGGAAAAATCTCTGGCAAATATTGTGCGACTCGATGAATCTGATGCGACCACGCTCGTATCTTCTTTGTCTAGCACCTCACTTTCGGTGAAGTCGATGGAGGAGTCACCGAGAACTGAGCGACCAAAACCTCCCTTCACAACTTCCACACTCCAACAAGATGCTGGTGGTCGATTGGGGTGGGGTGCTCAAATAACGATGAGAATCGCGCAGCGCCTATACGAAAATGGCTACATCACGTATATGCGCACCGATTCAGTCAATCTATCATCGCAAGCGATTACTGCTGCAAGAAGTTCGGCGAAAGCACTTTACGGTGCAGATCATGTTTCTGAAGTTCCACGCGTGTATGCCAGCAAAACTAAGAATGCCCAAGAAGCCCATGAGGCTATTCGACCTGCCGGCGATGTTTTCAAGACGCCAGGTGAATTAGCCCCTGAATTGTCGCGAGATGAGTTTGCGCTCTATGACTTGATTTGGAAAAGGACAGTCGCATCGCAGATGGCTGATGCTAAGAAATTGCAGATGCGCGTTGATTTTGAAGCAACTACTAATGATTCTCGATTGACTATATTTCGCGCAAATGGATCAGTTATTACTTTCGCCGGATTCTTAGCCGCCTACGATGACTCTAATCTCGACAAAAGCGATGACAAAGTAGATGATGAAAATGAAGACCGTCGCCTACCTGCAATGACGATTGGACAAGCGATAAAAGTAGCGGATTACACTTGCGAGGGACATGATACAAAACCACCTGCTCGATATACCGAACCCACATTGGTAAAGAAATTAGAAGAGTTAGGGATTGGACGACCGTCAACATTTGCATCGATCATTCAAACTATTCAGGATCGCGGCTATATATATAAAAGGGGTAGAGCCTTAGTTCCTGCCTTTCTTGCCTTTTCCGTGACTGGACTGCTGGAGCAACATTTTGCGAAACTAGTGGATTACGAATTCACAGCAAGCATGGAGGAGGACCTTGATAAGATTGCAAACGGGGAAGCGCAGAGAGTTGATTGGTTGCGAGACTTCTTTTATGGACACGATGGTCAACCAGGTTTAAATGAACTCTCGGCCGACTTGGGTGCAATTGACGCGCGCGAAGTAAACACTATGCGTCTTGGTGAAGATATTCAGATTCGCGTAGGAAGATACGGCGCTTATCTTCAGCAAGGTGAAGGTGATGAGCGAAAACTTGCAAATATCCCAGAGACGATGGCACCAGATGAATTGACTTTGGCAAAAGCGATAGAGATCCTCGCTCAACCATCTGGCGAACGTGAACTGGGAATAGATCCTGGTACTGGACTGGAGGTGATTGCGAAATCTGGACGTTTTGGTCCATATGTTTCTGAAGTCTTGCCAGAGGATGCAAAGAAAGGCGACAAGGCAAAAACCGCTTCGCTTCTTTCGACAATGACGTTAGACACAATTACCTTTGACGACGCTTTGAAATTGCTCTCGCTACCTCGTTCATTAGGCGTTGATTCAGGCACTGGTGAAGAGATCACGGTGCAGAACGGACGTTACGGTCCATATTTGAAACGTGGAATTGATTCTCGAACGCTCACAAGTGAAGACCAACTTTTCTCACTATCTCTAGATGAGGCAGAGGCAATTTATAAGGAACCTAAAGTTCGCCGACGTGGGGTTGCAAAGCCACCACTTAAAGAACTGGGTATAGATCCGGCGAATCAAAAGCCGCTAATTCTCAAAGATGGGCGTTTTGGAATGTATGTCACTGATGGGGAGACAAACGCAACCTTGCGACGTGGAGATACCCTGGAAGCAATGACGCTTGAGCGAGGATTGGAGTTATTAGCAGGGCGTAGAGCCTGGGAAGCAGAAAATGGTGGAGTGAGCCGTGCCAAGAAAACGCGTAAGAAAGCAGCCGTTAGGAAAAGTGCGCCAACTTTGACGAAAAATACTGTGAAAAAAGCGGCATCTAAGCGTGTTGCGAAGAAATCTGCGAGCGGTGAAGCAAAGACGGAAAAATCTAAACCCGCCCCTACTGCCAAATAGCACCTCCACTACCCTTACATCGTGGCCCGAACTCTTCCAACCCCTGCTGCTCCCGCACCTGATCAAGCGCGTGGAGTTATGGCCATTCCAGCTTTTCGCAAACTGTGGCAATCAATGGCCTTCTCCTCACTTGGAGATTGGCTGGGGCTGCTTGCTACGACGGCAATGGCTCAGCAACTTTCAGCGGGAAATTATTCGAAGGCTAATTTTGCAATTGCGGGTGTATTCATCGCTCGACTTTTGCCGTCAGTTTTTCTTGGGCCCCTCGC
>JANYDL010000076.1 GCA_025363635.1 Actinomycetes bacterium
AATGCATATAGCGGCTGAGACCTTTGTCCCGTGCGTCACCAATTCCTGTTCGGAAGGACACCTCTTGGCCGCGTCAAAATCTAAAAACGTTGCTCCACGCCGTATTTCTTTTGCCAAGATCCGCGAACCACTCGAAGTACCTAACCTTCTTGCGCTCCAAATTGAGAGCGTTGATTGGTTGTTGGGCAACGATGTATGGCGCGCGCGATTGGCACAAGCTGCAGTCACTAGCCGTGGCGAGCTTCCTACACAATCTGGATTGGAAGAAATCTTTGAAGAGATTTCACCAATCGAAGATTTCCAAGGAACGATGAGTCTGAGCTTTAGGAATCACTACCTAGAGCCTCCCAAGAACACAATCGAGCAGTGCAAAGAGCGCGACGTAACTTATTCGCGACCACTCTTCGTCACAGCAGAGTTCACCAATAACATCACTGGTGAAATTAAGTCGCAGACAGTTTTCATGGGCGATTTCCCTGTGATGACACCTCGTGGCACATTCGTTATTAACGGAACCGAGCGCGTTGTTGTTTCACAACTCGTTCGCTCGCCGGGCGTGTACTTCGAGCGCACTATCGAAAAGACATCTGACAAAGATGTATTCACTTCAAAGATCATTCCTGGCCGCGGCGCATGGTTGGAATTTGAAGTTGATAAGAAAGATCTTGTCGGCGTTCGTATCGACCGCAAGCGTAAGCAATCAGTTACCGTCTTCTTGAAGGCACTTGGCTGGACTGAAGAACAAATTCTTGAAGAGTTTGGCGAATATGAATCAATGCGCGCAACTCTCGAAAAAGATAACGTCAAGACACAAGATGAAGCGTTGCTGGATATCTATCGCAAACTTCGTCCAGGTGAGCCTCCAACAAAGGAAGCCGCGCAGAACTTGATCGAAAATCTTTACTTTAACCCTAAGCGTTATGACTTGGCTAAAGTCGGTCGCTTCAAGGTGAACAAGAAGCTCGGTCTGGATATGGAACTCAAGCAAGGTCTCCTCACAATCGAAGACATCGTTGCAACAGTTCACTATCTCGTGGCGCTTCACAAGGGCGAACTCCTTATGGAGTACCGCCGCGAAGTACGGGTAGAGAAGGACGATATCGATCACTTCGGTAACCGACGTCTGCGTACCGTTGGTGAATTGATTCAGAACCAAGTGCGTACGGGACTTTCTCGCATGGAGCGCGTAGTTCGCGAACGTATGACGACCCAAGATGTTGAGGCTATTACTCCTCAGACATTGATCAACATTCGACCCGTGGTTGCTTCAATAAAGGAGTTCTTCGGAACTTCCCAGTTGTCGCAGTTCATGGATCAGACCAACCCACTTTCTGGTCTGACTCATAAGCGTCGTCTCTCAGCTCTCGGACCTGGTGGTCTCTCACGAGATCGCGCGGGCTTCGAAGTTCGTGACGTACACCCATCGCACTACGGTCGTATGTGCCCCATCGAAACCCCTGAAGGTCCAAACATCGGTCTCATCGGTTCACTTGCAACTTATGGCCGTGTTACCGCATTCGGATTTATTGAGACTCCTTATCGCAAGGTGACGAAGGGTCGCGTAACCGATCAGGTGGATTACTTGACCGCTGATGAAGAAGATGAGCACATCATCGCTCAGGCAAACGCACCATTGACCAACGACAATCATTTCGCAGAAGAGCGCGTATTAGTGCGTCGTCGTGGGGGAGAAGTTGAATATATTCTCGCCGACGAAGTTGATTACATGGATGTATCTCCACGCCAAATGGTTTCTGTTGCTACCGCAATGATTCCGTTCTTGGAGCACGATGATGCTAACCGCGCCTTGATGGGCTCTAACATGATGCGTCAGTCAGTTCCGCTGATGCGTGCTGAGGCTCCACTCATTGGTACCGGCATGGAATTCCGCGCAGCAGTTGATGCAGGCGACGTTGTCGTTGCAACAAAGGCCGGCGTAGTTACGGAAGTATCTGCCACTGAAGTTAAAGTCATGAATGACGATTCCACGTACACCGAGTACTCACTCGCTAAGTTCATGCGCTCTAACCAAGGCACTTCCTACAACCAGAAGGTTATTGTGAGTGAAGGACAGAAACTTGAAGTTGGCTCAGTTATTGCTGATGGCCCTTGCACCGAAAATGGTGAAATGGCCCTGGGTAAGAACTTGCTCGTGGCATTTATGTCATGGGAAGGCCACAACTACGAAGACGCGATCATCTTGTCTCAGCGCTTGGTCCAAGACGATGTACTGACCTCTATTCACATTGAGGAATACGAAGTTGATGCCCGCGATACCAAGCTTGGTGCAGAAGAAATTACTCGCGACATCCCTAACGTTTCCGAAGAAGTGCTTGCCGATCTTGATGATCGCGGAATCATTCGAATCGGTGCAGAGGTCGTGCCAGGCGACATTCTCGTTGGAAAGGTAACGCCAAAGGGCGAGACCGAACTAACTCCAGAAGAGCGCTTGCTTCGCGCAATCTTTGGGGAGAAGGCTCGCGAAGTTCGCGATACCTCACTCAAGGTTCCACACGGTGAGTCCGGCAAGGTTATTGACGTCAAGGTCATCGAGAGCGAAGAAGGTTTCGAACTCGCGGCCGGAGTTAACCAACTCGTTCGCGTCTATGTCGCACAGAAGCGCAAAATTCAAGATGGTGACAAGCTCGCTGGTCGCCACGGTAACAAGGGTGTTATTTCCAAGATTCTTCCTCAAGAAGATATGCCGTTCCTTGAAGATGGAACCCCTGTTGATGTAATTCTTAATCCGCTCGGTGTTCCAGGTCGTATGAACGTCGGACAGGTTCTTGAAATGCACCTTGGTTGGGTTGCAAAAACTGGATGGGATCTCACGGGGATTGATGAGGCTTGGGCTAAGCATCTCCAAGACATCGGAGCTGGAAAGGGCGAGCCAGGAACAAATCTCGCAACGCCAGTATTTGATGGCGCTCGCGAGGATGAAGTATCTGGTCTTCTAGAGAACACACTTGCCAACCGCGATGGTCTGCAATTAATTCACAAATCCGGTAAAGCACAACTCTTTGATGGTAGAAGTGGTGAGCCTTACCCAACTCCAATTTCAGTTGGATACATGTACATCTTGAAACTCCATCACTTGGTGGATGACAAGATTCACGCACGTTCAACTGGTCCATACTCGATGATCACGCAGCAGCCACTCGGTGGTAAGGCTCAGTTCGGTGGTCAGCGCTTTGGTGAGATGGAAGTGTGGGCGCTCGAAGCGTACGGCGCCGCTTACACGCTTCAAGAACTTCTTACTATTAAGTCTGACGATGTTCTTGGTCGCGTAAAGGTTTACGAAGCAATTGTTAAGGGCGAGAACATTCCTGAACCGGGCATCCCTGAGTCATTCAAGGTGCTTATCAAGGAAATGCAATCACTCTGCCTCAATGTCGAAGTACTTTCATCTGAAGGTATTGCGATCGAATTGCGTGATACCGATGAAGAGGTATTCCGTGCCGCCGAAGAGCTCGGCATCAACTTGTCACGAGTTGAGCCAAGCAGCGTTGAAGAAGTCTGAGGGGAATAACTATGTTAGACGTCAACTTTTTTGATGAACTTCGAATCGGTCTTGCTTCGGCTGAACATATCCGTGAGTGGTCTTTTGGCGAAGTTAAGAAGCCAGAGACCATCAACTACCGAACTCTAAAGCCCGAGAAAGATGGCCTTTTCGATGAGAAGATCTTCGGACCTACTCGCGATTGGGAGTGCTACTGCGGTAAGTACAAGCGCGTTCGCTTTAAAGGAATCATTTGCGAGCGTTGCGGTGTAGAAGTTACTCGTGCCAAGGTACGTCGCGAGCGCATGGGTCACATT
>JANYDL010000087.1 GCA_025363635.1 Actinomycetes bacterium
TGTGCGAAAGTGGCACGTCATCGATGCTGAAGATGTCGTATTGGGACGTCTTGCTACCCACGCTGCTGTGCTTCTACGTGGCAAGCACAAAGCCACTTTCGCTCCCCATATGGATATGGGTGACTTCGTCATCATCATCAACGCCGAGAAGGTCGCACTTTCTGGTCAGAAGACAAAGCAGAAATTTGCACACCAACATTCAGGTTTCCCGGGCGGCCTAACCTCAACCGTTTATGGAGATCTTCTCGTCAAGCACCCAACACGCGCCGTAGAGAAAGCGATTAAGGGTATGTTGCCCAAGAATCGTCTAGGTCAAGTTGTTGCCACAAAGTTAAAGGTTTACGCAGGGCCTAACCACCCACACGCAGCACAAGCACCGACGCCATATGTTTTTGACCAAGTCTCACAGATCGTTAAGTAGAGGAACTTATAAATGATGTCTGAAAATTCTGTAGTTAACGATCTTGATACTGACGAGAACGAAGTACCTACTTCTTACTCTTCATCCACACCAGCCGCGGCGACAAATCGTCCAGCAATCAAGGCTCCAGGTGGAGGAACAGGTCGTCGTAAGGAGGCGGTCGCCCGAGTACGTCTAGTTCCGGGAACTGGTCGCTGGGTTGTCAATGGGAAAGATCTTCCTAATTACTTCCCAAATAAAGTTCACCAACAACTTGTCTCAGAACCCTTCCGCACCGTTGGCGCTGAAAATGGATATGACGTTTTTGCTCGGATTGATGGTGGAGGAGTATCTGGTCAAGCTGGTGCACTCCGACTCGGCGTTGCTCGCGCACTAAATCAAATTGATGAAGAAGCGCATCGCCCCGCGTTGAAGAAGGCTGGCTTCCTTACTCGTGACTCGCGTGTTATTGAGCGCAAGAAATACGGACTGAAGAAGGCCCGTAAGCGCTCGCAGTACAGCAAGCGATAATTTACATCCGCGAGATTTAACCCGCGATCATGGCGCTCTTTGGCACCGATGGTATTCGTGGTTTAGCTAACCGTGATCTCACTGCTGAACTTGCTCTTGATGTAGCAGTTGCTGCCGCACATATTCTGATCGAAAGCCTTGGCTCAACCGCATCTCGTCCCTTTGCCATAGTCGGGCAAGATTCGCGCGCGTCTGGTGAATTTCTTGAGGCTGCGGTAGTGGCAGGTCTAACGAGTGCCGGCGTGGATGTCTATCGAGTGGGAATTCTCCCGACTCCTGCGATTGCATATCTGGTGGGTGAGACGGGTGCAGACCTTGGCGTAATGATTAGCGCCTCGCACAATCCCATGCCAGATAACGGAATAAAGATTTTTTCACGCGGAGGCGGGAAGCTTGACGATTCTCTTGAAGCGGCTATAGAAGCCCGAATGCGCGAACCGTGGCTTCGACCCGTTGGAAGAGATGTAGGTCGGGCTGTAAATGATGAAACGGCTGCAAATCGATATTTAGATCATTTGCTCTCATCGGTTGAAATAAATCTTGGGGGAATAAAGATTGTTGTGGACTGTGCGAATGGCGCCTCATCGATAGTTGCTCCCGAGGCTTATCGCCGCGCGGGGGCTGAAGTGATCGCGATCTCTCACCATCCAGACGGTTGGAATATCAACGACGGATGCGGTTCTACACATATGGATAGTCTGCGCGAAAGAGTAATTGCAGAGAATGCTCACATTGGAATTGCACACGATGGTGACGCTGACAGGTGCTTAGCGATTGATGAAAATGGCAATGATATTGATGGAGATCAAATACTCACAGTCCTTGCCTTGAGTATGAAAGCTCGTGGAATTTTGAAAGATAACACCATTGTTGCAACCGTCATGAGCAATCTAGGTTTTCAATTAGCCATGAAGGATGCTGATATCGATGTCGTAACAACTTCGGTTGGTGATAGATACGTCTTGGAAAAAATGATTGAATCCGATTTCTCAATTGGCGGCGAGCAATCTGGACATGTAATCCTTCGTGATTTTGCAAATACGGGCGATGGAATTTTGACCGCGCTGGCTTTACTGCAAGAGATAGCTCGGTCAAAGAAGAGGGCAAGTGAACTTGCTGGAGCCATGTCAAAATTTCCGCAAGTACTCATAAATGTTAGTGGAGTCGCAAAAGACCGTCTTGGAGATTCCGAAAAAATATCCGAATCTGTAAAAGCTGCGCAAGCCGAACTGGGCGATGAAGGGCGAGTTTTGTTGCGCGCTTCTGGGACCGAACAATTGATTCGCGTGATGGTCGAAGCCTCAAGTGATAGCGTTGCCTCTTCTGTGGCAAGTCGTCTGGCAGAAGTCGTACTGCAGGAATTGGGGTAAATAAGTGTGCGGAATTGTGGGATACACAGGACCACAATCAGCAATCACACCTCTTATTGAGGGATTGCGGCGTTTGGAATATCGCGGCTATGACTCAGCGGGAATCGCACTTGGAACTAGTGATCGCCTTTTCATCGAAAAACGTGCAGGCAAACTTCTCAATCTTGAATCGGCTTTAACTGCAACACCGCCTATCGCAAATAGTGGAATCGGGCACACGCGTTGGGCGACTCATGGTGGTCCTACAGATCGTAATGCGCATCCTCATGTTGATAATGAAGGAAAGTTAGCCGTCATCCACAATGGAATTATCGAAAATTACACCCAACTTCGCGCTGACCTAGAAGCGAGGGGACATATTTTCACTTCGGAGACGGATACGGAGTCGGTGGCGCATCTTCTTAGTGATTTGCGTAAAGAACACTCTGGAGATTTATCCGCCGCAATGCGCGAGGCCGTTAAGTCGCTGCGCGGTTCCTTTACCCTATTGGCCATTCACGCTGACCAACCCGAAGTGATTGTTGGAGTTCGTCGCAATTCGCCATTAGTTGTTGGCCTAGGAGATAGTGAGAACTTCCTCGCTTCAGATGTTGCCGCTTTTATCGATTATACAAAGCGCGCTGTAGAACTTGGGCAAGACGAGGTAGTAACAATTACTCCGCTCGGAATCAAAATCACAGACCTTGATGGCACGCACTTAGAACCAAGAGAGTACGAAATCACATGGGATGCAAGTGCTGCGCAAAAAGGTGGATTTGCCCACTTCATGTTGAAGGAGATTTTCGAACAACCCAAAGCGGTTGCCGACACATTGCTTGGCCGAATTAATGAACAAGACCAGATTGTTTTAGACGAACTGCATCTCACGCATGAAGAGATATTGGGACTCAAAAAGATCGTTGTACTTGCTTGCGGTACCGCGTTTCATGCCGGGATGATCGCCAAGTATGCTATTGAAAGATGGGCGCATATTTCTGTTGAAGTCGAATTAGCGAGTGAATTTCGCTATAGGGATCCTCTCGTAGATTCGCAGACTCTTGTGATTGCCATTTCACAATCGGGTGAGACGATGGATACTTTGATGGCGCTACGACATGCGAAAACTTTCGGCGCAAGAATTTTGGCGGTGTGCAACACAAATAGCTCCACAATTCCTCGTGAATCTGACGCAGTTCTCTATACGCATGCGGGGCCAGAGATTGCAGTCGCCTCGACCAAAGCTTTTCTGACTCAGGTGGTTGCAACCAATCTCATCGGGCTTTATCTAGCGCAAGCCAGAGGAGTAATGACAGGATCTCAGGTACGGGAGATTTTTGAAGAAATGTCCGAGCTTCCCGCGAAGATAGAACAGATACTAGAAACAGTTGAGCCCCTGAGAGAACTAACTCGGGGATTTAAAGATTCTACTTCTGTGCTTTTTTTGGGCCGCCATGTTGGATTCCCCGTAGCGCTAGAGGGTGCGTTGAAACTCAAAGAGCTTGCTTATATGCACGCGGAAGGTTTTGCTGGAGGCGAATTGAAACACGGACCGATTGCGCTTATCGAAGAGGGGACGCCAGTTATTGCGATTTTGCCATTCGGTCACGAACATGGCTTAGATGAAAAGATGTTAAGCAACGTGCAGGAAGTGAAAGCGCGCGGAGCCCGAGTAATTGTGATTGCAAAAGAGGGTGCAGAAGTTACGGGAGCAGAACACATCATTCGCGTCCCGAGCTCATCGCCACTTCTCCAACCAATCTTGGCAACAGTGCCGCTTCAGGTTTTTGCATATGAAATGGCTGTCGTCCGGGGAAATGATGTTGATCAACCTCGAAACCTTGCAAAGTCCGTCACGGTCGAATAACTCATGGAGCAGGTTCTGCGACGTCGCGCTCAGATGATTACAGCGCTTCGCTGGTCGGCGATATTTTTAGTCGGTTTTCTCATTGTTACCCAACAAGTAATGAGTGACGGACCGCTAATTTCTTTAGACAGCAAGATTGCGGGGGCAAAACGTCACAACTTTGGCTCCTTCGTTGATTTCCTTCTTCGTAAAGTGGATAACCTCGGACTCCGAGGACTTACAGCAACAATTTTAATTTTGTCTGCCCTTTATATCTCTCGCCAATTCAAATCTTGGCGCCCTGTAAATCTTGCGGTGCTTTCCCTTCTCTCCCTTAATCTTGTTGTTGGCGTGGCGAAGTTGGCGATAGGTCGAACCAAGCCGAAATTGAATGTGGATTTAATTCATGCGGGAGGCCTTTCCTACCCCAGCGGGCACGCATCTAATGCTTTGCTTTCTTGGGGAATGTTGGCTTATCTTATTTATCGCTACACGCGTCATGAGAGTTATCACGGACGACTATTGAGCGGGATCGTTGCGCTCATTACCTTATCTGTGTGCACAGTTTCGCTTTTTCGATCCACACATTGGCTTTCCGATCTTCTTGGTGGCTTATTTATTGGGGGAGCACTTCTAGTTTTAATTATCGCTATTGATCGATATTTTCCTTCAGAAAGCCAACACTCCTGACTTAGTATTGACCTGTGAGAGAGTGCAATCGTGATTGAAGGAATCGGCATTGATGTTGTCGATATTGAACGCTTCGCGCAATCTCTGCTCAGAACTCCTGCGCTTGCCGATCGACTTTTTACTTCGCGAGAAAAGATTCATCCGCCTTCTTCATTGGCGGCGAGGTTTGCCGCTAAGGAGGCTTTGGCTAAAGCCTTGAATGCAGGCAAAGGTTTACCTTGGCTCGATGCAGAGGTGATTAATACTGAATCCGGCAAACCTGTCTTTCTCTTTAGGGGAATAATCGCTGACCTTGTAGATGGCGCCGAAGTGCATTTGTCACTTTCTCACGACGCTGGAATCGCTTCGGCGATTGTGATTGTCGAGCGAAACCCATGATTAATCGAGCAGAAGTCGTGGTGGACTTAAATTGCATCGCGATGAACATCTCCAAAATTCGCGCAGTTGCAGGCGTACCAGTTATGGCAGTTGTCAAGGCAGATGCCTATGGCCATGGATTGATACTCGTCGCTCAAACTGCCATCGCCGCGGGTGCTCAGTGGTTGGGAGTGGCGCTCTTAGAAGAAGCCTTCACGCTTCGCGCTGCGGGAATACAAGCACCGATTTTATGCTGGCTTGCTCCTCCAGGTTCTGATTATCTTGCGGCAATACGATCGGAGATTGACTTAGCTGTTCCATCAATTCAGATATATGAAGAAATTGTTCTCGCAAGTCAATTAGCAGGCAAACGCGCTCGCATCCACATTGAAGTTGATACGGGCATGACGAGGGGTGGTTTCCTGGACGAATGGGAGACTTTTATAGATTTGCTGCAAGCTTCGAGGGATGATGTAGAAATTATTGGCATCTTCTCGCACTTTGCTCGAGCCGATGAGCCTGGTGCTGATCAGAACTCAGATCAACTCAAGAGATTTACCCAGATGTCTGATGACTTAAATGGCATTGGTATCGAACCGTCGCTACACCATCTTTCAAATTCTGCCGCGACGCTAATAGATGCTGCTTCTCATTTTGATCTTGTGCGCGTCGGTATTGCCATGTATGGCTTAACTCCAGACCGCGAAAACTTGGGTTCGTCAAACTCATTAGGTTTGCGACCTGCAATGACTTTGAGAGCAAGGTTGCATCTTGTGAAGAAAGTTCCCTCACACAGTTTCGTTGGCTATGGGGCCTCATTCCAAACAGAACGGGACACCGTGATTGGCGTTGTTGCAATCGGTTATGCCGATGGAATCCCTAGAATTGCCACAGGTGCCGGCGTACTCACTCATGGAATCAAGGCTCCGAGTGTGGGAAGAATTTCCATGGATCAATTTGTCGTGGATCTGGGCCCGGACTCAACGGCAAAGGCTGGTGAATGGGTAACTATTTTTTCTTCTAGTGAAGATGGTGGCTATACCGCTGATGACTGGGGTAAGGCGAGTCAGAGCATCAATTACGAAATCGTTACGAGGATTGGCTCGCGAGTACCGCGGTTATATCTACCGGTGCATTCATGACCACGCCATCGGCGATCTTGGCTGTCGAAAGACTGTCAGTTGATTTTGGGGGCCTGCACGCACTCAGAGATGTATATCTGGAGCTGTACAGCCAAGAAGTTGTGGGAGTCATCGGACCAAACGGAGCAGGAAAGTCAACGCTGTTTAATGCCCTATGCGGCATAGTCGCGCCAAAAGACGGATCGCTGACTTTGAATGGTCTTTCACATCCATGGCCAAAAACGCGGGAGTTGGCTGATTTGGGTATTGCTCGAACGTTGCAGGGGGTTGGACTTTTTCCCGACCTCACAGTTTTAGAAAATGTAATGGTCGGTGCGACTAAATTTGTTCACTCCGGATTTATTTCAGCAGCTTTCGGTAGAAGTAGAGACGAATCGCATTTGCGAGAACGAGCGATGTTGGCACTTGAAAGGGTTTACGGAACTAGCCTTGCACATATTCGGGCGGATTCTCTTTCATATCCTGATACGAAACGAGTTGCCATCGCACGGGCGCTGGTAAGTGAGCCAAGAATTTTAATGCTTGATGAACCGGCTGGCGGATTAGGTAATGCAGATATTGAATGGATGAATGGGCTCATAAATAATCTGAAATTGCAGTGTTCGGTATTACTTGTTGAACATCACATGGATGTTGTTATGTCGGTCTGCGACCGACTATATGTCCTCAACTTTGGAGAAGTTATTGCGAGTGGATTCGCAGACCAAGTGCGTCGTGATCCCGCAGTTATAGCTGCATACCTCGGGGCGGGAATCTAATGAGCCTGGAAGTGCGGGAGGTAAGTGTTCACCATGGTCCAATACGTGCCATCAACAAAATATCCTTTGATGTCCAGGCCGGAGAACTGGTTGCAATGATTGGTTCAAATGGCGCGGGCAAAACGAGCTTATTGCGAGCGTTATCTGGCCTCAATCGCTCGGCGGAAGGATCTGCTCGGTGGAATGGTTTTGAGCTTTTACATACGAAACCTGAAATCCTGGTGCGTCATGGTGTTTCCCATGTCTCAGAAGGTAAATCGGTAATTCCAGAATTGACGGTTGAAGATAATCTAAATTTGGGCGCCCTCTGGCGACGTGATCAAAGTCAAGCCCATCGAACTCGTCAGAGCCTTTTAGATCATTTTCCAAGATTGGCAGAACGTATGAAGCAATCGGCAGACACGCTCTCGGGCGGGGAGCGACAGATGTTAGCGATTTGTCGAGCCATGATGTCCCAACCTGAGCTTCTACTTTTAGATGAACCATCGCTAGGGTTAGCTCCACTGATAGTTGCTCAGATCTTTGAGACCATCCGAGATCTCACAACAACAATGGGACTCACTGTGATTTTGGTTGAACAAAACGCGATGAGTGCATTGAAAGTGGCAGATCAAGGGATTGTTCTCAATCTCGGAAGTATTGCTGCGATCGGTAGTGCCCAATCTCTTATCGCCGATCCAAAGGTCCGCGCGGCCTACCTAGGTTATTGACCATGTATCAATTCATAAACACCATTTTCATCGGGATAACCTCTGGCGCCATCTACTCGCTGATGGCTATCGCGCTAGTACTTGTCTGGCGAAGTACCCGCGTAGTGAATTTCGCTCAAGCGGGAATGGCACTTCTCTCGACCTACATTGGTTACGAGTTTATTCAGCGATTTCATTCTTTTTGGTTGGCGCTATTCCTAGCAATGGTTGCTGGCGCGGGAATTGGCGCCCTCGTAGATTCAATTTTCATGCGAACTCTCTTTCGCCGCGTCGCGCACGGTCCAATTGCCGGAGTCGCTCCTATAATTGCAACGTTGGGTCTTCTTGGATTAATTCGAGCAAGCCTTGGACTTGCAGTTGGAAATAGTGATGTGAGTATTCGACCGCCCGTGTCTAATGTTGGGTACACAATTTCGGGACACACTCTGGCTTTCTCCCCACTTAAACTGGTAATAGTCTCTGCTGCAGTATTTCTGATGATTGCTCTTTCTATTCTTTTTTCAAAAACTAATATTGGACTTTCATTGAGAGCATCGGCATTTTCTCCGGAGATTGCACGCTTAGCAGGTGTACGCGTTGATCGAGTCAGAACACTTGGTTGGGCAATTGCAGGAGCGGCCGGCGCAGCCGCAGGAATGTTACAAACCCCAAGTGGTACTGGGGCGCTTTCGCCAGACTCACTTGATTTCAGTTTGCTCTTGGTCTTCGGGTTTATCGCAGCAGTGATCGGCGGCTTGGAAAGTTTGATTGGAGCGGTCCTTGGTGGAGTGCTTCTTGGATTAGTTCTGGCATTTGTCTTGACATACATGAGTGGATCTCTGGTCTTCATCACTGCATTCGTTCTCCTCATCATTGTGTTGCTTGTACGGCCACAAGGCATTATTGGCATGAATCGCGGGCGACGTGCATAAATTAAAAAGTACAAATCTCACACGTTTTCTTTTTTTCGTATTACTCGGTGTGGCCCTGTTCTTCTTAGGTAATCGAGTCGATGAGTTACGTGTTTATCAAGGTGCGACGCTTTCCATGTACGTCATAGCAATTGCTTCGATAATTCTCTTGACAGGATATTCTGGTCAAGTTTCCCTTGGCCACGGGGCGCTGATGGCGATTGGTGGTTATGCGGCCGCGATTACTCGAGAACATCTTGGGTGGCCCATTTGGATCTGTTTTGCCGTTGCCGTTTTGGTGGCAGCTCTTGCTGGGTCGGTTTTAGGGACGGCCGCGGCTCGCCTCTCGGGTCCATATCTGGCTGGCACCACCCTTGCCTTAGCAGTTGGATTGCCCTCGATCGCCAATCAGTTTTCGATTCTTGGTGGCGAGCAGGGCCTCCTCTTTGATGTCGGCGCGCCTCCTGCCAGCATGGGGGCAGATTTCACCCAATATAAGTGGTACTTCTGGATTGCCGCGCTTACTGCCTTGATTGTTATGTGGTGGCTTCAAAATATCTTGCGCTCTCGTTATGGTCGCACATGGCGGGCTGTACGAGGCAATGAAGTGGCCGCAGAATTGGCCGGAATCCATGTCGGAAAATCAAAAACTCTCGCATTCACTGTGAGTTCTGGCGTAGCGGGTCTGGCCGGGGCAGTGCTTGCGATGACGATAAGCACCGTCTCTCCCAGCGCGTTCCCACTTTCGCTTTCATTTTCTTTGCTCACGGGCGCTGTTTTGGCTGGCGTAAGTACCCTCTCTGGGGTCATTATTGGAGCACTAACTCTGGTCGCAACCCCTGAAATTGCCGATGCGATATCTCGTCGCCTTGGAAGTTCGGAGAACGTGACTACGAACTTACCTGGTTTGTTGGTGAGTGCGTTGTTGATCATCGTGGTCCTTCTCGTGCCCAATGGACCCCTTGAACAATTGCGCAGCGCCCGCGCAAGAAAAGCGCGTGAGGCTACTCATCAGTAGAGCGGTAACTCAACTCTCGACGGAAGGACTTACATGTTTGGATTCAATCGCGGAAAGCTACTTGTGGCAACCGCTGTGCTTGCGACGGGCGGACTGACTCTCTCAGCTGTTCCCGCGCAAGCCTTCTCGCCACATCTAGAAGTTGGTGTGAGTAGCACCGAGATCAAACTCGGCGTCACGTTGCCTATGACAGGAACTGCATCTCCCGGATACAACAAAGTTCCCGGAGCGATGAAGGCGTACTTCGACTATGTCAATGCCAACGGTGGTGTCAATGGCAGGAAAATCACTCTGGTCGTAAAAGATGATCAGTACGTGCCGACTTTGGCTGTCGCTAAGACAAACGAACTTATTCTCAAAGATAAAGTTTTCGCACTGTTGGCCCCTCTTGGTACCGCAAATAACAAGGCAGTCGCCGCGGCAGTTAACCCGGGACGTCGAGGAATTCCAGTTCTTTTTGTTAATACTGGATACAGCGGATTTGCGAACAAGAAGGTTTATCCAACAACATTCACAATGCTGCCTTCCTACATTGTGGAAGCAAAGATTATGGCTCAGTATTTGAAAGAGAACTATCCAGATAAGAAGATTGGTTTGCTCTATCAAGATGACGACTTTGGCGATGACGCTCTTGCAGGTTTCAAGCAAGCGGGTCTTAATTTCGCTATCAAGGTCCCGTATGCCAGTGGATCACAAGGTGTATCTGGGGTTCCGGCAACATGGATTGGCAAATTATCTGCCGCAGGCGCTGAGGTAGTTGTGCTCTTCGGTGTTTCGAGTGCGACTGGCGCAGCTTTGGGAACCGCCGCGGTGATGAAGTACGCACCAAAGTGGGTCCTAGGTTCTGTTGGTGGAGATGCCACCACAATCAAGGCACTCGGTGTTCCTGCTGGTGTTCTTTATAACGCTACGGGTGCTTCTTTCTTGCCAGCGACTACGGACACAACTGATGAGTACATCAAGTTGTTCCAAGATATCAACACGACTTACAACAAGAGCGCTGTATTTGATAACAACGTTCTCGTTGGAATGAACACGGCATTTGTGACGGTTCAGGCCTTAATGGCGGCTGGTGCAAATCCAACTAGAAAATCGCTGATCGCTGCTATTGAGCGCAAAGGTGCATCTTTTGCCAGTGCTGGTTTGACGCCACTTAACTTCTCAGCGACCAGTCACGTTGGATTCGCCGGCTACTGGTTTGGAACATATGGTCCAACAGGTGACCTGAAGCCCAATGGAGGCGCTTATACCGTTTACACAACCGATTCAGCAGGGGGTGCAGTTGTGAAATCAACTTATAAGCGTCCTGCAATGCCAGCAAAGGGGTTACCTAACTAATGAGTATTCTGCGATCTAAGAAATCTCGAGCAATTTCACTTCTCTCTGCAACCACGTTAGTAACAATGATGGTTGTAGCAATTCCTGGTTCTGCTCATGCAGCACCAGCGTGCGATGGTGGATTAGCAATCAATACATGCGGTGGAGTGACCAGCGATGGTGCGCCCTATGTAATGAAAGTCCCAGGCAACTTTAATGGAACCGTTGTCATCTATTCGCATGGCTACCGCCCGAACATCAATGTTCCAGCGGGGATTCCTGGATATGGTGGATATGTTGTCAACAACACTCCACAACCAGGACCTATTGCGGCGGGAAATAACACAGCGGCGATTTCTTATCTATTGGGCAATGGATATGCAATTGCCGGATCGGGATTTGCTCGTCAAGGGTGGAATGCTGATTCTGCCATTGCAACAGATGTTGAACTCATTGGCGCATTCAAGACGAAATTCCCTACGACAAAACATGTTGTCGCTTGGGGAGAATCACTTGGAGGTTTTATTACTCAAGGTCTGGCAGAAAAACATCCAGAACTCATTGATGCAGCAGCGCCAATGTGTGTCGCTGACAACATTGGAGCGGAACTCACCGCCGCTGGAGATTTCCTCTGGGGTGTAAAAGTTCTCTTTGATCCCACAATTAAGGGGGGCAATTACTCTGCAGGTGCCGCGGGTTATGGTGAAGCAATGGGAGATCTCGTTAAGTTCTTTACCGTTCTTGGTAAATTACAAGCGGCAGTTTCCTCTGGTGCTTGGCCAGACACCTCAAGTGCAACTGGAAAAGCTTTGGCAGCTGCAGGGGTTCCATCTCGCAGTGCATTGCTTCTTCTTGGCTTGATGGCTGGATTGCCAACACAATCAGCACACTTTGATTCGATCTCAGGACCAACCGGCGCGTTGAAGTTAACCTTCCCGTTGGCTGTTAGCCCGGCGCTTGCCATTCTTGAAAATGGTGCAAATGCTGGTGGCCTGGCAGTTCTAGCAACCCATGACATCGAACTCCAAGCAGGTGGAGCGGTATACGACAACACCCAGACTGATTACAGGGCGAGAGTTGCGAACGAAAGAGTTGTGTTCAATGCGGCTCTGAGTGGCAACACGGTAATCGATGCCCTTCTTGGAGCGCTAAGCCCGTTGAATCCTGATGCACCACGTGCAAAGGGAAATGCTGCGGCCATGGCGAAGATGAATACGCTTCAGGCCAACACCGGCAAGATTAATGTTCCAACAATCACAATGGTTGGAACAGCAGATCCGATTACTCCTGCAGGTTCATCGATGCGTATCGCTGAGGCTTATGCCGCACAATATGCCTCGGAGAAGGCAGCCGCAATTGCGAATTACAAGAAGACAAAATCATACGTCTCACCACAGAAGAAGTTGCTTTCCATTTGGAATACAACTCCTGCTGCGTACACGACCTTTGATGCGACTACAGGTGCTCCGATAACTTCTACTCCTGCAGCCTCAGGTACGAATCACTGCAACTTCACTGTAGATCAGTATCTGGTTGTGGCGAAGCAACTTGTCACCGCGGGTACGACAGGTAAATTCCTGTCAGGAGCAACTACGGCGACGCTTGTTAGGAAAGCAAAGAACTTGTCAACAGATCCGCTCATCAGTATTCCGTTGATGAAGTTCTATCAGCAGTAAATCATTCTGGTCGAACGGAGGCTTGGGAGACCAAGCCTCCGTTCTTTTTTTCTCTGCCTTTCCACTAAACTTGGAAAATCATGATTGAGATTGCACATCCAGATGAAATGTTTGAGTTGGGCAAACGCCTCGGCGATCAGTTTCGGGCTGGCGATTTGGTTTTGGTAAATGGGCCGCTTGGGGCGGGAAAAACGCTCCTTACCCAAGGTATCGGCGCGAGTCTTGGAATAAGTGGAATCACTTCGCCGACCTTTGTCATATCTCGACTGCACCGAGGAAAAGTGAATCTCATTCATGTGGATGCGTATCGTTTACTAACAGCGGAGAATCCGAATCTTTCACTCGACGATTTAGATTTGGATTCAGAACGTGAAGGCGCAATAACAGTGGTGGAATGGGGCGGTTCCGCCGCCGCTCGGTTGTCGGAAGATCGCCTTGAAATTTACATCGATCGAGAATCTGAAACGAGAAAAGTTTCCTCCTTTGGTCGTGGCTCACGGTGGGAAGGCTTCATGCTATGACTGTCTCCTTAGTCATCGATACTTCAACCTCGCGTACCTCTGTTGCGATTATCGATGACACTGCGATTCTTTGGCAGGGTTTTCGCGATGGAGCAACTGCCCACGGTCATGTACTTCCTGCACTGGCGCAAGAGGGGTTGTCTGCATATAGCGTCATTGATCAAGTTGTTGTTGGCATGGGTCCAGGTCCATATACCGGGCTCAGAGTGGGGATTGCATTCGCTCGAAGTTTCGCCTTGGCGCGCACTATTGGAGTGATAGGTATATGTTCACTAGACGCAATTGCGGCGTTAGTAACTGAAGAAAATGATTTCATCATTGCGACCGATGCTCGTCGTAAGGAAGTTTATTGGGCTAAATATGAATCTGGGATGCGTGTAGGAAATCCGAGCATTGAATATCCCCTCAAACTTTCTGAAAGCCCTCTTCAGATTTTCGGAGAAGGCGCCGCAAAGTACGGCATCGGATCCAAATCTGAGATTCTCTATCCCGATTTACGCGCAATGGCTGGCCTGAGTCAGGACTCACAAAATTGGATTGATGAGCCTATGTATTTGCGACGTCCAGATGCAGTCCCGACAAGTGAGCGACCATCGTGAAACCGACGACTCGTGCGATGACCGCATTGGATTTGCCGGTCGTAATTTCGATGGAACGCGAGATCTATAAAAATGACGCCTGGTCGGTGGGTCAATTCAAGGAGGAGTTGTCTAGCGTTCCAAAGAATCGGCTCTATCTCGTCGCGGTGAATGAGACGGACGAAGTGATTGGTTATGCCGGGATATTCGCTCCGAGTGAAGGATTGGATTCGGAAGTCTTAACACTGACCGTGAAGGCAGAATATCGAAGACACGGTATAGGTCGTTCATTGTTGCAAGAATTGATTGCCTGGGCTCAGAGGCGCAAATCAAGTGTTATTTTTCTTGAAGTTCGTGAGGGCAATGAAGAGGCCAATCCTCTATACATTTCAGAAGGTTTTGCCCCGATTTCACACAGAGATAATTACTACACCGCTGGCGTTCGCGCAGTTGTCATGAAGAAGGACCTTTCATGATTCACGAACCGTTGGTGTTAGGTATCGAAACCTCATGTGATGAGACTGCGGTAGGAATTGTGCGGGGTCGCAAATTATTGTCTAATGTCCTTTCGTCCAGTGTCGATGAGCATGCGCGATTTGGCGGAGTTGTGCCTGAGATTGCAAGTCGCGCACATCTGGAAGCCATGGGCACCGTAATTGAAGCAGCGCTTCACCAATCGAAAGTCACGCTTAATGAGATTGATGCGGTTGCAGTGACTGGTGGGCCTGGACTTGTTGGAGCACTGCTTGTCGGTGTCGCTTCTGCCAGCGGATTAGCACTCGGATTGAACAAACCTTTTTATGCGGTGAATCATCTCGCCGCTCACGTGAGTGTGGACTTACTTACTCACCAACTTCCAGTCGAGCCGACCATTGCGCTATTAGTGAGTGGTGGACATTCATCTTTGCTACAAGTAGATGACATTACTTCTTCCATTACGAAGCTCGGTGAGAGTATGGATGACGCGGCTGGGGAGGCCTTCGACAAGATAGCCCGCGTCATGGGACTTGGATTTCCCGGTGGCCCAGCACTCGATCGGGAATCCGTAGGGGGAAATTCTTCGGCGATTGATTTTCCACGAGGATTGACACAATCAAGTGATTGGCAAACTCGTCCCTTTGATTTTTCTTTCTCTGGTCTCAAAACTGCAGTCGCGCGATATCTGGAGTCCACGCCGAATTACAACAGAGCCGATGTCGCCGCATCTTTTCAAGAAGCGATAGTTGATGTACTGCTTCTCAAAGCAATTGCGGCTTGCAAAAAAACTGGAATCGATTCTCTTGTCATTGCAGGAGGAGTGGCGGCTAACGCTCGTTTGCGAGCAGTGGCGCAAGAACGCTGCGAAAATT
Organism: Actinomycetes bacterium; assembly: GCA_025363635.1. Lineage (GTDB taxonomy): Bacteria > Actinomycetota > Actinomycetes > Nanopelagicales > Nanopelagicaceae > QYPT01. The sequence goes on from JANYDL010000087.1 coordinate 15,130, forward strand.
CGAAAATCCAACTTCGAATTCCAGCCCCCGGACTCTGTACAGATAATGGAGCTATGGTGGCCGCACTTGGATCCTTGATGGTTTCGGCTGGGCGAGCGCCTAGTCCGCTCGATGCCGAGGCCGATTCCAGCCTGTCGGTGACGACGGTGAGTCTTGTGTAGCCTTAGCAATCGATCATCTGGTAATATCTTGATACATCAAGATGAAACTGGAGCAAGAGATGACGATTTCTCGAAAGAAGTTTTCTTCACAGGCCGATCCTGAAATTTTGGATGCGGCGCGTGCTGCGGCTCAGGCTGAGGGGCGTCAATTCCAATCTCTACTTGAAGATGCCCTTTCTCAATATCTAGAGCGAACACAGTCCCAACGGCCTAGAACGCATGTTCTCGAAGCCTTTGGCATGAGTTTGCAGGAGTTTGATTCCTTGTATGAAGAACTTGCAAAGTGAGCCAAGAATTCCAGTATTTAACGCTTGCCGACACTCTTGCACTTCACGCAATTCTGATCCGCAGATACGGCGGTACCGATGGTGTTCGGGAGATGGGCGCTCTGGAATCCGCGCTTTTCCGCCCACAAACGGGGTACTACGCCGATCTTATTGCGGAGGCGACGGCCTTGCTTGAGAGTTTGACCATGAACCATCCATTTCTTGATGGCAACAAAAGGGTCGCATTTGCAGTAACGGACACCTTTCTACGGATAAACGGATACCGAATCGAGCTATCAAGCGCTCAAATACACGCTGGTCTGATGAATTTCTTTGAGACGGGCACCTTTCTCTTTGCCCATCTGGAACCGTGGCTCCGAGCGGCAGTCCGGCCCCTTTAGTTCGCCAAATTGACCACAGGGAACGACCCTTCTAGGCTTGGCGTTAGCACTCAGGGGTCGAGTCTGCTAATCAGAGTTTCGCCCCATGAGGGAAGTTCCATCAATCGTTAGATACCTAAAGAAGGAGTCAACAAATGGCCGTTGCCATTAAGCCGCTAGAGGATCGCATTGTTGTTAAGGCTATTGAAGCCGAGAAGACCACTGCGTCAGGTCTTGTCATTCCTGACACCGCAACTGAAAAGCCACAAGAGGGAACAGTTATCGCTGTTGGACCCGGTCGCTTTGATGATGGCGTTCGTGTTCCTATGGATGTCAAAGTTGGCGATGTCGTTCTCTATAGCAAGTACGGCGGAACTGAAGTGAAGTACAACAACGAGGAATATCTTGTTCTTTCAGCCCGCGACATTCTTGCAGTGATTGAGAAGAAGTAAATGGGAAAAATGCTTCACTTCGACGAGGAGGCTCGTCGCGCTATGGAACGTGGTGTCAATATTCTTGCTGACACCGTAAAGGTAACTCTGGGACCGAAGGGTCGCAATGTTGTTATCTCCAAGTCTTTTGGTGCTCCAACAATTACCAACGACGGCGTCACAATTGCTCGGGAGATAGATCTCTCCGATGCAGTAGAAAATATGGGCGCACAATTGGTGAAGGAAGTTGCAACAAAGACCAATGATGTTGCCGGAGATGGAACAACTACCGCAACTGTTTTGGCTCAAGCAATGGTGAAGGAAGGTCTTCGCAACCTTGCTGCCGGCGCGCAACCAATGGATATTAAAATCGGAATCGAAGCGGCTGTTACCGCAATTACAGATCGTCTTCGAGAGAATGCAACTGTTGTGAAAGATAAGTCTCAGATTGCAGATGTGGCCACTATTTCCGCACAAGATCGCGCAATTGGCGATCTGATTGCAGAAGCGATGGACAAGGTCGGCAAAGATGGTGTTATTACCGTTGAAGAATCATCAACCACTGGACTTGAACTTGAGTTCACTGAGGGAATGCAATTCGACAAAGGTTACATCTCTCCATATTTCGTCACAGACCAGGATCGCATGGAGACAATTCTTGAAGATGCATATGTCTTAATTAGCGGAAACAAGATCTCTGCGTTGAGCGAACTTCTTCCAATTTTGGAAAAGATTGCTCAAGCCAGTAAGCCACTCCTGATCATTGCTGAAGACATTGAGGGAGAAGCACTTTCCACTCTTGTTGTTAACAAGATGCGAGGAGTATTCACTTCTGCCGCCGTAAAGGCACCTGGATTTGGAGATCGTCGTAAGGCAATGCTGCAAGATATTGCGATTCTTACGGGAGCAACTGTTGTTTCCTCCGAAGTTGGAATGAAACTTGATCAGATTGGTCTCGAAGTTCTTGGTCGTGCACGTCGAATTGTTATCTCGAAGGACACAACAACCTTGGTAGATGGCGCAGGCGATAAGGCACTTGTTGCAGCACGCGTTTCTGAGATCCGTAACGAGTTAGAAGTTACTGATTCAGAGTGGGATCGCAATAAGTTGCAAGAGCGTGTAGCCAAACTCGCTGGTGGGGTATGTGTCATCAAGGTAGGCGCGCATACAGAAGTTGAGTTGAAAGAGAAGAAGCATCGTCTCGAAGATGCAATCTCTGCAACTCGCGCCGCCGTCGAAGAAGGCATCGTCGTCGGTGGAGGAGCTGCTCTCGTTCATGCTGCTGATTCCCTCGAAGGTGACCTTGGCTTCACTGGCGATAAGGCGGTAGGAGTTCGTCTCGTGCGCAAGGCATGCGATGAGCCACTTCGTTGGATTGCCGAAAATGCAGGGCTAGAAGGTTATGTTGTCGTTGCAAAGGTTCGCGCAATGAAACCTCATGAGGGATTCAACGCGGCGACTGATGTTTATGGCGACCTCACCAAAGATGGCGTAATAGATCCAGTAAAGGTGACTCGTTCAGCGTTGGCTAATGCTGCTTCCATTGCGGCAATGTTCATCACAACTGAAGCAGTCGTTTTCGAACGTCCAGATCCATCTGACGGGGATGGCAGTCCTTCGAGCCACTCACATGGTCCGGGCGGACACGCTCACTAAATCTCAATAAAGTAAAGACGGGCTTTTCACTTTGGTGAAGAGCCCGTCTTTTATTGTGATGCGCCTAGCAATGCATCTATGCTCAAATAAGGCATGGAAATTCTTCGTCCCACGCTCGAGATGTTGGAGAGTTATCGCGCGGGTCTGTTTCAGTCGCTTGCGGCTGGTGGCGATCTCAATCCTGAATATGTCGAGGATCAGTTGGAGAAAATTGCTGCGGACCCAGAAAAATTTATTGAGTTTCAAGATGACCCAGATGGACTTGGCGGGGATGCTCGGTTACCTGATGGAACTTTCGTGCCTCGATTGCCGGGTTTTTCTCGTTGGATCTGGGATGGCGAAGTCTGTGGATCAATCAATTTTAGATGGCAAAAGGGGAGTACCGATCTTCCAGATTATTGCCTGGGACATATCGGCTATGGAGTCTTCCCGCGGAAGAGGGGAAATGGCTATGCAACTCAGGCTTTAGGCCAACTTTTGGATGAAGTGAGAGTTCTCAAGATGCCTTTTGTGGAGTTCGTAACGGATCCTGAAAACTTGATCTCCCAAAAAGTAATACTTACTAATGGCGGCGTGCTTCACGAGAGATTCGAGATTTCACAGCAACGTGGTGGGGGAGAAGGACTTCGTTTTCGCTACTATTTTTGAAGATTCTCCTTGGACTGCTCAGCCTAGAAAATATGCAAAAAGTGTGTGAACCTTTTGTCCCCCCACTTCGTTGTAGCCAATAAGGAGGTATCCATGCCGGCTAGACAAGACGAGTTATTAATTGCTCTACAGGAGTCTCATGGACCTTCGCTTTTGCGTTTTGTTGCTCACATGACCCATGACACAAATTTTGCAGAGGATGTAGTTCAAGAGGCGCTCCTACGTGCTTGGCGGCGACCAGAAGTTCTCCTATTGAGTGATGATTCTGCTCGTGCTTGGCTCTTCACCGTCGCTCGCAATCTCGTTATAGATGACAGACGGAGTGCTCGCTATCGACACGAAGTCCCCACGGAGGTAGTTCCAGAAACAGGGACAGAAGATGAAACTAATTCCGCCCTTGATGCGTGGATTCTCTCTGATGCTCTTTCAACTCTCTCGGAGCATCATCGGAAGGCGGTTGTCGCCGCTTATTACCTCGGGCAATCTATTACAGAGATTTCTCGCCAAGAAGGTGTGCCTGAAGGCACGATTAAATCACGTCTGCATTTCGGGCTTCGCGCCCTTCGACTTTCCCTGCAAGAAAAAGGTGCAATTCTATGATTAAAGTAGATGAATTCCGCGATTGGGATGCCGCATATGTTTTGGGTGCCTTGAGTAGTGACGAGCGAAGAGCATTCGAACGGCACTTAGAAACATGTTCGGCCTGTACAAGTGCAGTGACTGAGCTCGCGGGTATCCCCGGGTTTCTCACAAAGATAAGTACAGAGACGGCTTTGGAAATCGTTGAGTCGCCGCTTTTCCCGAAAGAGAATGGCAAAGTTGTTAGCTCGATCCAAGAACTTGCATCACTAGCGATTCAACGAAGGCAAATGTCGCGACGAAGATTAGTGAGTGCTATGGCTGTCGCAGCCGCATTTTTGATGGTGATTGGAATCGGGATCGGTGGCCGTCTGGAAAGTAATCGTGCTATCAAATCTCCGGCGTTTACAACTTTGACAGCCGGGACGCCTGTCTTGTTCGCCCCACATAAGTCTGGGTCTATGCAAGTGAAGATGCAGATGTCGAGCAAGAAATGGGGAACCCAGTTTCAATGGAACTGTGCATATACTGAAATACGAACCGCTGCTGAGGTTCCGGAATCTTATGACTTAGTTGTTACGGATCCATCGGGCGCAAAGGTTGTCATAGCGACTTGGCGGGAAATTGGTAAAAATGCGACTGGATTAGTGGCTGCAACCAGCATCGCATTTGCTGATATTCGTGCCATCGAAATTCGCGCCAGTGGAAGTAACGAACCAATTCTTACTTCGCAGATTTAGGTAAATACCTCTTACGAGCTGACTTCCCCCGAGCTCTTAGGAGAGAGAATTCTTCTTCAGAAGGTCACGAATTTCGGTAAGTAGTAGAAGTTCTTCTGCAACTGCAGGCGCTGGAACTTCTTCAGCCGCCTTGAGTTTCGCCGAAATTCGATTCATCGGAGTGACGATAAGGAAGTAAACGACTGCGGCCACAATGAGGAAATTAAGGATTGCGTTAATGAATGCACTCCAATCAAAGGCGACGCTATTAACAATGAAGGCTCCTCCATGGACGCCACCCCCACCGATGAGTTTGATCAAAGGTTCAATAAAGGATTTCGTCAGTTGAGTGACTATCCCGCTGAAGGCTGCACCAATTACCACTGCGATTGCTAGATCCACGACGTTGCCACGCATAATAAAATCCCTAAAGCCTTTAATCATGTCCTTCTCCCACCATTCGACGGATAATGCGAGTAATTTACCCAAATATCGAGAGAGTGGAATATATATGGGTGAAGTAGTTTTGTTTCCTAGTAATGGCGATCCGTGTTCTGGCTACCTCGCCTTGCCAAACCGCGCCGGTGGTCCCGCCGTCATCGTGATTCAAGAATGGTGGGGCTTAGTCGGGCACATTACCGAGGTCGCGGATAGATTTGCCGAGGCGGGTTTTGTTGCCCTCGCCCCTGATCTTTATCACGGCGAAATTGCTCAAGAACCTGACCACGCAATGAAATTACTGATGGGGCTGGCGATGGATAAAGCCGCTCTTGATATCGCGGGAGCGGCTGACTATCTCTCTGGGCGAAAGGAAGTTGTGGGTAAAGGAGTTGGTGCTGTCGGATTCTGCATGGGTGGCTCACTCGCGCTCTGGAGTGCGACAATTTCTACGAAGGTCAGAGCCAGTGTTGCCTTCTACCCAGGTATGCCATGGCCTCGGATGAATCCGCAATGGGAAAATTATTCGGGAAAACGTGCTCTTATTCATTGCGCCGACAGTGATGGGACTTCTAGCGCACTGGGAATTCAAGAGGCGCTGGCTGGAATTCGCGCTGCTGGAGGAATTGTTGAGGCAGTGGATTACCCAGGCACGCGCCATGCCTTTTTCAATAATGAACGTTTAGAAGTTTATGATCCTCTGGCATCTAAGGTCGCATGGGATCGCACACTTGGATTTTTGCGGGGCGCAATATCGTAATACTTTTTAGGGCTGCCACTCTTGAGTCGCGAACGCTTTGCTTGCACTAGGAAAAAATTGAGAGAAGCCTTGATATTCCAAGCGAAGGGAATTTCATGAGCCAGGAATCAGCACCGATAAAAAAGCGTCACCGGGGTAGGAAGATTGTAGGAATAGTTTTTGCAGTATTTGTGGTTCTCGTTGTGGTAGTAACTGTGATTGCCAACGCTGCTACAAAAGCTCCCCTTGCCGTGAGCAACAATTTCCTCAACTCAATGCAATCTGGCGATGCGGCCGCTGCGTACGATCTCTTCTCGACAGAGGCCAAAACAACTGTCACACCAGGTCAATTTGGTGCCATCGTCAAGCAAGTTGGCCCGATTCTTAATGCAAGCGAGAAGGTAACCAACAAGAAAGTTGACGCAGCCACGGGGAAGTCGGCCACGGCAGAGATAACCTACGAAATTAAAGGCACAGATAGCTTGACCTACTCAGTCATAGTGAATCTCACCAAAGAAGGGCAGACCTGGAAAGTTCTCAATTTCGATAGCACTAAAAAATAGATCACGGCCAACCTTTTTGGCTCATCGAGTGTCCAGAATGTGTCTGTCGTCCCGATAGACTCCCCCTTTCTGGGGAGGCGAAAATGGGTGAGAACGAGAAGGTCGCAATGCTGGGGCTCACCTATGACGACGTGCTCCTTCTGCCAGATGCCTCCGACGTGGTCCCCAGTGAGGTCGATACTGCTACCCGCCTTACAAGAACTATCTCCCTGCGCATTCCGCTTATCTCCTCAGCAATGGATACCGTCACAGAATCGGCGATGGCAATCGCAATGGCCAAAGAAGGCGGCATTGGAATCATTCATCGCAACCTTCCTATTGATGCCCAAGTAACCCATGTGAAATTAGTCAAAAATGTTGGATTGGCTGGAGCGGCAGTCGGCGTGGGAGATGACGGATTTGCCCGCGCCCAAGCCCTTATCGAAGCCGGGGTTGATGTTGTTGTAGTTGACACTGCACACGGTCATCACCGCGCAGTGCTAGAGGCCATTGCTCGTATAAAGAAGTTTTCTCGCGAGACTCAAATTATTGGGGGAAACATTGCGACACGCGCCGGTGCACAAGCACTCATCAATGCAGGCGCCGATGCTGTAAAAGTAGGGGTGGGTCCAGGCTCCATTTGTACTACGCGTGTTGTGGCAGGGGTCGGAGTTCCGCAGATCACGGCAATAATGGAAGCCAGCAAAGCATGTTTGAAAGCGGATATTCCCTTAATTGCTGATGGCGGACTTCAATATTCTGGAGACATCGTCAAAGCACTCGTAGCTGGTGCCGATACTGTAATGCTCGGCTCTCTTCTTGCAGGTTGCGATGAATCTCCAGGTGAACTCGTAGAGATTGATGGACGACGTTATAAGGCGTACAGAGGAATGGGTTCATTAGGCGCGATGCAATCACGCGGAGAACAGAAGTCATATTCGAAAGATCGCTATATGCAAGACGATGTTCTCTCTGAAGACAAACTTGTACCTGAGGGAATTTCAGGCAAAGTGGCTTATAGGGGTGCCCTCAGCGGCGTCGTACATCAATTGGTCGGAGGGCTCCGTTCGGGGATGGGCTACGCGGGCGCGCCAGACATCGCTTATTTACGCCGCGAAAGTCGTCTTATCCAAATCACGGGCGCCGGACTCCACGAAAGCCATCCCCATGATGTTATAGATGTAGAAGATGCACCTAACTATTTTAAGAATAACTAGAGAGGTCCATGCGCCATGAGCGAAATTGAAATTGCACCAGGTAAGCGAGCCCGTCAGGCATATTCGTTTGACGACATCGCAATCGTTCCGAGCCGACGTACTCGCGATCCTGAGGACGTATCGACCGCCTGGCAAATCGACGCATATAAATTCGGGATTCCGATGATGGCGGCGCCCATGGATTCAGTTGTATCACCACACACTGCCATTGCAATTGGGAAATTAGGTGGTTTGGGAGTTTTGAATTTAGAGGGACTGTGGACGCGATATGAAGATCCCCGAATTCAATTGGGTGAAATCGCCTCGATGCCGGATGCGCACGCAACTCGCAGAATGCAAGAGTTGTATTCGGCACCAATTCAACCTTCTCTCATCAAAGAACGTATCGCACAAATTCGTGAAGCGGGTGTGACCGTTGCCGCCTCTCTTTCACCACAAAGAACGGCCACCTTATACAAATCAGTAGTTGACGCTGGCGTTGATATTTTTGTTATTCGCGGAACAACCGTCAGCGCCGAACACGTTGCTACAAAGAACGAAGCACTGAACCTCAAGAAGTTTATTTATGAACTTGATGTTCCCGTCATCGTCGGCGGTGTGGCCACTGGCGTTGGCGCGCTTCACTTGATGCGCGCAGGAGCTGCTGGAGTACTTGTTGGATTCGGTGGAGGATCTGCCCACACCACAAGAAAAGTATTGGGTATCGAGGTCCCGATGGCTTCTGCTGTTGCAGAAGTTGCATCGGCCCGTCGAGATTACCTTGATGAGTCTGGTGGGCGATACGTACATGTGATTGCAGATGGCGCAGTGGGACGAAGCGGCGATATTGCAAAGGCCATTGCTTGTGGCGCCGACGCGGTCATGATGGGTTCGCCTCTCGCGAAAGCGGTTGAAGCACCCGGACTCGGTTGGCATTGGGGAAGTGAAGCCCATCATCCAGAACTCCCACGTGGAGAGCGAGTTGCGGTAGGAACTTCAGGAACCTTAGAGGAAATCTTGCTCGGTCCATCACGAGCCGCGGACGGATCAATGAATCTCTTTGGTGCTCTACGTCGCGCGATGGCCACCTGTGGCTATTCAGATGTAAAAGAGTTCCAGCGAGTTGAGGTACTCATACATCGTGACTAAAGGCAATGGCGTTTTAGTCGTCGATTTTGGTGCTCAGTATGCACAATTGATTGCGCGGCGAGTGCGAGAGGCTCATGTTTTTAGCGAAATTGTTCCTTCCACGATCAACGCCGCAGAAGTACGTGCAAAGGATCCTGAGGCGATTATCCTTTCTGGCGGTCCCTCGAGTGTTTACGCAGAGAATGCTCCTACATTTGATGGCGAAATTTTAGGCCTTGGTATTCCGGTCTTTGGAATTTGCTATGGATTTCAAGTTATGGCTCTCGCACTCGGTGGCGTAGTAAGCCAAACGGGAAAATCTGAATTTGGTCGTACTCAGGTTAGCGTTTCTACTTTGTCTGAGCTTTTTTCATCTCTTCCTGTTACTCAATCTGTCTGGATGAGCCATGGAGACGCTGTTACTCAAGCACCTCCTGGGTTTTCTGTTTGCGCCGTGACTCTTGATACTCCAATTGCGGCCTTTGAAGATGAGACGGGTCAATTGGCTGGGGTTCAGTTCCATCCGGAGGTTTTACATTCTGAGTATGGCCAGCAGCTATTGAAACGGTGGCTAGTGGATATTGCGCATTGTTCGCCTCGTTGGACAACTTCCAATATTGCAGAAATTGAAATTGAGAAAGTCAAATCCTTGGTAGGAGATAAGCGAGTCATTTGCGGATTGTCAGGCGGTGTGGACTCCGCGGTCGCGGCGGCTATCGTTCAACGCGCAATCGGTTCACAACTCACCTGTGTATTTGTTAACCACGGGTTGTTAAGAAGTGGCGAAGAGGAACAAGTGCAAAAGGATTTTGTTGCTGCAACTGGAGTGGATCTCGTGGTTGTAGATGCTCGCGAGCAGTTTCTTACCGCCCTTGTAGGCGTGAGCGACCCTGAAACAAAACGGAAAATTATCGGGAGAGAGTTCATACGTTCTTTTGAATCGGCTGCTCGGAAAATTGCCGCCGGGGGAGAGGTCGAGTTCTTAGTTCAAGGAACCCTTTATCCTGATGTTGTTGAATCTGGTGGAGGCACAGGGACCGCTAATATCAAATCGCATCACAACGTCGGAGGGCTTCCTGATGATCTTGCCTTTACATTAGTGGAACCGCTTCGTACTTTATTTAAAGATGAAGTGCGTCAGGTAGGTATCGAACTCGGTTTGCCCGCAGAGATTGTTATGCGGCAACCATTCCCCGGGCCCGGCCTGGCAATACGAATTATTGGCGAAGTGACCGAAGATCGATTGACTATTTTGCGACAAGCAGATTCGATCGTTCGCGAAGAACTTCGTGCGGCCGGCCAAGATAGAGCAATTTGGCAATGCCCGGTTGTGCTTTTGGCCGATGTCAGAAGTGTTGGCGTGCAAGGAGATGGCAGAACTTACGGTCACCCAATAGTTCTTCGTCCTGTTTCAAGTGAGGATGCTATGACGGCAGATTGGTCACGGCTACCGTATGACCTGCTAGAACGGATTTCTACGCGCATAACCAATGAGGTCAAGGAGGTAAACAGGGTGGTTTTGGACATTACCAGTAAACCCCCAGGGACTATTGAGTGGGAATAGCCCTAAAGCAAATTAGAATAAACGCATCGATACGAGGAGAAAAATGAAGCGCTTTAGTTATGTAGCAGTGATTGCAATGCTTGCCGGAGTCGTTATTGCGACAACACCATCTGTGTCGCAGGCAGCCGCCTTAAAATGCAATCCAACGAAGGCAGTTGGGCACGCGGCAAAGGTTGTGAAGAAGCCCGCCACTGTAACTAAAGGCGTCAATGGCAAAATGACCCTTGTTACCAACTGCGGGAATATCGTCATCACCACTTTTGGCAAGAAGGCTCCCAATACGGTTCACACTATGGGCGTACTTGCAAAGGCTGGTTTCTTCAACGGATCTCTCTGCCATCGCCTGACAACTTCAGGTCTGTATGTTTTGCAGTGTGGTGATCCAGGCGCAAATGGAATGGGTGGACCTGGTTGGAACTACGCAGATGAGAACTTACCTAAATCCGTTGCAAATAATTATCCTGCTGGAACGGTGGCGATGGCCAACAGCGGTGCAAACACCAATGGAAGCCAGTTCTTTTTAGTATTCGGGAACACCACACTCAATCCGTTTTATACGGTCTGGGGTCAAATAACTTCCGGCCTTGACATCGTCCAAGCGATTGCAGCTAAAGGTGTAACTGGCGGCGGCGCAGACGGAACCCCTCTTCAGACCATCGCCATTGAAAAGGTGATTGTCAGTTAGGCTTATTAGTTCGTCTTATTAGTTCGTATTGACGATCTTAAACGCTTCGGCAATTCTTCCTTCCGGAAGTCCTGCAACATTTGCGTTTCGCTGGCCCCATGCTCGGACCATATTTTCTAATTCCGCATTATGGGCAACCTGCGAAACATGTGAATGAAGTGCGGCCATTTTCATGTGGAAGAAATCGGTGATGTCTACAAAGTGATCTGGCTCGTGATGAGCTGTAACCCATACTTCTTTCACTCGCCAGGGCTTGAAGCCAGCATCTAAAAGATCTGGGAAAGCGTAAGGATTACGCGCGTCTGGATAGACCGCCTGAATCGCCGCTTCCCCCGCGGCTAGGTGATCAGGATGGCTTGCGCCGATTCGCTCCCAATTTCTTTCAGGGCTCTGAATAACAAGTCGATCAGGTTCCACTTGACGTATCGCGCGGACGATATCTTTTCTCAATTCAAGTGTCGGAGCGAGAGAGCCATCTCGGTAATTCAAGAAGATGATATTTTCAACTCCGATGGCGAGGCCTGCAGCGCGTTGCTCGCGTTGACGGACCGCGGGCATTTCTTCAACTGGTATTCCAGATTCTTCTCCACCCTGATCTCCATTGGTGCATATGCAGTAAGAAACATGAATTCCTTTAGCTATCCACGAAGAAATTGTTCCTGAAGCGCCGAAATCAGAGTCATCGGGATGTGCGCTTACAACTAGTACTTTCTTTATCTCATTGTCGTCCAGCGGTTCCATCGATGCTCCTTCTTAAATGAGGTCACTCTCCGATTGCGATGAATCTAGTGTCGCGCAAGCCTAATAGAATACTGAATATGATGAGCCATTCACCATTACTGGATGGGTTGAATCCTGCACAAATGGCTGCCGTCCAGCACATCGGCGGACCGCTCTTGGTTGTAGCAGGAGCAGGATCTGGCAAGACGCGCGTTTTGACGCGTCGCATCGCATATTTAATGGCGGAACGTGGGGTTGCTCCATATCAAATTTTGGCTATCACCTTCACAAATAAAGCCGCTGGTGAGATGAAGGAGCGAGTTGCAGAATTAGTAGGACCTATCGCAAGATCAATGTGGGTCTCAACCTTTCACTCGGCCTGCGTACGTTTATTACGACAAGAAGCATCCAGACTTGGATACGGCAACTCTTTTAGTATTTATGATCAAGCTGATAGCTTAAAACTGATTTCCTTAGTGGCTAAGGATCTCAACCTTGATGTGAAGCGATATCCGGCTCGCCAATTTCAATCGATGATTTCAAGCGCCAAGAATGAATTACTTGGACCACATGACTACGCCGCCAAGGCTCAGAATCAATTCGAACAAGTGGTCGCAGAAGTTTATGCTGTGTACCAGAGACGTCTGCAGAGCGCCAATGCCATGGATTTTGACGATTTAATTCTTAAGTCTGTAGAAGTTCTGCAATCTTTCCCCGAGGCTAAAGCCCGATTTAGGTCGCGCTTCCGTCACGTGCTCGTTGATGAGTATCAAGATACGAATCACGCTCAATATATTTTAGTTCGCGAGTTAGTTGGCAGTGATAATGAAGGAATTGCGCCTGCCGAACTTTGTGTCGTGGGAGATGCCGATCAATCTATCTATGGATTCCGCGGAGCGACAATTCGAAATATTCTCCAATTTGAAATGGACTATCCCAATGCGACAACCATTCTTCTCGAGCAGAATTATCGTTCGACGCAGAATATTCTCGATGCGGCAAATGCAGTTATAACAAAGAATGAAAGTAGAAAAGAGAAGAACCTTTGGACGGAGGCCGGCAGTGGAGCCCAACTCGTCGGTTACGTTGCCGAAAACGAGCATGATGAGGCGGAGTTCGTCAAAGATGAGATACGGTCTTTGCAACGCGCTGGGACTTCAGAACCTGGAGATTCCGCTATCTTTTATCGGACCAATGCGCAATCTCGAGTTTTTGAAGAAATTTTTATGAGAGCGGCTCTTCCATACAAAGTGGTGGGAGGTCTGCGTTTTTACGAGCGTAAGGAAGTAAAGGACTTGTTGGCATATTTACGAGTGCTAGCAAATCCAAATGATGAAGTTTCACTTCGAAGAATTATTAACGTGCCCAAACGAGGAATTGGAGATCGCGCCCTCGATCACGTGGATGCTTATGCAGTCAGAAACAATTTGACTTTTTGGAGTGGGTTACATCGAAGTAATGAGATCCCAGAGATGCCCGCCCGCGCTGCCGGGGCCGTAAATCTATTTCTATCGATGCTTTCAGCCCTCCACGTACTTGTTGAAGCAAAAATCCGTCCCTCCGTCATTATTGAAGCTGTGCTTGAACAATCGGGATTAATGTCAGAATTATCATCGAGTTCAGATCCGCAAGATGAGGTGCGTTTAGAAAACCTGCAAGAGTTAGTTGCGGTTTCAATGGAATACGAGTCGCGTCCAATCGAGTCTCTGGGCGAGGATGAGGAAATTTCACTGGCGGGTTTTCTAGAACAAGTTTCGTTAGTTGCTGATGCAGATGAAATTCCAGAAGGAGAAGATCATGGAGGCGTCGTCACTTTAATGACTCTCCACACAGCGAAAGGTCTGGAATTTCCAACGGTTTTCTTAACGGGGCTAGAAGACGGCGTCTTCCCACACTCCCGCACCTTGGGAGAGAAGAGTGAAATCGAGGAGGAACGGAGATTGGCCTATGTCGGTCTAACGCGTGCGCAAGCGCGGCTATATGTGACGCGGGCTGAGTACCGATCTTCGTGGGGTTCGCCAACTTACAATCCAGCGTCGCGTTTTCTTGACGAGATTCCAGAGACAGTGATCGATTGGCGAAATAAGGGCACTGCATCTTCGACCTTTACCAAGGTTCGCAATTTCTCTGCCCCGCCGGCACGGCCTACTGGCAAGAAGAGCACCGCCATTGAACTCACAGTTGGTGAGCGTGTGTCACATGACACATTTGGTCTAGGCACTGTTATTTCCCTTGCCGGCGAGGGAGATCGGGCCGAAGCGACGATAAATTTCGGCCCCTATGGTGAGAAGCGATTGCTCTTGCGCTATGCACCTGTTGAGAAGCTCTAGGATTACCTCTTGTTCTAGATTTTGGCTCGTCGTTATACGTTGTCAGTGGCTCTTAGCGCAGGCCAATCCGACTCGCACTCTCCTCTTATGAATGGAGTCCTTAATGGATCTCTTTGAATACCAAGCTAGAGATCTATTCGAGAAGCATGGAGTTCCCGTTCTCGCTGGAGCCGTGGCAACTACTGCAGATGAAGCAGAAGCAGCTGCCACTTCAATGGGTGGAAAAGTAGTGGTGAAAGCGCAGGTAAAAGTTGGTGGTCGCGGAAAAGCGGGCGGAGTGAAATTAGCCCAGGATGCAAAGGATGCGCGTGAAAAGGCGGCCGCGATTCTTGGAATGGATATCAAAGGACACATTGTTGGAAAGGTAATGATCGCTCAGGCGGCGCCAATTGAAGAAGAGTATTACTTAGCCATTTTGCTCGATCGTTCTAATCGAACCTTTCTCGTTATGGCCTCAGTTGCAGGTGGTATGGATATTGAGCAGGTTGCGCGTGAAACTCCAGAGAAATTAGCCAAGGTTCCCGTCAACTCAAATGATGGCATCTCGGCACAGCAGGCTCTCGCAATTATTCGACAGGCTCAATTTCCCGCGGTGATAGAAGATCAAGTTGCAAGTGTGCTCACACTGTTGTGGAAGGTATTTACCTCTGAAGATGCAACCTTGGTTGAAGTAAACCCACTGGTGAAGACTTCAGATGGAAGGATTATTGCTCTCGACGGAAAAATCACTCTGGACGATAATGCAGATTTTCGGCATCCAGATCATGAGGCGCTGATCGATCACGCCGCAACTGATCCTTTAGAAGCAATCGCAAAAGAAAAGGGACTGAATTACGTCAAGCTTGACGGAGAAGTTGGGATCATTGGAAATGGTGCGGGGCTAGTGATGAGCACCTTGGATGTTGTTGCCTACGCCGGAGAAAAGTTTGGTCATGTAAAGCCCGCCAACTTCCTTGATATCGGGGGTGGTGCGTCGGCTCAGGTAATGGCGGATGGTCTTTCTATCATCTTGGGAGATAAAGATGTAAAGAGTGTTTTCGTCAATGTCTTTGGTGGCATCACGGCATGCGATGAAGTTGCCAATGGCATTGTTCAAGCCCTTGAAATATTGGGCGAAACAGCCACAAAACCTATTGTCGTAAGGCTTGATGGAAATAACGTTTTGGAAGGTCGCAGAATTTTAAACGAAGCTGCACATCCCCTTATTCAACAACTCGACACAATGGATGGCGCCGCAGCGCGCGCCGCGGAATTGGCGGCAAAGTAATGTCAATCTTTATTGATAAGAGCAGTCGCGTGATCGTTCAAGGAATGACGGGATCTGAAGGAACTAAACACACACGTCGGATGATTGCTTCGGGAACCACGATCGTCGGCGGAGTTACACCTGGCAAAGGTGGTCAAAGTGTAGATATTGATGGACATATTCTTCCTGTCTTCAACACGGTTGCAGAGGCAGTCGCTACAACGGGAGCAAACACATCAGTGGTATTCGTCCCACCAAAGTTCGCGAAAGCAGCGGTTGTTGATGCAATTGATGCCGCGGTTCCGCTCGTAGTAGTTATCACTGAAGGAATTCCGGTTCACGACACCGCAGCCTTTTTTGCCTACGCGCAAGCAAAAGGTTCTACGCGATTAATTGGACCAAACTGCCCTGGTCTCATCACTCCCGGACAGTCCAATGTCGGGATTATTCCTGCAGATATCACAGGCTCTGGACCTATTGGTTTAGTTTCAAAGTCAGGAACTCTTACTTATCAAATGGCGTTCGAATTGCGAGATATTGGAATTAGCACAGCAGTCGGAATTGGCGGCGACCCGGTAATCGGAACCACGCATATTGATTGCTTGCGTGCATTCCAAGATGACCCAAATACCGAAGCCATTGTTATGATCGGCGAAATTGGCGGAGATGCTGAAGAGCGTGCCGCAGCATTTATTGGAGAGTATGTTACAAAGCCCGTGGTCGGTTATGTCGCAGGTTTTACCGCGCCTGAAGGCAAGACTATGGGGCATGCTGGTGCGATTGTTTCTGGATCCTCCGGCACAGCCCAAGGCAAGAAGGACGCTCTTGAAGCGGCCGGTGTTCGCGTGGGTCAAACTCCGAGTGAATCCGCGCGATTAATGCGCGCAATTCTAAAGCGGTAGAACGGATGTTCCAACGCGTCCTTTGGGTCTCGTTGACGCAAGCAATTCGTAGCACTGCATTGGTACTTTTACCCACATCCTTTATTTCGCTACTCGCTTGGGCAACTGCTGGGAGCAGCAATGGAAATACAACGGAGCCAATGCGTGCCGCGCTCTGGATGTGGCTGGGCGCACATCACGTGCCTTTTCATGTGATAGTTCCACCCGCAGGCCTGCC
The DNA here is from genome assembly GCA_025363635.1 of Actinomycetes bacterium. Classification (GTDB taxonomy): domain Bacteria; phylum Actinomycetota; class Actinomycetes; order Nanopelagicales; family Nanopelagicaceae; genus QYPT01. Next base: position 31,677 of record JANYDL010000087.1, read on the forward strand.
AGGGCTCTTCTCATATCTGCCAGCGGGGGCTTTGGTCTTTCCACTTTTGGCAATCCGAAGTGGATTGAAACGCGCCTTCGATGGTTGCGATTTTAATCCCCGTGCTCTTCGACTCATTCGAATTCTGTACGCGACGTGTTACAGCGGGATTGCCACTTTGCTTGCTTGGGCTTCGACATCGCGCGCTGTCACGCCGATTCTGTATTTAGTTCCTCTCATGTCAATCTCTTTGGTCTTCGTGGCGAGTATTGGAATCAACTCATCACGCAAGACCCGTGACTTTTCGCCCATACGTCTGGCTTCATATCTATTAGTGATAGTGATGGGGTTCTCTTCGCTTGCTCTCGGAGCAAGCATGTTTCGACATCTGAAAACAATCGAAAACCTAACGGTCGTACTTCAGCCAGGACTTTTGGGCGGACTTCTCCTCTTTATTTTGATGGCTTTGTACATCCCCAATGTTGTCGTTGCGACTTTCGCCTATGCCGTTGGACCCGGTTTTGCGGTCGGACGTGACACTCTCGTATCGCCACTCACACATCGTGTACTCGAAATTCCTGCGCTACCGATTTTGGGCGCGCTGCCTTCGAGTCGACATCCATTCATTCTTTTTAGTGCTTTGGTTGTGGTCGCTGGAGGTATCGTTATTTATCGTGTGACAATGTTGCATAGTGTGCGAGCACTGGCACACTCGTATTTGTATGCGGTCGCGGGAGTTGCACTTCTGAGTGTTCTGAGTTGCGGATCGCTTTTCACACGTTCGTTGAGTGCGGTGGGAGTTTCACCGTGGCAGGTAACGGCTTACGTAGCGGTTGAATTGCTTGTGGGAGTTTTGCTAGGTTGGTTACTTCCCCTTCTTTTTGGACAATTACGAAATAGAGTTGCCCGATGAAGCGGATTCTGATTCTTGCTTCGGGAGAAGGCTCATTAGCCCAAGCAATCATTGATGCCGTGGGCGATGGTCGATTAAATGCCAAATTGGTCGCGATAATTTCTGACAATTCAAAAGCGCATGTTCTGATGCGTGCTCAGCGCGCCGATATCGCCACCTCGGTGATTACAATGAAACCTGATAGGCAACATTGGGATGAAGAGATTTTTAGCGCCGTACGAGGATTCCACCCTGATCTCGTTGTCAGCGCGGGCTTCATGCGCATTCTCTCTCCTGATTTTGTTCAGACATTCAAGACCATAAATACGCACCCAGCTCTTCTTCCTCTTTTTCCTGGAGCGCACGCAGTGCGGGATGCTTTAAATGCTGGAGCAAAAATCACGGGAGCCAGTGTTCATTGGGTCGACGCTGGTTTGGACTCAGGAGAAGTAATTTCTCAGGTGAGCCTCGAGGTTCTACCTGAAGATTCGGAGGAGTCGCTTCATGAAAGAATAAAGATTGTGGAACGCTCCCTTATCGTTTCTACTTTGATCGAACTATTGCCTACATTGGAGAAGAAAGATGCCTGAGAGAAAAGTAATCCGTCGGGCACTAGTGAGCGTATACGACAAAACTGGACTAGCAGAGTTGGGCGAATTTCTTCAAGAACATGGAATTGAGATTCTCTCAACGGGATCCACTGCCAAGACACTTACGGCGGCAGGGATAAGAGTCACCGAGGTAGTTGAATACACCGGATTTCCAGAGATGATGGGCGGCAGAGTGAAAACGCTACATCCTCGAATTCACGCGGGTATTTTGGCAGATCAAAAAAATCCACTACATCTTGACCAAATCGCAGAACATAATATTGCTACATTCGATTTGGTCGTTGTCAATCTCTATCCCTTTGCGCAGACGATTGCTAGTGGCGCCACATTTGAGGAATCAATAGAACAAATTGATATCGGCGGACCGGCGATGTTGCGAGGCGCGGCTAAAAACCATGGTTCGGTTGCGGTGCTCTGTCAAGTATCGCAATATGACTTGCTCAAAACCTCAATCCGCTTGGGTGGGTTTACACAGCAAGATCGGCAGGATTTAGCGTTAGCAGTATTTCGAACTACAGCCGAATATGACTTGAGCATTGCGACGTGGTTGGGAAGTCAAGGATTTGCTAGCCACCTTGAATCCCCGGAATGGTTCGGACAAATTTGGCACCGAAAGAACACTTTGCGCTACGGCGAGAATCCACATCAAGGGGCCGCTGTGTACACAAATGCGGGGATCCCGACTGGACTTGTTGGTGCTGTGCAATTGCACGGAAAAGAAATGTCATTTAATAACTACACAGATGCTGACGCGGCTTGGCGTGCCGCCCATGATCACTCCGAACCTTGCGTCGCAATTATTAAGCACGCCAACCCGTGTGGGATTGCAATTTCTCATAATATTTCATCCGCTCATAAGAAGGCACATGATTGCGATCCTGTATCGGCATTTGGTGGAGTAGTTGCCGCTAACCGCGAAGTTGACTTGGTAATGGCACAAACACTGTCGGAGATTTTTACTGAAGTGATTGTGGCCCCAAGTTTTAGTCCACAAGCGCTAGAACTTTTGATGAAAAAATCCGCAATCAGATTATTGACCTGCCAGACCTCAACTACATCTCCACTAGAACTTCGACCTGTTTCGGGTGGAATATTGATCCAACAATCTGATTTGGTTGATGCTGCCGGTGATGATTCTAAAACCTGGACTCAAGTTGCCGGTGATCTCGTGTCCGAAGAAGTGTTGGAAGACCTTACTTTTGCGTGGAGATCGGTCCGCGCGGTAAAGAGCAACGCAATTCTGCTCGCAAAAGGTGGAGCATCTATTGGTGTTGGCATGGGACAAGTCAATCGGGTCGATTCCTCGAGATTGGCTGTCACGAGAGCAGGGGACCGTGCAAAGGGGAGCGTTGCCGCGAGCGATGCCTTCTTCCCGTTCGCTGATGGTTTGCAGATCCTGATTGACGCTGGTGTGAGCGCCCTCGTGCAACCGGGCGGAAGCAAACGTGACGACGAAGTGATTCAAGCAGCAAAAGAGGCTGGAATTGCGATGTTCTTCACGGGCACCCGCCATTTCTCGCATGCCTAAAGGTGAATAGGATTGCAGAATGAGCGCACAAATTCTGGATGGAAAAGCCCTAGCTAAGAAAATGAAGAACGAAATGGCAACAGAAGTTGTTCGCCTCAAAGCACTAGGCAAGTCTCCCGGGCTCGGCACAGTTCTTGTTGGAGATGACCCGGGCTCTCATTCATACGTCGCTGGCAAGCATCGTGACTGTCATGAGGTAGGAATCAATTCCATCAGAGTGGATCTTCCGGTCGACGCCACTGAAAAAGATATTCTTGCCGCGATTGCAGATTTGAATGCTTCGCAAGAGTGCACTGGCTATATTGTCCAACTTCCACTTCCACGCGGAATAAATGCCCAACGGGTACTGGAAGCGATTGATCCAAATAAAGATGCGGATGGATTGCATCCTTTGAATTTAGGTCGTCTTGTAGCGGGAGAGGATGCTCCTTTGCCGTGTACGCCTCACGGAATTGTCGAACTACTCCGTCACCATGGCGTGCCTCTGGACGGCGCTGAGGTGACAGTTATTGGACGCGGGTTGACAGTCGGTCGCCCATTAGGACTATTGCTTACACGCAAGAGCGAAAATGCCACTGTCTCTTTGACTCACACTGGCACGAAGGATCTTGAACGTCACACGAAGAACGCCGACATAGTTGTTGCTGCGATTGGTAAAGCACATTTCCTCACCGCCGCGATGATCAAGCCAGGAGCGGCGATAGTTGATGTTGGGATTTCACGGACGGATGCAGGGTTACTCGGAGATGTGCATCCCGACGTCATGGATAAAGCAGGATGGGTTGCGCCGATGCCAGGTGGCGTAGGACCAATGACTCGAGCGATGCTCTTACGAAATGTCGTTGACGCATGCCAATAAGTTCGACAGCGATTCTACGTGTGGGTTTATCCCGAATCGGATACACGCTCATTGGCGTAGGTGTGCTCGCGGGAATTGCAGGTACGGTCCGAGCAGGCTTGATTAGCATCGCGATCGGTTCAGTAGGGCTCAGTTTTGGAAAAGAAGGAAGGGGCAAGATCGAGCGATTTATGCCTCTCGTTTTAGCGCTGGCGCTCCTTGCGCTGGCGATTGCACTTCCCGGAAACGGGTAGACTTATCTTGATATCAAGAGAGTTTTTCTTACACTGCGATGAGAGGGACGAAAATGGGAAAGAAAGTAAGCGTTGTCGGAGCAGGGTTCTATGGCTCGACTACCGCACTTCGATTGGCGCAATATGACATCTTCGAAACAGTTGTCCTTACAGACATTGTGGAAGGAAAACCAGAGGGCATTGCCCTAGATATCAATCAATCCCGATCGATTGAGGGATTCCAAACTAAAGTCGTCGGTGCAACTACCACTGCCGAAGGCGCGGGCTACGAAGCCACTGCCAATTCAGATGTGGTTGTGATTACTGCAGGTTTACCGCGCAAGCCAGGCATGAGTCGTATGGATCTCATTGGAGTCAACGCAGGCATTGTGCGCGGAGTGGCAGAAAATATTGCAAAGCATAGTCCCAATGCCGTCATCATCGTTGTCTCTAATCCCCTTGATGAAATGACAGCGCTGACGCAACTTGCGTCAGGATTCCCACGCAATCGCGTGATGGGCCAAGCTGGAATGCTTGATACAGCTCGCTTCACCAACTTCGTTGCGGAAAAGCTTGGCGTACCTGTGGCCTCAGTAAAGACTCTGACTCTTGGCTCGCATGGCGAGACGATGGTTCCTGTCCCAAGCCGTTGCACCGTTGATGCAATTCCACTTTCACAGAAGTTATCTGCAGAAGAAATTGATGACCTTGTGACACGTACACGCAATGGTGGCGCAGAGATCGTCGCTCTACTCAAAACAGGATCTGCGTATTACGCCCCATCTGCTGCCGCTGCGCGTATGGCGAAAGCTGTCATCGAAAACTCTGGTGCGGTAATGCCCGTATGCGCGTGGGTCGATGGTGAGTACGGAATCTCAGGTGTCTATCTCGGTGTTGAAGCAGAGATCGGTAGAGAAGGAATCCGCAAAGTGGTAGAGACTGATCTTTCTACAAGTGAATTGGCGGAACTCAAAGTTGCCGCAGAAGCGGTTCGCACCAAGCAAGCAGACGTGCAAACGCTGTAGCCCCCTTTTAATCAAAATCGAGACGAAATTCTGGAGATAGATATGAATAAGATCAAAGTAGTTGGAACGGTCGTCGAACTCGATGGCGATGAGATGACGCGAATCATCTGGCAATTCATTAAAGAGCAGTTGATTTTGCCCTATTTGGATATCAATCTTGAGTACTACGACTTGGGTATGGAACATCGTGACGCAACAAATGATCAAGTCACTATTGATTCCGCCCACGCAATTCAAAAACATGGTGTTGGAGTTAAGTGCGCGACTATCACACCCGATGAAGCCAGAGTGGAGGAGTTTCACTTAAAGAAAATGTGGAAGTCTCCTAATGGAACCGTCCGCAACATTCTCGGTGGCGTAATTTTCCGCGAGCCGATCATCATCAGTAATGTTCCACGCCTTGTTCCTCACTGGACCAAGCCAATCGTTATCGGCCGTCATGCATTTGGTGATCAATACAAAGCAACGGATTTTCTAGTCCCAGGAGCTGGAACTCTGACAATGACCTTTACGCCAGAAGACAATTCAGCGCCAATCGAATTTGAAGTCTATAAATTCCCTGGCTCTGGTGTCGCAATGGGTATGTACAACCTAGATGAGTCGATCCGCGATTTTGCTCGCGCATCCCTCAACTATGGAATTCTTCGCAAATACCCCGTTTTCCTATCAACAAAGAACACGATTCTTAAGGCGTACGACGGACGATTCAAAGATATTTTCCAAGAAGTCTTTGAAACTGAATTTAAAACGCAATTTGATGCTCTCGGAATTACATATGAACACCGTCTCATTGACGACATGGTCGCAACCGCACTTAAGTGGGAGGGCGGCTACGTCTGGGCTTGCAAGAACTATGACGGTGACGTTCAGTCAGACACTATCGCGCAGGGCTACGGATCACTTGGTTTGATGACTAGCGTCCTGATGACACCGGATGGGAAAACCGTAGAGGCAGAAGCCGCTCACGGAACTGTCACTCGCCATTATCGCGAGCATCAAAAGGGACGACCCACATCTACTAATCCGATTGCATCGATCTTCGCGTGGACTGGTGGCTTAGCTCATCGTGCAAAGTTGGACAACAATCCTGAGTTAGCGAAGTTCGCTTCAACGTTAGAACGTGTATGCATCGAGACCGTCGAGTCGGGCAAGATGACAAAAGATCTTGCTCTTCTCATCTCACCAGATGCTCCCTGGCAGACCACCCAAGATTTCTTGGCATCGATTGACGAGAACTTGCGCAAGGCAATGTCTTAAACTTTTACTCGTTTAGAGAAGGCGCCCTGCGAGAGTGGGGCGCCTTTGTTTATCCCAGTATTGATGTCCGATATTGACTTGGCTCGCCCGGTGGTTACTTCCACAAAAGGAAAGAGCCCCGAGTTTCCCCGAGGCTCTTGCTCAATTTCTCGAACTACTAGATCAGTACCAATAGATCAGTACCAATAGATCAGTTGGAGAACGTGAGACTGCGGTGTTGCCGACGGGATTCGAACCCGCATCGTACGATTGGCGGAAACGCATGTGCTACCAATTACACCACGACAACATCGCCCGTGAATCCGGCCTACTTTCCAGTAAGTGGCATTTTCCGAAGTTGATGCTTGTGGAAACCTTCGGTGAGTGAATGGAAAAAAAGGGACCCGAGGAAATCCTCAGGTCCCTTAATTCGCCAATCGTAAGATGCACCGAAAGTATGGCGCAAAACTCTGTTACTCAGAGTAGCGAACTCTTTTTTCGCATTCCGCGATTTACTGAGAGGCATTTGCTTCCAATTACAAGGCTTCAATACCTTTCATCAATATTTGCATTCGATCTAGATTCCAATCGAGTATCCGACTAGACGCCAACATTTTTCGGTGTAAGGGGAGGTTCGGCAGTTAACAGTTCTGGAAGAAGTTGTGCAAGCGAGCGAGGCGTCAGGAGATCTTGCGTTTCTTTCAATTCATCCAATGTCCACCACCTGTGCTCTTTGAGGACTTCATTCTCAACTTCTGTAAACCAGGTTGTATCAACAATGAAATGGGGCACCTTAGACAAGAACCACTTTTCACGGAAGTCCTGCTCTTTCCCAAAAAATGTAAAAACATGTCGTCGATTCCAGACGTGGGGACCAAGTATGAAATCTTTCAGACCGGTTTCTTCAAAGACTTCTCTCTTGGCGGCTTCCTCAGGAGTTTCAACGCCTTCAATTCCGCCGCCCGGTGGAAACCAAAATCGGACGCTTGGATTGTCTGGGTCTTGCCCGCGAAAAAGTAGAACTCGGTCATGTTCATCAATGAGTAGCACTCGGGCCGTGTGACGAATGGGAACGGGTGCTTTCATATAAGTGAGGTTATCCGAAACGGTTCGTCTTGTTTTACGAATAAATGTCTAGAAAATAGAAAAGAAAAGCCCCTGAAAATCTCAGGGGCTTTTCGACGGAATCTATTTATTTCAGACGCTCACCAGACACTGCATCGAATAGGTGGATGGCGTTTGGATTGGCAACAACCGAAATTGTTGAACCTGGCTTTGGTGGGCTC
>JANYDL010000094.1 GCA_025363635.1 Actinomycetes bacterium
ACCCTCGTTCTGTGTTGCCAGCATTTAGTTGGGGACTCACAGGAGACTGCCGGGGTTAACTCGGAGGAAGGTGGGGATGACGTCAAATCATCATGCCCCTTATGTCTTGGGCTGCACGCATGCTACAATGGCTGGTACAAACGGCTGCGATACCGCAAGGTGGAGCGAATCCGAAAAAGCCAGTCTCAGTTCGGATTGGGGTCTGCAACTCGACCCCATGAAGTCGGAGTTGCTAGTAATCGTAGATCAGCAACGCTACGGTGAATACGTTCCCGGGGCTTGTACACACCGCCCGTCACGTCACGAAAGTCGGTAACACCCGAAGTCAGTGGCCCAACCGTAAGGGGGGAGCTGCCGAAGGTGGGATCGGTGATTGGGACGAAGTCGTAACAAGGTAGCCGTACCGGAAGGTGCGGCTGGATCACCTCCTTTCTAAGGAGCAATCACATGTGCTGGACATAGGTTTCAGCAACAAACATGTGAGCTCATAAGTGGAGCATTGACTTAGGTTTATTACAATTTTCATCCATTAGTACAACCCTCTACCTCTTATTTATAGTGATATAGATAGGTTTTAGTCGGAGTGGAAACTTGGCTCTGATATGAGAATCAACTAGGCACGTTGTTGGGTCCTGAGGGGACGGCTGAGAAGCCAAACCTCTGGACTTAATAAGGCGAAGAAACCACCTCGGCTCTCTTGCAAAAGAAGAGTTTCGAGGGAGGTCTTCAAGGCTTTATTGAGTACCGCCCGTATTTTGAGAACTACACAGTGGACGCGAGCATCTTTGTGGTCAAATTATTAAGCGCACATGGCGGATGCCTTGGCATCAGAAGCCGATGAAGGACGTAGTAGGCTGCGATAAGCCTCGGGGAGCTGTCAAACGAGCTTTGATCCGAGGATTTCCGAATGGGGAAACCCAGCCAGAGTAATGTCTGGTTATTTCTACCTGAATATATAGGGTAGATAAAGGGAACGTGGGGAAGTGAAACATCTCAGTACCCACAGGAAGAGAAAACAACCGTGATTCCGTTAGTAGTGGCGAGCGAACGCGGAAGAGGCCAAACCAATACTGTGTCAAGCCGGCAGGCGTTGCAGTATCGGGGTTGAGGGACCAGTTAGAACCGACTGCCGTTGGTTCAAAGAGTAAAAAATTAATTGCGTAAGTGAATGGCGTGGGAAAGCCAGGCACAGAGGGTGAGACCCCCGTAGCTGAAACGTGATTAACTCTTTATTGGTATCCCAAGTAATACCGGACTCGAGGAATCCGGTATGAATCTGGCGGGACCACCCGCTAAGCCTAAATACTCTCTGATGACCGATAGCGGACTAGTACCGTGAGGGAAAGGTGAAAAGAACCCCGTAAGGGGAGTGAAATAGAATCTGAAACCGTGTGCGTACAAGCCGTTGGAGCGACGTAAGTTGTGACAGCGTGCCTTTTGAAGAATGAGTCTACGAGTTAGTGTCGTGTGGCAAGGTTAACCCGTCGAGGGGAAGCCGTAGCGAAAGCGAGTCTGAATAGGGCGTCAGAGTCGCACGATCTAGACCCGAAGCGAGGTGATCTACGCATGGTCAGGTTGAAGCGCGGGTAAGACCGCGTGGAGGACCGAACCCACTAATGTTGAAAAATTAGGGGATGAACTGTGTGTAGGGGTGAAAGGCCAATCAAACTTCGTGATAGCTGGTTCTCTCCGAAATGCATTTAGGTGCAGCGTCACGTGTTTCTTACCGGAGGTAGAGCTACTGGATGGTCGAGGGGGCCTACAAGCTTACCAACATCAGCCAAACTCCGAATGCCGGTAAGTGAGAGCGTGGCAGTGAGACTGTGGGGGATAAGCTTCATGGTCGAGAGGGAAACAACCCAGAATAGCAACTAAGGTCCCAAAGCGTGTGCTAAGTGGAAAAGGATGTGGAGTCGCATAGACAACCAGGATGTTGGCTTAGAAGCAGCCACCATTAAAAGAGTGCGTAATAGCTCACTGGTCAAGTGATTCCGCGCCGACAATGTAACGGGGCTCAAGCACACCACCGAAGTTCTATCATTCACACATTATCCCGGTTTAACAGTTTCGATTGTTAGATCCAGGAGTGTGGATGGGTAGGAGAGCGTCGTGTAGCTGGTGAAGCGGCGGAGAAATCCAGCCGTGGAAGCTACACGAGTGAGAATGTAGACATGAGTAGCGAGAGAAATGTGAGAAACATTTCCGCCGAAAGACCAAGGGTTCCTGGGCCAGGCTAATCCGCCCAGGGTAAGTCGGGACCTAAGGCGAGGCCGTCAGGCGTAGTCGATGGACAACTGGTTGATATTCCAGTACCCGCTTTAATTCGCCCATATCGAAAGCACTAATGCTAAGACTCTGAAGTTGGGTTGGCTTTTGTCGACTCGATGGAGCGGTCGAACCGGTGTGCTAGTAGATCAGCAATGGTGTGACACAGGAAGGTAGTCCAACCCGGGCGATGGTTGTCCCGGGGTAAGGTTGTAGGGAGTGATGTAGGCAAATCCGCATCACATATATCCTGAGAACTGATGCCGAGCCGTAAGGCGAAGTGGATGATCCTATGCTGTCAAGAAAAGCATCTAGCGAGAATTATTGCGGCCCGTACCCGAAACCGACACAGGTGGTCAGGTAGAGAATACCAAGGCGATCGAGAGAATTATGGATAAGGAACTCGGCAAAATGCCCCCGTAACTTCGGGAGAAGGGGGGCCCTCTGGCGTGTAGGAGTTTACCTCCGAAGCGTTAGGAGGCCGCAGAGACCAGGCTCAAGCGACTGTTTACCAAAAACACAGGTCCGTGCGAAGTAGCAATACGATGTATACGGACTGACGCCTGCCCGGTGCTGGAAGGTTAAGGGGACTGGTTAGCCGCAAGGCGAAGCTGAGAACTTAAGCCCCAGTAAACGGCGGTGGTAACTATAACCATCCTAAGGTAGCGAAATTCCTTGTCGGG
>JANYDL010000026.1 GCA_025363635.1 Actinomycetes bacterium
ATCCAACCCAACCTCTGGGCTGGTAAGAATTGCTTGGGATTCATCCAGAGTTATCTTTATGGAAAAAGTTGGGGGAGCTACCTGACGATCTTCTTCGCCAATGACGGCAGCGAAGGCATCTATTTGCGATTGTGTGACAGAAACTGGCTTTGCACCGGCAAAAGTGCGCCCGACGGAATCGGGGCTGAGCATTTAGCGAGTTTCGCGGTGAACCGTTGAAGCTTTGCAACGGGGGCAAAACTTCTTAAGCTCAAGACGATCTGGATCGTTGCGGCGATTCTTCTTGGTGATGTAATTGCGCTCCTTGCAATCAACGCAGGCCATGGTGATCTTGGGACGAACGTCCGCACTCTTACTTGCCATGGTCTTACTCCCTTTATTTCTTGATCGTCTTGTTTAGAGGGGTCAGGCTACCTGACCGCCCCACTTGTCGTGAAATTGCGCCCGCTTTTACGCGTGCGACAGGTAGTAGCGGAGGCGGGATTCGAACCCACGACACAGCGATTATGAGCCGCTTGCTCTACCAAGCTGAGCTACCCCGCCGAGCCCCCCAACGGAATCGAACCGTTGACCTTTTCCTTACCATGGAAACGCTCTACCAACTGAGCTAGGGGGGCGCTGAATGCTCGTGAAGCGTACAGGCTCAGAAGAAGTTTCGCGAAAAAGCCCTTGCTAGAGCGCTGGATCTAGCGTGATTTTCCCCGTGGTTCCACGACTGCGCATTGCCTCATGAGCCTGACGAGCCTGAGAGAGTGGGAAGGTCGCCCCAACAATTGGCTTCAATTTTGCGTCAAGAACAAGTTGGAAAAGTTCAGTAATAACATCGTTAAGCAATTCTTTATGTCCAAAGCAATGTGCTAACCAAAAACCTGTGATCGTTTTAGTTCCACCGACGAGGGATCCTGGTGCAATCATCTTCGGAGCGGTCCTCGATGCATTTCCGTAGGTGACAAGACGTCCAAAAGGGGCGAGGACTTCAAGGCTCGCATCGAATGTCTTTCCGCCGACCATTTCGAGCACGAGATTTACTGGTTTGCCACCGTTGGTTGCACGGATTGCACCTGCAAGATCATCAGCATTGGCATCAATAACAAAATCAGCGCCCAGCGAAGTTGCGAGCGCCGCCTTTTCGCTGGATGAAGTAACCGCGATTACTTTGGCTCCCCACATTTTGGCGAGTTGAATCGCAATTGTTCCGACACCGCCAGCGGCAGCGTGAACAACAACCGTTTCACCTGGAACAAGGTGTCCGACCGTTTTCAAGATGTGCCACGCTGTTGATCCTTGAACCAACATGCAGAGCGCTTCTGCATCACTAACGCCTTCAGGAACGTCGAACATATTCTCAAGGTTCGCTGTTGCCTTTTGGGCATACCCCCCACTTGAAACAGAGGCTAGTACTCGACGACCTGATGCCGTCGTGCCAACTATTTCCAATCCAGGAATAAGCGGTAGTGATTGCGGCGAGAGGTAGCCATTCTCCACCTGATGAGTGTCGGCGTAGTTGATGCCGATAGCAGAGACATTGATTAATTCTTCATTCGCCCCTGGAATTGGGTCTGCAATTTCAACCAAGACCATCACTTCTGGCCCGCCGAACTCAGTTACTTGGATTGCTTTCATAGCGCAAGACTATCGGCGCATCCTGTTCTACGCTGACACCATGTCTGCCTCCGTCTCCATCCGAATGCTTTTAGGCGTGGCTGAACAGAATCTTGCACGAAGCATTTTTGATGAAGTCTGGCCAACCGATGAAGGCACTCAAATCACTGCTAATTTGCTTCAAGCCCTGGTGCATAACGGGACTTATATTTCGGGAGCATTTATAGACGGAGAAATCGTCGCCGCAGCCTTTGCTTTCCCTGGACGAGATTCTCACGGAAATTTTCACTTGCACTCTCATATGGCCGCAGTGAAAGAGGAATACCGAAATCAAAACATCGGCAGTCAGATTAAATGGCACCAAAGAGAGTGGGCGATGAAAAATGGATACGACACAATTACTTGGACATTCGATCCGCTCGTACGCAGAAATGCGAAATTAAATTTAGTAAAATTAGGAGTACAAGTCTTTGAATATTTTCCTGACTTCTACGGAGATTTACCAGACGCTCTCAATGCTGGGGACCCTACGGATCGTGCAATTGCTCATTGGAGATTGAACAGCGAGCGAGTCAGCGATGCGCTAAATCGTAAATTGGAATTCTCAAACAACCACCTGCCTGTGGCTTTGGCAAATAGCCATGGCTCTCCCCTCCCACAACGAGTGGAGGAAGGCGCATCCACAATTTTGTGTTATATGCCAGAGGACATTATTGAAATGAGATCCACTAATCCTGCGCTAGCTTTGCAGTGGCGTCTGGCTCTTAGAAAAGAATTACAACCACGGTTAGAAAGAGGTTGGACAATTTCTGGCTTTACTGGGGACGGAGCCTACATCGTGAGGCATCAAAAGGGAGATCGTTAAATGGATATCAAGAGCGTAGAAATACGAAGTATTGAATTGCCTCTTGTACGCCCTTTCCGCACATCCTTTGGCACCCAACATCATCGCGAACTTTTACTTCTTGAAGTGACTTCTAGAGATGGTGGAAGCGGTTGGTCTGAATGTGTTGCCATGTCAGAACCTCTTTACTCTCCCGAATACACCTCAGGTTGCCAAGATGTCTTGGAACGCTTTCTACTTCCAGCACTTTTTCAGAAAAGAGACATACGTGCTGAAGAAGTCGCAGAAATACTGAAACCATTCTTGGGACATCAGATGGCAAAGGCCGCGCTTGAAACTGCCATCCTTGATGCCCAGTTAAAAGATGAAGGGATCTCATTTGGTTCATACCTTGGCTCTTCGCGAGAACTCATCAATTGTGGCGTCTCTGTCGGTATCGCCAACTCAATTGATGAACTCATTGCTGAGGTTGGCCTCTATGTTTCAGAAGGATATAGACGCATTAAATTGAAGATTGAACCCGGTTGGGACATCGAGCCCGTGCGCATCGTTAGGGATATCTGGCCGAGCATTCCCTTGCAGGTAGATGCAAATCAAGCATACACGCGGGCTGATTACGGCCATCTGAGTGGACTTGATCCTTATGACTTGCTCCTCATCGAACAACCATTAGACGAGCACGATGTATTGGGGCACGCAGAACTTGCAAGAGTCATTGGCACTCCAGTGTGCCTCGATGAATCTATTACATCATTTGAGGCTGCCCGTGATGCACTCGCCCTCAAAGCCACAACGATTATCAATATCAAACCCGGTCGAGTAGGCGGATATTTAGAGTCTGTAAAGATTCACGACCTTTGCGTTGAAAACGACATCGCGGTTTGGTGCGGTGGAATGTTGGAGACCGGAATCGGTCGCGCGGCAAATATCGCACTCGCATCCCTTCCAGGATTTACTCTTCCCGGAGATACGAGTGCTTCATCGCGATACTTTCACCGAGATATTACGACGCCGTTCGTTATGAACGATGGGCAGCTTCGAGTGCCTCAGGGTCCTGGCATAGGAGTTGCAATAGATTACGATTTTATTGAAGAAATAACTTCGACGCGAAAAGTAATTTCGGCCCCGTAAATTGAGCGCACTACTTCTCCTCAAACTCTTTCTCGCACCACTTTTCGTTGCCCTTGTCAGTTTTATTCAGCGACGATGGGGAGATGGAATCGGTGGACGACTAATCGGACTCCCGCTCACGACTGGCCCTTTCATTTTCATCACCTTCATTCAAGAAGGAAGTGCGTTTGCAGCACGAGCAGCCCACGGCGTACTTACTGGGCAGCTTGCGCTCATAATTTTTTCTTGGGTTTACGCCAAGCGCGCGCTGGTCAGCGCATGGTGGACGGGATTGCTCCAAGGAACACTCGCTTGTCTCATCACGGGCTATCTCGTAACAATCGTGGAAATCCCGCTTTCGCTGCTCTTGCCATTGCTAATCGCATTGTGGTTACTTGCAATGCGATTCTGGCCTAACTACGTCGCCGCCACTCGAACCACAGAAGTTCCACAATGGGAATTGCCCGCGCGAATTATTGTTACGGCCGTCCTCGTCCTGGCTCTAACAGGTTTTGCTAGCGTGCTTGGCCCCAGAGTTTCCGGGGCTCTTTCCACATATCCGGTGATCATCTCCGTTCTGGGTGCATTTAGCCAAAAGAGATACGGACCACACTCCACCGTTGCCACTTTGCATGGCCTGGTACTTGCGCTCCCTGTGACTACTGCGATCATGACAACGCTTGCAATTGCGCTCTAAGAGAGTTCAAAAAGTACCTAGGATTGTGAACGTGATCCAAAAGCCTATAGACACCAAGACCGACATAGACCAACTTGCACAGAGTTCTATTGAACTTGTAGCAGAACTTCTTACGGAATCTGAAAAGAAGAGAAGTCGGCACGATGAGGCAAATCGAAGAAGATTCGCACGACTTCTGAAAGATCCTGCAGCAATCGATCTCACAATGTCTTTGACGGATGAAGTGATGCGCATGAGTTCGATGAGACAGGCTTCACGAACACTAAGACGTAGTGCGAAAATTGCAAGCGTATCTGGGTTAGGTGCCTTCGACTATTACGGAATAAAAGCAGCGAGTCTCGCCTCATACATATTCCCGACTCTTGTAATGCGAGTGGTCCACAAAAGAGTGCGAATGGCTGCAAACGGAATTATTCTTCCAGCGGAAAAATCTTTACTTGGAAAGCACATCACACAAAGAAACAAAGATGAAGCCAAACTCAACATCAACGTCTTGGGCGAAGCGGTGCTCGGCGAGCACGAAGCTCAACAGAGACTTTCCTCCGTGATTGAAATGGTACGGCGACCTGAAGTTAACTACGCATCGGTCAAAATCTCATCAATCGCAAGTCAGTTGATCACTATCGATCATGACGGCTCTGTCGAACGTGTCGCTCACCGGCTCCGATTGCTCTATTCGGCTGCGGTGGAATCGCAAACCTTCATCAACCTTGATATGGAAGAGTTTCGCGATTTGGCAATTACGGTGGACGTCTTTAAGAAATTACTCACCGAACCGGCATTCGAAAAAATGAATTCAGGAATAGTTCTTCAGGCGTATCTGCCAGAATCGCACGCAGTCTTTGCTGACCTCATTGATTGGGCAAAAGAAAGGCATGCCAAAACTGGCGGGACCATAAAGATTCGCCTCGTAAAGGGCGCAAATCTTGCGATGGAAAAGGCGGAAGCGGAATTACATGGGTGGGTTCCCGCCCCATATCCCACGAAGTCCGATGTCGATGCTAGCTACACGCGCCTGATTGATGCAGCACTTCGTCCAGAACATTCCCACGCAGTCAGAATTGGAATTGCCAGCCACAACTTATTTCATTTGGCTTGGGCCATTGGTGTAGCCAAGCAGCGTGGAGTTGAGTCTCAACTTGATATTGAAATGCTTGAAGGAATGGCCAATGCCGAAGCCCTTGCTGTTGCTGGAGAGACCGGAAGCGTCCTCCTCTACACACCAGTGACCCGTCATAGCGATTTCCCTGCAGCAGTCGCTTACTTGGTAAGGCGGCTGGATGAAAATACATCTACAGAGAATTACTTACGCGCTTCATTTGATATGAAAGTTGATAATGAGAAGTTCGCGGAACAACGTGAACGCTTCTTGAATTCTGTCCATCAGCGACACATTATCTCCACAGCATCACGTCGTCACGTACTCGTTCGCGAGGATTCCTCGAGGGAATTTACCCAGGGCATTTTCACTAATCAAAGCGATGGTGACGGAACAAATCCTATTCTGCGTGGAGAGCTCAAGAAATTTATGAGTTTGGAATATTCGAACATTGATTTGAAGATTCCCCTGGTTATAAATGGGGATGAGATTCATAGTGACGAAATTCAAAATGGAACCGACCCGAGCGCGGATGGTTTGGTTTGGTATAACTACGCGGTTGCTAATAATTCTCAGATCGACAATGCGGTCGGCCATGCTCGGGCCGCAGTGGGCGGATGGGAATCTATCGGCGCGGATGGACGAGCAGCAATTCTGGGCAATGCCGCCGATGTTATGGAGAGACAGCGCGCAAAGACAATTGCGATTATGTCTCGCGATGCTGGAAAAACTTTCTCAGAAGCCGACCCTGAGGTGAGTGAGGCAATTGATTTTGCTCGTTACTACGCGCTTTCCGCGAAGGGGAAGGAAGATGGTTCGACTCCTGTCGGGGTCGTTCTCGTAGTGCCACCTTGGAACTTCCCGTACGCGATTCCCATGGGAGGAGTGTGCGCAGCGCTGGCCTCTGGCAATTCCGTGATTCTCAAACCTGCACCAGAGACTGTCGCGACCGCATGGCAGATTGTTCAACAATTGTGGAGCGCAGGAGTACCCAAGGACGTTCTGCAATTTGTCCCAACGAGAGATAACGAAAACGGTCGACATCTAGTGACGCACTCTGGAATTAACGTCACGATTCTTACGGGCGCATTTGATACAGCATACCTGTTTACATCTTGGAAGCCAGATATTCGCCTCATGGCAGAGACAAGTGGAAAGAACGCGATTCTGATTTCCGCGAGTGCGGATATAGATAGCGCCGTCAAAGACCTTGTGCAGTCGGCTTTTGGACATGCTGGACAAAAATGCAGCGCGGCAAGTTTGGCGATAGTTGAGAACAGCATCTACGTCGACCCGTCTTTCCTCAACCAGCTGAAAGACGCTGTGGAAAGTCTCGCGGTTGGGCAGGGTAAGAATTATTCGACCACGGTTGGTCCGATAATTCATCCTCCTACCGGATCTCTACTCCGAGCACTTACAACATTAGATGAAGGTGAAACTTGGTTAGTAACACCACGTCCGCTTGACTCGACAGGACATCTTTGGTCACCCGGAGTCAAACTCGGAATTGCTCCTGGTTCTTGGAGTCATCAAAACGAATGGTTCGGTCCGGTGTTAGGAATCATGGCTGCCCCCAATTTCAATACCGCGATCGATTGGCAAAATGGAAGCGACTACGGGTTGACGGCGGGAATCCATGCACTCGATGTTCAGGAATGTGAAGTATGGATTAATCGAGTCGAGGCCGGAAATTTATACGTCAACCGAGGAATAACAGGCGCCGTTGTAAATCGCCAACCATTTGGTGGGTGGAAACGCAGCAGCGTCGGTCCTACATCTAAAGCAGGTGGAGCCAATTACCTTAACAACTTGCGTGATTGGTCAACAATGTCTTCGCTAGAGGAATCACAGAAATCTTCTCAAGCGTGGTGGGATGAAATTGGAAGCCTTGCCAGAGATTTTGCAGGACTCACTGTCGAACGAAATTTTCAGCGATATAGACCTTCTTCTAAAGGGATAGTCGTTCGCGTCGATGCGACCGTCCCTGAAAAGCAGGTTGAGTACATCCGATGGATAAGCGAAATTACAGGCACGATAGTTATGTGGAGTTCTGGCGACGATCCCATTGATCTCGGCGAGAAAGTTCGCTGGCTTTCATCAGAAGAGCCGCCAACTCATGCACTGCTTCAGAAAGGTATCTCGGTTGATCCTCGCCCGATTGCGGCTCGAGGAGATGTCGAAATGCCTCGTTGGTTACTAGAGCAGAGCGTTTCAATTACGAATCATCGCTATGGAAATGTTGGAGCTGGACCTCATCCGCAAATCTAAATGGCTACTTGATGTGCTCTACGTAGGGAATACCCGCTGCTTTTAGGTCCTTGCGTAATTCCGCAGGAAGTGAAAAGAGCAGCGTTTCTTCAGAAGCGGTTACAGTTTCAACATCTTCAAATCCTCGGGCTGCAAGCCAGAGAAGTAAATCTTTGACGAGAATCTCAGGAACCGAAGCGCCACTGGTGACACCTATAGTCTTCACTCCGAGGAGCCATTCTTCCTTTGCTTCAGAGGCAAAATCAACCAGGTAAGCATTTGGCGTTCCATATTCTTTGGCAACCTCAACGAGGCGCACTGAGTTAGACGAATTAGTCGAACCCACCACAATCACCAAATCAGATAAGGGAGCAATCTGCTTAATAACTTCTTGGCGATTTTGCGTCGCGTAACAAATGTCATCACTTGGAGGATCAATAATATTAGGGAATCGTTCTTTGAGCGCGGCAACGGTCGCAAGTGTTTCGTCAACGCTCAGAGTCGTTTGTGAAAGCCACGCCACTTTGCTCTCGTCTTTGACTCTTATGTCTTTAATATGTTCCACACCATCCACGAGTTGAACCATGCCGAGCGCCTCGCCGGCGGTTCCTTCAACTTCTTCATGGCCCTCGTGACCGATGAGCAATATTTCTACATCCTCGGCTACAAAACGTCGGGCTTCATGGTGCACCTTGGTCACCAAGGGGCATGTTGCATCAATCGTGCGCAAATTTCGTTGAGCAGCCTCTTCGTGAACCAATGGCGAAACTCCATGGGCAGAGAAAACAACGAGTGCACCCTCTGGGACTTCATCAGTTTCGTCAACGAAGATTGCACCTCGCGCTTCCAAAGTGGCGACCACGTGCTTGTTATGAACTATTTGCTTTCGGACATAAACAGGTGCACCGTAAAGATCAAGGGCCTTTTCGACCGTAACAACCGCGCGATCTACCCCCGCGCAATAACCACGAGGGGCCGCGAGAAGAACTTTGCGATTGGTCATTTGGGACATAGGACGAGTCTATTAGGATCGCCAGGTGCTCGAAACTTCGCCTGAATCTCCCGCGCCTGTCCGCGTGGTCTCAGAAGCGCTCAAGGAATATGTAGATCGCCTTGGAGCTATCTGGATAGAGGGAGAGATCTCAGAGATCAACGAGCGCACTGGAATGGCATTTATGCGCTTGCGCGATACCAGCGTCGACATGAGTCTTTCTGTGATGTGCCATCGCACAGTTTTGGCATCGGTCTCACCGCTACCCCAAAATGCTCGCGTCGTAATTCTGGCGAAAGTTTCTTTTTACACAAAGAATGGAACACTCACCCTTTCTGCGCGCGAAATTCGTCAGGTAGGCATTGGTGAATTGTTGGCTCGTTTAGAACATCTCAAACAACTCCTCGCTTCTGAGGGACTTTTCGCTCAAGAACTAAAGAAATCTTTACCGCTACTTCCCAATCGCGTCGGTTTAATCTGCGGAAGAAATAGCGCGGCCGAAAAAGATGTCGTTGAAAATGCGCGACGACGATGGCCAGCCGTGCAATTTGAAATTCGCGAAGTTGCTGTGCAGGGATCTGCTGCTGTGATTGAAGTTTCAGCGGCGCTGCGAGAACTAGAAGCAAATGAAGATGTTGATGTCATCATTATTACTCGAGGCGGTGGCTCCTTCGAAGATCTACTTCCTTTTTCTGATGAAGGACTTGTGCGATTAGCGGCTTCATGTGCCACACCAATTGTCAGCGCGATAGGTCACGAACAAGACGCACCACTCTTAGACCTTGTTGCAGATCTACGCGCATCAACTCCAACCGATGCAGCCAAAATGGTCGTTCCGGATATTGCTGCCGAAATTGCCGCCATCGAACAATTGATGGCTCGCGCTTATCGACGTCTAGCAAATTTTGTGAATACGGAAATTGATCGACTGACGAGCCTTCTGGGCAGGCCTGTGCTGCGCGATCCTTCAATTCTCATCACTTCTCGCGCTGAGATCATCCAAAACTTGCGCGACAGATCACATAGAAGCACTTCGCATGCTGTAAATGTTGCGAGTGAAACGCTTATTCATACTTTGGCACGACTTCGTACCCTGTCCCCACAATCAACTTTGGATAGAGGATATGCCGTGGTTCACAGAGGCGATGGTTCCGTCGCGCGCGATTCCCAAGATTTTTCGGTCGGCGATGGACTGAAAGTCAGACTAGCCAAAGGCAGCCTTGGAGCAAAAGTTAGCGAAATCATTTCGGAATAAAGGGGGTAGATTTCTTCCATGGCAACAACAACGCTTTCATACGAGCAAGCACGTGATGAACTAGCACAAGTGGTTACATCGCTTGAAGCGGGCGGAGCTTCTCTTGAAGAATCACTC
>JANYDL010000051.1 GCA_025363635.1 Actinomycetes bacterium
TGCTTTCGATCTGCAAGCCACTGGGAACGACAAAACGCTCTGCGGCGTCAAACAGTATTTGAATAACAATGGCCAACACAGCCGCTGGAATGGCACCTTGCAAGACGAGACTCATATCGTCGCGGCGAATTCCAATCATGATGGGTTCACCAAATCCACCGGCCCCAATAATGGCTCCGAGTGTCGCCGTGCCGACATTGATGACGGCTGAAATCTTGATCCCCGAGAAAATATGGCGGGACGCCAACGGGAGCTCCACTTTCATTAGTCGCTGCCAGCGAGGCAAGCCAAGCGCATTGGCCGACTCTAGTAATTGAGGAGAGATTGTCGTCAATCCCGTGTATGTGTTGCGAAGAATGGGCAGTAGCCCATATAGAAACAATGCGCAAAATGCCGGTGGGTAACCAATACCGAGCAGCGGAATCATTAATACGAGCATAGCCAGCGAAGGGATAGTCTGAATCACGCCGCTGATGCTCAATAGCACCTGCCCAACCTTAGGCCGCAACGCCGCCCATATGCCCAAAGGAATTCCTACAAGAATATTGAGCAGCAACGGAATGACCACTAAAAACAGATGACTACTGGTATCGCGTACGGCACGTTCCGACGCCCAAGTGGCCACACCCTTGATGAAAGGGCTAGCCCCAATTTGTTGCGACCAATTGCTCGAAGCATGGCTGCCGGCCGACGCTCCCTCGACTGGCTTCACCGAAATCTTCAAGATTCTCGCTTCGACAAAACCTCTAGCAACGTCTCGCTCAGGGATTTTCTTAATTTTAGTCAACGCATTCAGCCGAATCATTTCCTCATTGCCAATCTGTCCAGCCAATCGCTCCAAGTCTTTGGCAATTCCCTGATGTTTTTGTTCGGCATCGAGGCGGTATATGAAAACCGCCTGGTAGTCGGGAAACAATTTCAAATCATCCTCAAGGGCCACGAGGTCATACAGTTCCAGCTCGGCATCGGTACTGAATAGATCCTTGACCGCAATCGAGTCATTAGCGAGTGCTCGGTAGGAAAGTTCGTGATCCATGGACCGAACATCAGTCTGCGGTAAGTCGTACATCTTGCGCAACGCGGGCCAACCCTCATTGCGCGTCATAAACTCCTGGCTAAAGCCAAAAGACAGGGTAGGCGCCTTTTTTAGCTGGGAAATTTTTGTGATGCCCAGCTCTTTTGCACGGACGCGACGCATTCCAACGGCATAGGTATTCACGAAGCCAATTGGAGTAGCCATTCCCAAGCCGAGTTTCCGCAACTCACGAACTAGATCGTCTTGAGTGGTCAGCCCCTTTCCGAAAAACTGTTCTTGAAAGAGAGTTCCCGTATAGTCGGGATATACGTCGAGATCACCTTTAAGCAGCGCTTGCCAAAGAATCTGTGTTCCACCCAAGCCTACTTTGTGGGTGGCTATCCCGTCATTAGCTTCGATGAGTCGGATCGCCATTTCCCCAAGAATCACATTTTCGGCAAAGGACTTTGAGCCAACGACGAGAGGACGCTCCGCGGCATAAGCAACCGAAGTTCTTAAGAATGTGCCGGCGGCAGCAGAGAGGGCGGTTATCAAGATCCAAGAGGCAAATCTAGCCGTATTTTTTTTCATAAAACGAGGTCTCGCTAGTATCAGAAATTAATGAATGAACGCCGTAGCGGGCATGGCTGAAATTCCACGTTGTGCCTGCACAAAGCGGCTGACAAACTCTTCGGCCGGATGGCTAAAGAGATCAGCAAAGGTACCGCGCTGGACCATCTGCCCGTCTCGCATAAGGCATATCTCGTCGCCAAAGAATTGTGCTTCAGCCAGATCATGGGTGACCAACACAACAGTATTTCCAAGGGTTCGACAAATGGTCCGTAGATCTTCCTGGAGCTCCGAGCGAATCAAGGGATCCAACGCGCTAAGAGGCTCGTCCAGAAACAAAAGGCCGGGACGCATGATCAAGGCACGCAGCAGACTGACTCTCTGGCGCTGCCCACCGGAAAGTTGGGCCGGAAAACGATCTAGACAGTTTCCTGGGATTTTCGCCAGGTTCGCCAAATCTCTTAGATAAGCTGAGGCCTCGGCCTCCTGCTTAAGATGCCGTGCCACGAGCAAAATATTGTCCCGTGCGGTCAGATGAGGAAAAAGCCCACCTTCTTGAATCACATAGCCCATTTTGAGCCGCAGCCGGGCGGCATTAGCAGAGGATAGCTCCTGTCCCTCAATCTCCACCGTTCCAGTCGTGGGGGGGACAAGTCCCATACAAATCCGCAGGAGAG
>JANYDL010000055.1 GCA_025363635.1 Actinomycetes bacterium
TCGGACTCAAGAAAGTGGGCAAAGTTTGGACGATTGCGTGCAAAATGATCCTTCACTTCATGTCATTCATTCTCGGTCCAGAATCTCCGAGCCAACAATTAGCTCGAGAAAGAATTGCACGCACGCAAATTAGCGATGTGAAAGTTATGTCTCTCTAGCAAGAGGTTTTCAGAAGACTATTTGCAACAACTTTAAGTTTCGAGTTCGGAACCCCGCTGTCGAACTGAGAAGATAATAGTTCCACATTCTTCGGAAGTGCCCGTCATACTGAGGGATCCCCCCCCACTTAGAGTTAATTTTTTTGTGCCACTCCAAAAGCGCTCGGTCGTAATCGGGGCCGAAATTATGAACAACTTCTATTGCGAGTGTGTTTTCGATGGCCGTGGATATTTGTGCGAGAGACGGGAGAACGCCTCCGGGAAAGATATGCCAATCAAAAAACGGGTCAGTAACTAATTTCGAAACATTAGACGAAATCATCTGGTGGAGCATGATGCCATCACGGCTCAGTAGTGCATCACACTTCTGAAAAAACGTCTTGAGATTTTTCGGACCTACGTGTTCCATCATTCCAACCGAGACCACTCGATCATATTTTTCTTCAAGATCTCGATAATCCATCTGAAGGAAATCTATGGGGAGGTCGGCAGATTTTGTACGAGCCAACTCGACCTGATTTTCTGCTGGAGAGATACCCACTCCCTCGACGCCATAATGAGAAGTTGCATATCTCAAAAACCCTCCCCAAAAGCTGCCTATGTCGAGAACTCGCATGCCTGGACGAAGATGCAACTTGCGACATATAAGGTCAAGCTTTGCTTCCTGTGCTTGCGCAAGAGACAATGCTTTACCCCAGTAGGCACAGCTATAAATCAATTCTGGATCAACATTTGCGTGTATAGATCGTTGCCAATGTTGTAATGATATTTCGCCTTGCGCGCGGCCCGCGATTTTGTCTGACGATTAAGCGCCTTCGATTTCACGACATGTCCAGCGAGGGCAGGCGATGGACTGAGCGTGGAAAGTACATTGATGGAAAGAAGTCGGGTGGGCATCTCATCAATCGGATCACAATCCCACCAGCCATCCATATAGCCTTGGGCTAGCCCTAGTTGACGATGTTCGATAATGCGATCCCATAGTTTTTCGTTATGAACATGAAGACTCCACGGCTCGGAGGCATTAAGTGGCACTCCGGCCCGATCTAATATCTCTAGACACATGACCTCATTCGTGCTGAAAAATATTGGAATACTTTCTTACTTTTTTTAATTTTTCGGAAGTCACTATTAGTTCTTTGTGAAGGAAAAAACCACCTCTGCACTGTGCGATCCCGTAATCCTTAGGTTGCATGCATCAGGGGGCGCAGTTTGCGGCTCCACACATAGCCCTTCCGAATCTTCCGTATAGATGACCCACCAGGGAGAAGGCGAGCTGATAGTCACTTTTGCAGCGCCACGCCAGTGAATGCTAGGACTCGTCGCGACACCGGTAAAAGCATCATCCCAAGGTTGCTCTTTGGGAGCGCAGTACTCGCCTGTTGGCAACATATCGTTACCTCTGACTAACATTTTCTCCGCTGAGACGGATACTTCGCCGCTTTGCCCCTGGGTTAGTGAGCGAGCGAACCACGGGTGAAACCCGACCCATGCTGGGAGGGTGCAACCATTGGAAAAGTAATTAACGCTCCAGCGAAGAGAATTCTCGTGAATCTCAAATTTCTGTTCTGCATAAGCAGGGGAATATGGCTCAGGCATGGACAATCGAGTGGCGTTATCGCCGGCAATTTCCCAAGGCAAATAGAAGCCAAATCCATGCTCTGCGTGCGGAGGATCCCAATTAGTTGGAAGAGAAAAAATCTCACCGAAGTCGTCCTTGACAAGGCCATCCCTTATGCGCCCGGCCCAAGGAACCATCGCATACATACCCCAGTCCATAAGACTTGGTCGTTCCTTAACTACAAATTCAAGACCCTTCCACTGGAGGGAGGAGATCCTCGAACCCCGCTCTGTATCAACTTCCAGCGAAATCTCGTCTCCTGAAATTCGAAGCACGCTATTTACCCATACCCGCCGTGAGTCCGTTTACGAGTTGACGTTGGAAGATCAAGTACACGGCGACCGCCGGTATTGCACTCAAGAGGGAGCCCGCCATAAGTACGGGGATACTTGTTGTTCGACCAGCGGAAAGCGCCCCAAGACCGACTGTGATTGTCCGATAATTCGGATCTTGAATGAAAAGTAGACCTACAAGCAGGTCGTCCCAAATCTGTATGAATTGGAGAACGATGACTGTAACAATTGCGGGAATTCCTAAAGGAAGCGCGATTTTGGTAAAAACTTTTCTATAGTTGAGCCCATCACAAATTGCAGCTTCTATCAATTCATCTGGCAGGCCGCGAAAGTACGAAGTCATCAGGAAAGTCGCAAAAGGAGTTCCTAGCGCTGCATAAATAAAGATGGCGCCCCAGTATCCAGAAAGCAGATTGAGTTTACTTGCATTTATATAGGCGGGAATGATGATGGATTGAAGTGGAATCAACATTGCTCCAACAATCCCAATAAAAAAGAGAGCCGAAAAACGAGATCGAAGTTTTGAGAGAGCAAAGCCGGCCATAGTACTCACGACTAAAATTAATGAAATCGCGCCGATGCAGACAATCGTAGAGTTGAGAAGCTGTCGACCCACAGGCATCGCTGTGAAAAGTTTTTTCCACGAAGATAAAGAGTGCCCCGTTGCGCCCAAGAACTGTTGATTCGACTTAAAGGAGGTATTGATCATAAAAATAAATGGGTAGATCATGACCACCGCAAGGAGTGACATTGTTAAGAAGATCGCTATATCTCTTCTCTTCATTTACTCTTCCTTGCTTCGCATGATCGCCAATTGACCCACTCCGAGTATCGCCATCATGAAAAAGAGAATGACACCCAACATTGCCCCTGTTCCAAAGTCACCACGAGAGAATGCGCTTTGGAAAATAAAGAATTCGAGTGTCGTTGTTCCGAAGCCGGGTCCTCCACCAGTCATAACGAAAATCAAACTGAATAGCGCAGTGAAAGCGCTGATGACCGTAATAATGAAGGAAAATTGGATGAATCGCCTTAATTGAGGCAACGTGATGCTGCGGAAAATTCGAAAATTGCTGGCGCCGTCCATGCGAGCTGCTTCATTGAGCGAGGAATCAAGCGTAGCCATACCCGTTAAAAAAATGATTGTGTTTGTGCCGACCATCGACCAAATGAAAGTGACCGCCACTGCAAAAAGTGCACCATTCTCGGAAGACAGGAAATCGGTTTTGATAAAGCTCAACCCGAACCCACTGAAAAGTCCGTTAAGGGTGCCTTCTTGTGCGAAGAATCTCAGCGCGACCATTCCAATAACAACCCAAGACACTGCGGTTGGAAGGAAGAAGATCGTGCGAAAAGCTTTCCACCCACGCACTTTCTCATTAAGCAGAAACGCGATACCCATGGGGAAGAGCATCGCAACAGGAATCCCAATAAAGAGTAGGCCGTTATTTTCTAGGACTCGCCAAAAAATCGGGTTATGAAGTTCATGCGAATAGGTCGACAAACCCGTCCAAACTGCAGTTATGCCATCCCATTGTGTGAAGGAGAAGTATCCAGCTTGAATGATAGGTATCCCCAGAAAAGCGCTCACCAGCGCGAGCGCAGGGAGCGCAAAGAAAATGCCGACGCGTTTTCTTTGGCTGCTTAGGGACTGACTACTCAACAAGAATTCCTCTCACATGAGTTATGCGTGGGAGTGAAGATGCCTTCACTCCCACGCTTCAACTACTTACAGGTGACTCTGACTTACTTGTATGAATTTCCGCGCTTATCTGCTGCAAGGTTGGACCATACCTGTGCCATCTGCTTTAACCCACCGGCAACTGAAGTCTTACCTCCCAAGATGGAAGGCAGGATCTTGTTGCCTGCATCGACAACATCTCCTTGAAGAACGTTGTCGAGCATAGGGAAGCGAGTGAATCCACCTTTAGTCGCAAAATCCAGCATCTGTTGGTTGACAGCATTTGATGTTGTAGAGCCGTTGACGTTTGAAATGAGTCCTGCCGTGTCAACGATCTTGGCTGCATCCGAAGTGGTCATAAACTCTAGGAACGCTGTAGCTGCCTTTTGATTCTTTGAGTAGTTTGTCATTGCCAAACCTTGACCTGCAAACTCAACGACGCCTTTTATTGGCTTGTCTGAAAATGGCGGAACAAATGCTGCAACGTTGGTACCCATAGCGTCGGTGAACTTCTTGGTATCCCATGTGCCGTCAATGATCATCGCTGCTTTCCCACCGATAAAGTCATCAACGTTGTTGGTCTTCGTCAAGATGTCACTGTTGGTGCAGCCTTTAGTTTTGAGAGCCGCATATTTTGTATATGAAGCGATATTGGCAGCGGAATTCCATTGATTTGTTCCGTTGTACAAGGACTTAAGTCCAGAGACGCCGCCTTGCCCTATAGCAATGTAGCTAGCGTCATACCAAGGGTAGTAGAGAGCTCCAAGGCTTTGTCCGCCGTTTCCGTAAACGATTGGTGTATATCCAGCGGTCTTTAATTTGCCACAAGCTGCATAAAGTTCATTCCAAGTGGTTGGAACAGTCGCAACGCCGGCCTTCTTAAGGACTGCTTTGTTATAGAAACCAATATAGAACTGGCGATCAAATGGCATGACATATGGACCATTTGAGAGGTTGAAGTCCGGAGAACTCCAACTAAGAGATCCTTCCTTGGCTAAAGCTGGTGCCGATACAACCCCTTTGAGATTTTGAAGGTAGCTCTTGTATTGAAGAGCAAAGAGACCGGTCCACATAAGTAGAAGATCTGGACCCTTTTTAGAAACAGCAGCGGCCTGTAGCAGCGCAAAGTAGTTGTCCGCAGGTTGGCTCACAAGTTTGAAAGCCACACCAGGGTGGGACTTTGTGTAAGCATCGGTCAGCGCTTTTACTGCCGTTGCATTCTGGGTGTCACCCAGATTGTGCCAAATGGTGATGGTCGTCGTGGCCGCATTTGCAGATGTTGTATTTATTCCAATTCCAGTCAGAGCGAGCGAAAGTGACAGCGCACCGACCAAGATTCCTTTTCTACGCATTCTTCCTCCTGTAGTAGCAGTAGTTGAACTTTGGCTCCACCTGTTAATGAAAGGCATCCTCATGACCTTCCCACAACGGGGGGAACAAACCTACGCTCCTCTTTCGAAGTTGGACGTAGGAAATCTAGATCGCATCCTTGATCTGCCTGAAGAACATGCGATTGGTAAAGCGCGGGCCAGCCGCGGAGATGTGCAGATACGGGTGAAGTCCATTTGGCAAGTCGGGCAGTAATCTCCTCAGTTTTAATACAGAGATTAATGATTCCTCTTTCCACATCCATTTCAATCAAATCCCCATCGCGTACTATGGCAAGGGGTCCCCCGACGGCTGCCTCTGGAGAGACGTGTAGCACGCATGTTCCGAATGAAGTCCCACTCATACGTGCGTCTGAAATTCTGACCATATCCGTAACGCCCGAGTCAAGTAGTTTCTTGGGAATTGGAATCATTCCCCACTCAGGCATCCCAGGGACCCCCACTGCCCCACATCCTTCTAGCACCAAAACGGAGTCTGCTGTGACATCGAGATCCGGATCATCAACTCTGCTACGCATATCGGCATAACCATGAAATACAACCGCTGGTCCCTTATGTGACAAAAGGTCTTTACTCGCCGCCGAAGTTTTCATAATGCAACCGTTCGGCGCTAACGACCCATACAGGACTCTAAATGCAGCATCGTCATAAATTGGATCCGAGAGTGAACGTATAACCTTGGTAGCAGGCTTCAACCCGATAACAATTTCTCGCCACTTCTTGCCAACTAATGTTTCTTCGTCCAACTCGAAGCTCTCACCAAGTTGAGCGATCAGCACGGGTAATCCGCCAGCTTCATCGAATTCTTGAATGAGAGCACTACCTGACGGCTCAACATCGACTATCACGGATAGACCTTCGCCTAGGGTATTAATCTGGGAAAGTTCAAACTTGCCATCGACGCGCCCCGATAGCGCAAGTAGGTGAAGTATCGCGTTTGTTGAGCCACCGGAGGCATGCAGAACTCGCATTGCATTCCTAAATGACGCAGGTGTAACGATTTTCGATGGTGCTAGACCTGCTTTCGTCATCTCAACGATGCGCACGCCAGAGTCATACGCTGCAACTCGACGAGCCTCGCTATTTTCCGGAAGTGTAGAAGTCCCTGGCAATGCAAGTCCGAGCGTCTCTACCATCATCGCAACAGATGATGCAGTCCCCATTGTGTTGCACGAGCCAAGCCCGCAGCTTAAGCACGATTCGAATTCTCTCCATTCTTGATCCGATATCTTCTTAGTACGATGATCTGACCACATTCGCCACAAATCAGTTCCAGTCCCCACTCTTTTGCCTTTGAAAATCGCGGGCGGGCGGGCTCCCGCCGTGAACATAATTGTGGGCAAATCAGCACTCAATGCGCCCATGAGTGAGCCCGGAACGCTTTTGTCACAATTTGCCAGCAAGACAATTCCATCAAGTGGATATGAACGCAAATATTCTTCGACTTCAATAGAAAGCAAATTTCTGTAAAGCATCGCACTTGGCTTCATTAGATCTTCGCCAAGTGACATAACTGGGAAGATCATCGAGATTCCACCTGCATCTTTAATCCCTCGCTCTATCTCAGGGATAAAATTGCGAAGCGGAAGGTTGCAAGGGTTGAGTTCGCTCGATGAATCAGCAATCCCAATCAAGGGTTTTTCGTTACCTGATTCCAATTGCTTGCCGACGGAGGCCATCACAACTCGGTGCGAGAGGGCGACTTCATCGTCACCTGAAAACCATTCGCTACTTCGAAATGATGTGGTCTGATCGGGAGGCAGGGTCATAACTTAGGAACGCCTATTCCTACAGCGCCTGGTGCAGATTGTGTGAATTCTCGTCCGTCTCGCTTGAGCCATTCCAGCGCAATTCCGGCACGGCGCACTTTTTCACGTCCGATGAGAATTGCATCATTTTCTAAATGAGCGCCGGATGGATATATGCCGCGTGAATTGCGAAGACCAAACTTTACATACAGGGGAGATGAAACGGCAACCAAGTCTGCAATTTCATTTCCTCGCACGACGCCACCAAGCCCATCTGGCGCTTCAACATAAAGATCTAGCGGAATCTCGCTAACGGCGCGCATTTCATAGAGCTCGCTAAGTGTTAGGTCGGTCGGCAGGTTGACGGTATCGGCACCGATACTTTCAAGTAATCTCAAAGTCGCAGGGTTAGAAGGTGCCTTCATCACGGAAAGCTTGAATACAACATCCTCTGGTATCTGCTGATTTTTCTTCGCGTCTGAAAGCACTTGAAGAAGTCCCAAATCCGCAATGAGTATTCCGCGGATTCCACATTCGATCGCCCTCAACGTGTCTTCGACCGCATAACGTAATTGACGCATCCCGCGAATTGATCCACCGAGGGCCGCCGCTTCGGGTCCACGCGACATCGCGCCAACGCCCCACTCTTCACGAGGACCGATAAAGAGAGATATCTCGAGTCCAGCATCGGAGGCGATCGATGACATTTCGAGCATTTCCTTTTCGGAAAGGAGCATCGCTCCACTTCCTTGTGAAACGCGATTGACTGTTACTCCACAATTTTTGGCTTCGGCGAGGACCGCGGATAAGACTCTCGCCCCCTCGACGGAAGGAATCTCAATTCGAAAATCTGCCCCATCGGGGAACGAGGCCTTGCTTCTCGAAGGAATCAATTCAGCTGGGAAAGCACCTAGCAAAGAATCTGCCAACATTAATTATCCATTCGGTATTGCCGAACACCGTTCGGCTCTTTAGTATTGCTTAGCGAAAGAAAATGTCAACCATGTCGAAGACGGGGTTAGCGAGCATGCTTTTAGGGGAACAGTCGCCGACGCAGGTTGCCAGCGTTGCCCGTGCTCTCCAACTCATTGAACTCGTAGTGAATGGCCCCACTGACGGACTTTCTTTGGCTGATATTGCTCGCAGCACGAATCGCTCTAAGAGCGCTGTGCTGGCTACATTACGCACGCTCGTGGATTTCGGTTACGTTCGGACGATAGATCCGGGACCAAAATACCTCCCCGGCATGACACTCATCCGCTTTGGCGATTTAACGGCCGGGAAAGATCCGCTCAGTGCAATTGCTCGGCCAATTCTTGCCGAACTCAGTGAGAAGTCTGGCCTCACAGTACGGGTGGCAAGAAATGTTGGCGGTTTTCCCGTGTTCATCGATCGCGTCGACGGACCAGGAGTTGTTCGATTTCACACGCCTTTGGGGGCCAGAGAACTCCCTCATGTAAGTTCTGCTGGAAAAGCAATTCTTGCTGAACTAAGTGACGAACAAATAAAGAGTGTGGCTAGGGAGTGTGGGTTAATTTCCCGCACGAAACGCACAATCACCACGCTTTCGGGTCTACAAGAAGAGATGGAAAAAGTTAGGCGGGAAGGTTTTGCTACCGACGAAGAGGAAGATGTGCCAGGGATTTTTTGTGTCGGCGCAGCAATCTTTGATCATCATGGACAATGCATTGGTGCAATAAGCGCAACTGGAGTCCGTCGTGATCTCACACCTAGGCAAGTCAACAAACTTGGAAAGCTTGTTATTACTCATGCTGACCAAATCACAAAGCAATTACACGGACGAAAGAGTACTCGAGGAGCGAAATGAAAACACTGATCACATCCGGAAATGACGACCTCCACCTCATTGAGGTTGCCGATCTGGTCCCTGGTCCAGGGCAGATAGTCGCATCTCCAATTCTAGTTGGAGTGTGCGGTACAGATCTTGAGATTATCAACGGAAAAATTAATCCCGACTACGTTGCATACCCTGCCACGATCGGACATGAATGGGTCGGCAGAATTATTTCCGTAGGTCCAGATCTAGATGCTTCCCTTGTTGGTAAGCGAATTGTCGCAGAGGGAATCATTCCGTGTTTAAAGTGCTTCGAATGTCAAGATGGAAATACAAATCGCTGCACGACATACAGCGAAATTGGATTTACGCTCCCGGGAGCAGGTGCGGAACAAATTCTGTTGCCCATTTCCCAAATTCACTTGGTGGGAAACGAAGTCAGCAATGAATCTGCAGTTCTCGTTGAGCCTACCTCTGTTGTGACTCGCGGTTTTTTAAAGGTAAATCCTAAGCAGAACGCCAAGGTGTTGATTATTGGGGACGGCACAATTGCATTGATTGCTGCGCGCTTAATTCGAACATGGAACCCATCTCTAGTACACATGCTTGGGCTGAAGCGAGAACAAACAGAGTTGGCAAAATCGGCTGGGGCTGATGAATTCCTTACCGAACCATCTGATGTCGCATACGACCTTATTGTCGATGCATCGGGGGCAACCTCACGAATCTCGGATGCTGTAAGTCAATTAGTGCGTGGAGGTTCGCTCCTCCTCATTGGATTCACCGGCTTCAAAATTCCTACGACCATGTACGTCGATGACATCGTAAACGGCGATCTCAATATATTTGGTTCGTTCAGTTATACGCGCAAAGCATGGAAGCAAACGGTCGAGCTCCTCAACTCTGGAAACCTCGACCTTTCTTTTTTAATTACTCACAGATTTGCATTCGAAAATTTCGAAGAAGCAGTTGAAGCGCTACGAACTGCCCCCGCACCTCGTGGAAAAATCGTCATGGAAGTTGGTTCTTAGATTGACAAACTTCAAGGAAAT
>JANYDL010000065.1 GCA_025363635.1 Actinomycetes bacterium
TCATGAATCAAGATGAGCGAATGGTTTCTCCTTCCGCAAAGGGTGACGAGTCTGCGGTAGAAAGTGCGTTGCGCCCCCGCTCGCTCAACGAATTTATTGGGCAAGAGAGAGTTCGGGAGCAAATCGACGTTCTCCTGCGCGCTGCTCGTCATCGTAAAACAAGCGCCGACCACATTTTGCTCTCGGGTCCGCCGGGGTTAGGAAAAACGACCTTGGCGTTAATTTTGGCCAGTGAAATGGAAACGCCGATACGCATTTCTAGTGGTCCCGCGATTACACATGCAGGCGATCTTGCAGCCATTCTCTCCTCCCTGACCGAAGGGGAGATCCTCTTTCTCGATGAGATACATCGCCTTCCTCGGCCAGCAGAAGAGTTGCTCTATTTAGCGATGGAAGATTTTCGAGTAGATGTTGTGGTAGGTAAGGGTCCCGGTGCTACCGCAATACCTTTGCAACTTCCGCACTTCACCCTTGTAGGTGCGACCACCAGAGCTGGTCTTCTCCCTAGTCCGTTGAGGGACCGTTTTGGCTTTACCGCGCATTTGGATTTCTACGATGAAAGCGAGATTGGCAGAGTTCTCCTTCGAAGTGCGGCTTTGCTTGAATTAGAGATTGAAGAGAATGCCGTATCTGAAATCGCACGTCGCAGTCGTGGCACCCCTCGAATTGCAAATCGCTTGCTGCGGCGTGTGCGCGATTATGCGCAAGTAAGAGGAGCGACCACTCTTTCTCAGGTCGATGCTCGCGCAGCGCTTGAGATGTACGAGGTGGATGAATTGGGTCTGGATCGACTGGATCGGGCCGTCCTTTTAGCCTTGATAGAACGATTTAGCGGTGGCCCAGTCGGGCTTTCGACTTTAGCCATTGCTGTTGGCGAGGAGACCGAGACGGTGGAATCGGTTGCGGAACCATTTTTGGTTCGAAATGGATTTATGGCTCGAACCCCTCGTGGTCGCGTTGCGACGGCGCAAGGTTGGCGCCACGTTGGGTATGAACCGCCCGCTTCGCAGGGGAACGCTCCTATTTCTCTTTTCGACACGCAGGCTTTCGATGCCTAGACTTTCGTCCCATGTCTACCAACGCGCAATCCCGAACCCCTAAGACTGCCGCCCGGCCAGGAAGATCCCTGGCAATCATGGCCATTGTCTTATTAGCACTCCTCGCCGCAGTCTTCGTCCAGGGGGCAACCTCGGTCAAACTAGGTTTGGATTTGCGGGGAGGCACGAGCGTGACTCTCCAACCTCGCTTGGCAACTGGTGAGAGTGGAAAGGTGAGCGCGTCTGCAATTGATCAAGCGGTTTCCATTATTCGCCAACGCGTGAACTCTCTAGGTGTGGCAGAAAGTGAAGTTACTTCCCAAGGTAGCGGGGTTAATCGTCAAATCGTAATTTCGGTTCCTGGTGACACAGGTCGAAGAGTGGTCGAACTTGTTGGTCAGACTGCAGAACTTCGGTTTCGCCAGGTACTCGTTTCGGGAACTCCTGCTGCAACAAAGACAACGGGTACCACCGCGGCTACTCCTCCTTCCGGCGTAAGCGCCGCAATCAACAATGCGTATGCTGCTTTGGATTGCACGATCGCGGCGAATCGACGTGGCACAGGTTCAGACAATGCCGGTGACACGATCGTCGCTTGTGATCGCACTGGTACCAGCAAATACATTCTTGCCCCGGCTGAAGTTCTTGGTCGCCAGATTTCTAAAGCCTCATCGGCCATCAACCAAACAACTGGTAGTGGTTGGTATGTCCTACTCACCTTCAATGATGAAGGAACAAAGAAGTTTGGTGCTCTCACAACTCGTGTCACCTCACTTGCTGCACCTCAGAATGAGGTTGCGGTCGTTCTCGACGGACTCGTTGTGACCGCCCCGCGGATCAATGAGGCGATTAATTCTGGAAATGCCGAAATCACAGGATCCTTTACGCAACTTGAAGCGACTGATTTAGCTAATGTCTTGAAGTACGGCGCTTTGCCACTGGCTTTCGATCGCGGTGAAGTTCAACAAATCTCGCCAACACTCGGTGCGGATCAATTGCATGCTGGCTTACTCGCGGGCTTCATTGGATTGTTCCTCGTCATTGTGTACTCATTGTTGTATTACAGAGGCCTTGGACTTGTTTCCGTCGGATCTTTGCTGATCGCTGGTTCCCTCACATATCTTTTGTTCCTACTTTTAGGTAAGTGGATCGGATTTACTCTTACATTGGCTGGTATCGCAGGTGCGATTGTCGCCATCGGTATTACTGCAGACTCCTTTATTGTTTATTTTGAACGTGTGCGCGATGAGGTGCGTGAAGGAAGGTCTGTCAGATCGGCAGTTGAAACGGGGTGGCATCGTGCACGTCGGACTATCATCGTGGCGGACTTTGTTTCGATCATCGCGGCTGCACTTTTGTATCTTTTCGCAGTAGGAGGTGTTCGAGGTTTTGCGTTCACACTTGGTTTGACGACGCTTATTGATTTGTTTGTTGTTTTCATTTTCACAAAGCCGATCGTGACCGTCGTTACTCGAATCAAGTTCTACAGTTCTGGGCATCCATTATCAGGCTTATCTGCAAAGAGTTTGGGTGTCATTTTACCAAGCGTTCCCAATACATCAATTGTCAAGGAGGCATAACCATGTCGAAACTTTCTGGCCTGGGTGGGCGCCTCTATCGCGGAGAAACGTCCATTGATTTCATTGAAAAGCGTCGCCGTTGGTATGCATTCTCCGGAATTCTCATAATTGCTTCTGCCTTCGCTCTCTCCTTTCAAGGGCTACATCTGGGAATTGAATTTAAGGGCGGATCTTCCTTCACGGTATCGAAGAGTGCGATCTCAGTGGCTGATGCGAATGCTGCCGTAACAGAATCGAAAATTCCTGGTGAAGTTATCGTGCAGCAACTTGGGACAAACAAGGTTCGCGTTCAAACAGGCGCACTGTCTACGGTTCAGTCCAATGCGATACAAGATTCGTTGGCTAAGAAATTTGGAGTAAGTGTTGATGCAATCGACACCCAGATCGTTGGACCATCATGGGGCAAGGAAATTACTCGGAAGGCTCTCTACGGGCTATTCGGTTTTCTTATCGTCGTGCTCGCATATCTCGCAATGGCCTTTGAACCCAAGATGGCAATCGCTGCAATCATCGCAGTTATTCATGACGTTTTTATAACTGTGGGTATTTACGCGCTGGTCGGCTTTGATGTCACTCCCGCCACGGTAATTGGATTCCTGACCATTTTAGGTTATTCCCTCTATGACACCGTTGTTGTATTCGACAAAGTTAGAGAGAACACTCGAACCATTACAAGCACGTCTAAAATGACCTACTCTCAAGCGGCCAATTTAGCGGTCAACCAAACATTGGTTCGCTCATTTAATACCTCTCTCATCGCATTGATGCCTGTAGGTTCGATTCTCTTTGTCGGTGCCGGCCTTCTAGGTGCTGGAACTCTCAAGGATTTATCTCTCGCGCTCTTTATTGGTCTAGCAACGGGAACATACTCGTCGATTTTTATAGCAACGCCAATTCTTGCTCGACTCCGTGAACACGAGCCTGCTATGCAAGCCCTCGCGAAGAGAGTTGCACTTCGTAGCGCGGCACCGGTCGCTGCTGCACCGGTCGCGGTTTCAGCAAATGGTGCAACTGCCGCCAAACGAGGTCCTCGCAATCAACCAAAGCGAAATCGGCGCCGTTAGTTCTTTCCCGCAGTAGGACCCTTCGTAATCCCTGAAGTAGGATTACTAAAATGAAGACGATGCTTGAACCGATTGCCGCTGCGCTACGCGAGCATCACTCTTCCGTGAAAGAGGGCGAGTTAGAGCACGCTTTCACCGTCGCTGCAAAAGCCCACGAGGGTCAGTTTCGTAAGTCTGGCGACCCCTATATAACCCACCCTGTTGCGGTTGCGCTAATTTTGGCTGAATTGGGTTTGAATTCGGAAACCATAATCGCTGCTCTCCTTCACGATACTGTCGAAGATACACATTACTCATTGAAGCAAATGAAGATTGATTTCGGCGACGAGGTAGCCGCTCTAGTTGACGGCGTAACCAAACTGGACAAACTCATTTATGGCCCCACGGCGGAAGCGGAGACCGTCCGAAAAATGGTTGTCGCAATGTCGCGGGATATACGTGTCCTCGTCATCAAACTAGCCGATCGTCTGCATAACGCACGAACGTGGAGGTATGTTTCGGCAGAATCTGCAGAACGTAAGGCGAGAGAGACCCTTGATATATACGCCCCGCTGGCACATCGCCTGGGTATGAACGCCATTAAGTGGGAGTTAGAGGATCTTTCATTTCAGATTTTAGAACCGAAAAAGTTCGATGAGATCGCGCGTCTAGTTGCAGATAGATCTCCTTCAAGAGAGGCGCTCAGCTCTGATGTGGTGGTATTGGTAGAGGAGGATCTCGCCCGCGATGGAATTCAAGCCACGGTCACCGGTCGGCAAAAGCATTTCTATAGTGTTTATCAAAAGATGGTGGTTCGCGGAAGAGACTTCAATGATATTTATGATCTGGTTGGAATACGCGTTTTAGTTGAAGATGTCCGGGATTGTTACGCGGTACTCGGTGCAATTCACGCACGTTGGAGTCCAGTGCCTGGCAGATTCAAAGATTACATTGCAATGCCCAAATTTAATCTCTATCAATCTCTACATACGACTGTGATTGGTCCAACTGGCAAAGCAATTGAGATCCAAATACGTACCTACGACATGCATGCCCGCGCAGAATTTGGGATTGCTGCTCACTGGAAGTATAAAAAGGGTGGAGACAATCAGAAGGCTCCCGAGATGCTTTGGCTGCGACAATTGCATGACTGGCAGAAAGAGACAGAGGATCCGAGCGAATTTCTTGAAGCGCTACGTTTTGACTTAGGTAGCCCTGAAGTTTTTGTTTTTACTCCCAAAGGGAATGTGATTGCACTTCCTGGGAATTCGACGCCGGTGGATTTTGCGTATGCGGTACACACCGAAGTTGGAAATCGTTGTGTCGGTGCAAAAGTGAATGGTCGACTCGTACCATTAGATTCCACTCTCATTAATGGCGATGTTGTTGAAGTTCTGACGAATAAGAGTGACACAGCAAGCCCCAGTCGCGATTGGTTGAATTTTGTAAAGAGTCCACGTGCAAGGTCGAAAATAAAGGCTTGGTTTAGCAAGGAGAGACGTGACGAAGCAATTGATGCAGGGCGCGAGTCGATCGCACGCCAAATGCGTAAGGCGGGATTGCCCTTACAGAAAATATTCGCTGGTCATTCTCTCCTAGAACTCTCGCACGAATTAAAGTACCCCGATATTTCGGCACTATACGCAGCAGTGGGGGATGGCCATGTTTCGGCCGCTTCGATTGTCGAAAAACTTATCTCGACCCTTGGCGTTGAGGATTCCCACCCAGAAGCAACAATCGACACTGTGGCTGTGGGCCAGATGTCGCCCTCCTCTCGGCGTTCTAGCAATGCGATTGAGGTAGCAGGAATTGACGATGTGCTTGTTAAATTGGCCAGATGTTGTACTCCGGTTCCTGGTGATGAAATAACAGGTTTTATTACACGGGGAAGTGGCGTATCAGTACACCGTGCTGATTGTGTGAATGTCGCTGACTTGCATGCCCATCAGAGTGACAGAATCGTGCAAGTCTCATGGTTGACGGGGGCGGGCAGTATCTTCTTAGTAAATATTCAAATCGAAGCGTTAGATCGTTCGAGGCTTCTCTCAGATGTTACTAGAACGCTCTCGGATCAACATGTAAATATTTTGAGTGCAGCAGTCAGTACGAGTAAGGACAGAACCGCGATTTCGCGCTTTACCTTTGAAATGGCTGACGCAACACATTTGGATGCAGTGCTCAGCGCAGTTCGACAAATTGAAGGTGTTTACGATGTTTACAGAACCACCAACAATTAGATTAGCTCGCGAATTCGGCCAATGCCTTCTCTGCTTCGGCTAACCAGATTCTTCGGGCAGCAGCAGATTCTTCAGCCTCGGCTGCCTTCTTAGCGTTACCGAGAGTTTTAGCCTTTTCTGCTTGCTTTTCGTAATTGGCCACGGCATCAGAGAGTTGCTTGACGACTTCGACTGCTCGCGCCTTAGCAGCGGGATCAACTTTGCGCGAACGAGTTTCTTCCGCGCTCTTGATTTGAGCTTCGACGGTGGTAAATCGAGCCTCGAGCACCGCTTTCTTGTCTCGTTGGGTCATGCCGATGCGATCCCACTGACGAGCCAACTCTCTAAATGTCTTCTGTGCTTGTTCACCGTTGGTTATCGGCAAGAGGGCTTCAATTTGCACGATCAACGCTTCTCGTTTTGCTAGATTCGCGTTCATAAGAAGATCACGTTTTTCTAAGTCAGCATTTTTAGAAGCAAAGAATTGATCTTGAGACGCTTTGAAACGCGCCCACAGTTTTGCATCTTCACCTTTCTTGCCGCGTCCGGTGGCCTTCCAAAGATCCATCAACGCTTTGAACCTTCTGGCGGTGGCGACCCAGTCTGTTGAAGTAGCAAGTTTTTCCGCTTCAGTGACGAGTTCGAGCTTGGCGGTGGAAACTTTCTCTTGAATGGCATCAAGGGCCGCGAAATGAGTGCGACGACGTTTATCAAATTTGTTACGAGAAGCAGAGAATCGCTTCCATAAATCAGCGTCGGCTTTCTTTTCGAGCCTTGGTGCTGCTTTCCATTCATCGAGCAATACTTTCAATCGATCCCCGGTGCTCTTCCAACTTTCCGAAAGGGCGAGAGATTCTGCCTCCTCAACAATCTTCTCTTTCTGAGCAACAACTTCGAGGCGACGTTCTTCCTTGGCAGCATTTTCAATGGCCTTCTTGGCCTCGTATGCACCTCGGTTGTTTTCAATGAGAGGAGGAATTTGCTCCAGTGAAACTGCAAGTGCGACTAAATCGCCTACCCCATTGAGATCTTTAATTTGGTGGCGAAGTCGATTTACGGCGACGGTGGCGTCGGATGGAACCATCGCACCACTTCTTACTCGAGCAGCGAGGAGCGCGACTTCGGAGGCGAGGGCTTCAAATTTGCGAACAAAATATGCGAGGGCTTCCTCGGCGCTTTTACCCGGATAGGATCCAACCGCTTTTTCGCCTTCGGGAGTTATAACAAAGACCGTTCCATCTTCCGCAACTCTTCCAAATTGGGCTGGGTCTCCAATGAGCGCTGATGCTGCTGTTGGCACCTGATTGTGGATTGGTGAATCGGACATGTTCGCTTCCTTTCAGCGCGGTTGGCCAACTGCTGAGCAGTGACCATCGCTATCGGCTTGCATTAGTTAAGCGGGATGCCTAACCCTGAATTGGTCTTTCTTTGCAGTGTAAAAGGTACCCTGTAACCCTTGCTGGGCGGAAATGGAGGTTTGTATGCTCGTCACCTCATTCCCCGCCCCCGCATTTGCGACTAATTGTTGGATTATCGCGTCAGCAAAAGGGAGTGAATGCATCGTCGTGGATCCAGGGATGCCAGATGTGTCGGGTCAAATCTCTCAAATCTGCTCTGACTTTGACCTGAAGCCAATAGCTGTCTTAATCACGCACGGACACCTCGACCATACTTTTTCGCTAGTACCGACCTGCGATGGTTATGGCATTCCTGGCTACATCCACTCGGAAGATCGTG
Source organism: Actinomycetes bacterium (assembly GCA_025363635.1). Classification (GTDB taxonomy): domain Bacteria; phylum Actinomycetota; class Actinomycetes; order Nanopelagicales; family Nanopelagicaceae; genus QYPT01. Next base: position 7,614 of record JANYDL010000065.1, read on the forward strand.
TTCTATTGGAACATCCCGAGCGAGCGTTGAGTGCGCTCTTTGCCTCTGATGTCGCAGGCATGACCTTCAAAGAACCCTCTGAAGTGCGAGATTTGAAGAATAATGACACGCTAAATTTCGCCGGTCTGGAGATTCACGTCTCACATGCACCTGGCCATACTCGTGGTTCGGTCTTGTTCACGGTGAGCGATGGCGTAGATGAGAGTGTGCTTCTAAGTGGGGATGTGCTCTTTGCAGGTTCCATAGGCCGTACCGATCAACCGACTGGTTCGGCCAAAGACATGGAGAACACATTGGTTAAGAAGATTTTGCCTTTGCCTGATTCTTTGAGAGTTTTGCCAGGTCACGGATCGGAAACAACAATTGGTCATGAAAAACGCGTGAATCCATTCTTAAAGAATCTAAGAGAGTCGAGGTATCGGTGAGATATCAAGCTCCAAAGGGAGTGAGCGAATACTATCCTCCGAGGTCTCGCTCCTTTGAGTGGGTTCGGCAATGTCTTCTCGCGCCTATTCAACGTGCTGGATATCAACTCCTTGAGCTTCCCGTCTTCGAAGATACGGAACTCTTTACGCGCGGGGTCGGTGCTTCCACGGACGTGGTCAATAAAGAGATGTATACATTTGAAGATCGCGGTAGCAGATCTATTACCTTGCGTCCTGAAGGAACTGTTGGTGCATTGCGAAGCGTTATCGAGCACGGCTTAGATAAGGGATCTCTCCCAGCAAAATTTTATTACAGCGGGGCTTTTTTTCGCGCCGAGCGCCCTCAAGCTGGAAGATATCGACAGTTTTACTCCGTCGGAATTGAAGCGGTAGGCACTGATGACCCGGCCATTGACGCCGAAGTAATAGCCATAGCTGATGCCGGATTTCGAAATATTGGTCTCAAGCAATTTCACTTAGAGATCACATCGTTAGGCGACCGAGAATCAAGAGCGGCCCATCGAATTGACCTGAAGAAGTTCATCGCGCAACTTTCCCTCGATGAAGCCACACGAAATCGCGCAGAGATCAATCCTTTAAGGCTCTTCGACGATAAACGCGAAGAGGTCAGAAGTGCAATGAAGGCTGCTCCGGTGCTTCTCGATTATCTTTCTCATGAATCTAAAACACACTTCGAAGCCGTTCAAAAATACTTGAAAGTATTGAATATCGATTATGTGGTGAATCCACGAATGGTTCGCGGTCTGGATTACTACACCGGAACAACTTTTGAATTTGTACACGATTTGTTGGGTGCGCAGTCGGGTATAGGTGGTGGTGGCCGCTATGACGGGCTGATGGAGGAAATTGGCGGTTCGGCTCTGACGGGGATTGGGTTTGGACTTGGCGTTGACCGCGCCCTTCTCGCTGCCGAGGCTGAGGGCGTTGTGGATCAATCTGCATTCTTAGGTGATCTCTGCATCATCCCTCTTGGAGATGAGGCTAAGTCTTTGGCGCTGCAAATTGCACACGAACTTCGATCGGTTTCCGTATCGGTTGAGATCGCATTTGGTGATCGTTCAGTGAAATCTGGAATGAAGAGCGCTGATAAAAGTGGCGTAAAATACGTCATTGTTCTGGGCGAGGAAGAACTGCAATCTGGAGCGGCCGAGCTGAAAGAAATGAGCACGGGAGAAGCAACCTCCGTTACTCTGAGCTCTTTGGTGCCTACTTTGGTGACCACCCTGACGGGAAAATAATGTACCGCCGAAAAGTCTGGAGAATGACATGTTGAGGACCCACGGAGCTGGAACTTTACGTGAATCAGATTCGGGCACGGTTGTTTCCTTGACGGGCTGGGTGGCCCGTAGGAGAGATCATGGAGGGGTCGCGTTCATTGATTTTCGCGATGCTACTGGATCTGTTCAAGTGGTAATTCGCGACGAAACTATCGCTGGGGCTTTGCGCGCGGAATGGTGTCTCAAGATTGTCGGCGAAGTTGTACTACGTCCTGAAGGAAATGAGAATTCCAACATTCCTACGGGAGCAATCGAAGTCATGGGTGACGAAGTGGTCGTGCTCAGCGAATCGGCGCCTCTGCCATTCCCCATTGATAGCGGAAATGATGTGGAGATTAATGAAGAGGTGCGGCTGCGCTATCGATATTTGGATTTACGCCGAGAAAGGCCGGCGAGGAATTTGCGCTTGCGTTCGAAAGTCACTTCAGTTATTCGACAAGTCATGGATTCTGAAGAATTTCTGGATATGGAAACACCTTACTTGACCAGATCGACTCCAGAAGGGGCGAGAGATTTCCTCGTACCAGTTCGCTTGCAACCTGGAAGTTGGTACGCGCTGCCGCAATCCCCGCAGCTATTTAAGCAATTACTCATGGTCGCTGGATTTGAAAAATATTATCAAATTGCTCGATGTTTTAGGGACGAAGATTTTAGAGCCGATCGACAACCTGAGTTCACGCAGTTAGATATTGAGATGTCTTTCATTGAGCAAGAAGATATTTTGGCGATCGCCGAGAAATTACTTATTCGCGTTTGGAAAGAGGTCGTGGGATTCGATATTCCCCTTCCGATCAGACGGATGACTTATGCAGACGCTATGGCGAATTATGGGTCGGATAAGCCGGATTTACGTTTTGGTTATCCGATTAAAGAAATTACACCTCATTTCGCAAATACTACGTTTAGAGTTTTTCAAGCGCCATATGTCGGTTCGGTAGTAATGCCTGGTGGAGCGTCTTCTCCGCGGCGAGAACTCGACGGCTGGCAGGAATGGGCAAAAACTCGTGGCGCTAGAGGGCTTGCTTATGTCCTTGTCAATACTGATGGGACGCTAGGCGGTCCTGTTGCGAAGAATCTTTCCCACGAAGAACTTTCTGGTCTTCTCCAAGTAACGGGCGCAAACCCAGGGGATGCGATCTTTTTTGCCGCCGGGGAGATCAGCGCTTCCCAAAGTCTTTTAGGGGCAGTTCGATTGGAAATTGGGAAGAGATGCAATCTGATTCCTGAGGGAAAATGGGAATTCCTCTGGGTTCTCGATGCTCCAATGTTTGAACCCACCGAGACTGGCGGATGGACAGCCGTTCATCATCCATTCACTGGACCAAAGCCAGAGTTTGCAGATTCCTTTGCCACCGATCCTGCAAGTGCACTTGCCTACGCTTATGACATTGTTTTGAATGGTACCGAGTTAGGCGGTGGCTCTATTCGAATACATGATCGGAAAATGCAAAGTCAAGTATTTGATGTGATCGGCCTGAGTGAAGAAGAGGCAGTAAGCAAATTTGGTTTCCTTCTTGAGGCGTTCAATTATGGACCTCCTCCCCATGGCGGTATAGCACTAGGTCTAGATCGTGTATGTGCACTACTCACGGATTCAGATTCGATTCGAGAGGTGATCGCTTTCCCCAAAACCGCAAGTGGAGGGGATCCATTAACGGGTGCGCCTACGCCGATTACCGCCGCGCAACGACGAGAGAGCGGCATTGATGCGCAATTTGAAAAGGCAGTGAAACTGTAAGTGCGTAAAGCAAATGTAGTCTCTATGGTGATTTGCCTATCAATACTTCTTGCGGCTTGCGGTGCGCCAACTCAAAAATACGGTGCATCAAAATCTGAGGGAGTCTATTTCACGGTTCCAAATTCATGGCATGAGATTACGATGAAAGAACTTAACGCCATAGAAGCTCAATCTAAAGCAGTCGGTGCAGCGGAAAAATTGGCGTTGGTTAAATGGCAGCAAGCCTTCACTTTAGATAGTTCAGTAAAACCGAAACATGTTTTTAGCCTTCTTGCACCCAAAGTACCTATTGCATTTGTGCGAGTACGGGAACTTTCCCCAGATGAAATCGACTCAGTGAGCTATAACAGCCTGCGCGATATCGTCGAACCTGTTACTGATTGGGTAAGTAATCCAACCACATCCACCCCCGTTTTTAATATCGTCGATGATTTTAAAGTTGTTCAAAAAAGCGCCCGAGGTATTCGCACGATATACAACTTTACTTCTAAGGGCGTTTCGCAAACCATTGATCAGACTGCTCTTGTTTCCAGTGACCGACAGAAAATATACGTATTCGTTATCCGGTGTACTACCACGTGTTATAACAAAAATATCAAGACCATTTCACGGATAGCAGATTCATTCACCGTAAGGGGAGTCAAATGAGTTCCTTAGAACCGACCCAGATGAGTCGCACTCGAGACAGCGATAGAAAGACACGGGTACATCTTTCGATCTACGATCGATCAAAGTTTCTGATTCTCTTCGTAGCAGTATTCTTTATTCTTGTCTGGGCATCTCTAGCCGATAATCCCTTATTAAGTTTTGGAGATGCTGTAAATGAGACTTCAAAGACGAGAAATTGGCTTCTTCTTCTCTTTTGCCTTGAAGTTGTGCGTCAATTCCACTTCTTGATCTCCGAGCTCGTCTCCCCGTATCACGGTGTTTGGCAAAAATATTTTGGAGCAGTCGATTCCCTTCTTCACCGATTGAGTGATTGGACGCGATATCGACTTTCACGCGTCATAAAAACTTGCCTTGCCATTGGGCTTTTGGCGGTAGTTCTCGGCGCAATTTATAAAGAGACCCCTATTCGCGCGCTATTTTTCGCTCCTAAAGCGCTCTGGAGCGCAATGCCCATGTTGGGCCAACTTCTTTTCGGCGTTTTCTTCGTCATCATCCAATTTGGAGCGATGTTTTGGTTTCTAAGTCGAGGTGGCGTTGATACCTACTTCCCCGACGATATTCGAACTCGCTTCACAGATGTATGGGGTCAAGACCATGTTTTGAATCGCATTCGGGAGAATTTACTTTTTCTCGAAAAGCCTGAAGAAATTGAGAAGCATGGAGGATATGTCCCAGGAGGCATTCTCCTTTGGGGTCCTCCGGGTACGGGCAAAACGCTGATGGCTGAATCGATGGCGGGCGAAACGGGTAAACCATTTGTATTTGTGGACCCAGGCGCTTTCACCAATATGTTCTTCGGGGTCGGTGTTCTTAAAGTTAAGTCGCTTTTTAGAAAATTGCGGAAACTTGCTCTTCGCTACGGCGGAGTTGTCGTCTTTTTTGACGAGGCAGATTCTTTAGGAAATCGGGGAATTATCTCTTCGGGAGGCCAGCAACGAAATTCAGCACCGGCGGTTTTTGGAAGCACGTGTCATGGTGGTGCTTACCTTTCTCAAGCAGGTAGCGCGGCCATTGTGCGAGAAAGTTTTGTCGTCGGAGGAGCTGCTGGAGCTGGTGGTGGCGGAGGAGGAGGGATGGGCACCCTGCAAGCGTTGCTTACGGAATTATCTGGTCTTAAGAAGCCGCGTGGATTTTTTAACCGAATTGTCAGACGAACACTTGGAATGCGTCCAAAGAATCCTCCGAAATATCGCATACTCGTAGTTATGGCAACGAATATGCCAGAAGCGCTAGATGAGGCCTTACTACGTCCAGGCCGAATCGACAGAATGTACAGAGTGGGCTATCCGAGCAAGGCCGGACGTGTAAGAACTTACGAGGGCTATTTGGCAAAGGTTTCGCATTCACTTTCGGAGCAAGAGATCGACAAATTGGCGACGATCACTCCTTACGCCACGGGGGCTTCAATCAAAGACACTATCAACGAGGCCCTCATCACCGCGATACGGAATGGACGCACCTCCATCACATGGCCAGATGTTGTCAAAGCAAAACAACTTAAGGAACTTGGGCCATCGGAAGATGTCGAATATATCGAACGAGAGAGGCATGCTGTCGCTGTTCATGAATCGTGTCATGCGGTGATGGCGCATCGAGTTCGCCAACATATGGCTATTGATCTAGCGACGATTGAAAAGGGCTCGGATTATTTAGGAATGGTGGCAAGTATTCCTCCGGATGATCAATTCACTCGATGGAGAACAGAGTATGAGTCGGACATTTTGGTATCCCTGGCATCATTAGCTGGCGAAAGAATGTTCTTTGATGGCGATAATTCTTCGGGCGTTTCGGGGGATTTGGAAAGCGCAACAACTATCGCATCTTTGATGGAAGGACATTGGGGAATGGGAATGACAATTTCATCTCACGCATCCAATCGTCGTTTCGAAGTGGGTGCGCCAGGTGGCGGAAAAACGCAAGATGGGTCTGTTGCAGAAATTCGTCGGGCCCTCTCTGACAGAATCGAAGACAATCTTTCCGGCCTACTAGTAAAGGCGGAGGAACTTCTGCGTGAAAATCGTCAACAAGTTCTCGCCTTGGCGCACGCCTTAGAGACGCATAAAACGCTCTCGGGTGATGATGTCGCCGCTGTCATCGATATGGAGTCCGGGCCTATTATCGATGGGCGTCCATATAGGGATGCCGATCTTATGGCGAGAATTGAGGAGTACCACGCGGCGGCTGTTGTGGCCCATCACGAGCATCGAACTCCCGATGTCGTAATTCCGCTCATCTAAGTGGGGGTAGTCAGATAGGATTTCATTCGTAAGTCATAAGTTTAGGAGGCATCGAAATGGGTCCTGGTGGAATAGCAACAATTATTGCTGCTTCTTCACTGCTGGTGATAGCTGTGGCTATTAGCTACGCCGTGATTCGAATCGGAAAATTGATCGACGAAGCAAAAATTTCTCTTAAGACTATTACCGATGAAACCAAGCCTCTAATCGAGGAAGTCACGACCACCGTGACCTTGGTAAATGGACCTTTAGAAAGCATCAACCGGATTACCAAGAATGTCGAAGGTGTGGCGTCAAAGGCGACTGATGTTGCCTCAACATTTTTGGATAAAGGCGGCCCTGCCGTCAAAGCAGTGGGAATGTTGTTGAGCGCGGCCCAAATGAAGAAGAACCGCGATCGTAAGAAAAAAGGCTGAGTGATTATTTCTCGTGGATTCCGCAGAGATACGTCTACGTTGGCTAAATTTTTTTGAGTCAACTAATAGACAAGGTTTAAATCATACGGTGGTGCCGTCGGCATCACTGATCGCCGATGATCCCAACCTTTTGTTAGTAAATGCTGGGATGGTCCCCTTTAAACCGTACTTTTTAGGCGAAGTTAAGCCCCCTTACCAACGCGCTACTTCGGTACAGAAATGTGTTCGGACTTTAGATATTGAGGAGGTGGGTAAGACCACTCGCCACGCCTCTTTTTTTCAGATGTGCGGCAATTTCTCATTCGGTGACTATTTCAAAGAAGGTGCTATTTCCCTGGCTTGGGAATTACTTACCCGACCTGTGAACGATGGCGGCTATGGATTCCCAGAGGAACGCCTCTGGGTCACGGTGTTTCTCAATGATGACGAGGCTGCTGATATTTGGCATAAGAAAATTGGAGTACCGAAGGACCGAATTCAAAGAAGAGGGATGGCCGATAATTTCTGGTCAATGGGAGTCCCTGGTCCGTGTGGGCCTTGTTCTGAGATTTATTATGACCGCGGTCCTGCATATGGGAAAGAGGGCGGACCTATAGCGGATGAAGATCGCTATATGGAAGTTTGGAATCTTGTCTTTATGCAGAACGAGCGAGGCGCTGGCCAAGGAAAGGATGACTATCCAATATTAGGAGAATTGCCAGCGAAAAGTATTGATACGGGATTGGGACTTGAGCGCGCAGCCACACTTTTACAAGGGGTGGAGAATCTTTATGAGATTGACACAACTCGTCAGATTCTTGATGTTGCATCAGATCTCACTGGCGTTAAATATGGCGCAGACCGCCGTTCAGATGTATTTCTTCGAGTAATCGCCGACCATGCAAGGACTTCTGCGATGCTCATCGGAGATGGAGTTACCCCCGGTAACGAAGGCCGTGGCTACGTGTTGCGTCGCATGATGCGTCGCACCATTCGCAATATGCGCCTGCTCGGTTCTGTGGATCCCGTTATGCAGGAATTGATCGTTGCCTCCATTGGTGCGATGGGACCGCAATATCCAGAATTGATAAAAGATCGAACACGAATTCTTTCAGTGAGCGTTTCGGAGGAAGAAACTTTCTTGCAGACGCTCAAGAGCGGTACCCAAATTTTCGAAAACGCAAGCACTGAACTTAAGAAATCTAAGGTGAACATTCTCTCCGGTGACGCTGTCTTTAAACTTCACGACACTTACGGCTTCCCTTTTGATCTAACGCTAGAGATGGCTCAAGAACAAGGCCTTGAAGTGGATGGCGACGGTTTTAGAAGGTTAATGAAAGAGCAACGTGATCGTGCAAAAGCAGATGCTCGGGTAAAAAAGAGCGGCCATACAGACTTAACTGAATATCGCAAAGTTGCAGATCATTTTGGCCGAACAGAATTCTTTGGCTACAGCCATAACGAAGGCGATACGAAGGTTAATGCCTTACTAGTTGATGGTCATTCCGTGGAAATTGCGCGCACCGGTGATGAAATTGAATTAGTCCTATCTCGTACGCCTTTCTATGCTGAAGGCGGTGGCCAGTTGGCCGATGGGGGGACCATCACATTTGGGAACGGAACATTAATCGAAGTTGATGATGTTCAATCTCCTGTGCCAGGTGTCAGCGTTCACCGTGGACGTGTTGTTTTTGGTGAGATTGAATTAGGTTCTCAAGGGCATGCTCGGATTGACCTTGAGCGTCGTAACGCAATATCTCGTGCCCATACGGCAACCCATATGGTTCACAAGGCCTTCCGCGAAATTCTGGGAGAGACCGCTACTCAGGCAGGCTCAGAGAATGCTCCCGGCCGCTTCCGTTTCGATTTTCCTGCCACTGGCGCTGTCTCTTCCTCAATTTTGAGTGATGTTGAATCGCGGGTCAACACTTTACTTTTGGAAGATTGGGAAGTTCGCGCTGAAAGTATGTCGCAAGCCCAAGCAAAAGAGATCGGAGCGATGGCTCTTTTCGGTGAGAAATATGGCGACATTGTGCGTGTAGTCAGCGTCGGAGATTGGGCGCGCGAACTTTGTGGTGGAACACATGTTGAAAGATGCGGCCAATTGGGTTTGGTTAAGCTACTAGGTGAATCTTCTATTGGAGCGGGGGTTCGTCGAATTGAAGCATTGGTCGGCGCCGATGCATACAAGTTTTTGGCGCGCGAACACATCTTGCTAAATTCCCTTACCGAAATCATCAAAGGTGCTCGAACCGAAGAACTGCCTGAAAAGATCTCTGATCTCGTAGCGCGTATTAAAGAGGTGGAGAAGGAATTGGCAGGACTCAAGTCTGCGCAAGCCCTAGGCCAAGTAGGAGATATTGCTAAATCAGCGAAAGAGATCAATGGAATATTTCTTGTCACAAAACAACTTTCTGATGATGTGTCGGGAGATGATTTGAGAACAATTGCTCTTGATATTCGAAATCGCATTCCTGACTCCGTAGTTGCTCTGGTTAGCAAGGTCCAAGGCAAACCTGTTCTTGTGGTTGCAACGAGTGAAGGGGCGCGACATCGAGGTGTAAAAGCGGGTGCACTTGTAAAGATCGGATCGTTGATACTGGGCGGTGGGGGTGGTGGTAAGGATGATTTCGCACAAGGTGGTGGAATCGATTCGTCGGCGATCGATCAGGCACTCTCTGCGATTTCTTTCGCAGTTGTAGGTGAATAGGGATGCAACGGGGGCGTCGTCTCGCGTTTGACTTCGGGGAGGCTCGCATAGGTGTAGCAGTAAGCGATCCGGATTCAATTCTCTGCAGCCCTGCGGGGACGTTGAATGCAAAGAGTGAACTATTGTGGGATGAAGTCTTTTCTTTGTTGAACGAATTTGCACCGATTGAGATATATGTGGGTCGTCCGCTCCATCTTGGTGGTCAAGAAAGTACATCGACCGTTAAAGCCGAAACTTTTGCTCAAGAGTTGCGAGAACGTTATGACGTGAAAGTGTCGATGGTGGATGAGCGTCTTTCCACGGTGTCCGCCCAAAGGCAATTGCGAGAAGCGGGCATAAAGGGCAAAGACAGTAAGAAATCAATCGATCAAGCGGCGGCAGTAGAGATTCTCAATTTGGCTCTGGATCTCGCACGAAAGAATGAGCGCAATGCGTAAATCTTGGATTGCCCGCTTGGCAGCAACAATCATTATCGCCTCAGTCGCGATCTTTGGCATCCATGAATATCGAATAAGGACCATCACTGACCCCGATTATGCCTTGACGCAGAGTTCGGGGGAAGTCGTCATCGATATTGCGCAGGGCGCTACGGGCTCGGATATAGCGAGGATTCTCTTCAAAGCAGATATTGTAAAATCTAGCGCGGCATTTTTTCGCGTTGCGGTTGTAGACGTACGATCAGCTCAAATTTCACCCGGTTCGCACCGTCTTTCAAAGCATATTCCGGCCACTGTTGCTCTGGACCAACTGCTCGACCCAGCGCGGATTACAAGCCTGATAAAGGTCAAAGAAGGAGCATGGGTAAGCGAGATCGTTGCGCAGCTGGTGAAGGCTGGATTTATCGAGAACGATGTGAGGAAAGCACTTGGCAAAGTATCTATTCCTGCCGGATTTGTTGGACCAGAGGGAGTATTTTTTCCTGCTCAATATAGTTTTGCAAAGGGGACCAGAGCCGAAATCGCGCTGCAGGCTATGGTCTCGGCATTTTCAGAAGCTGCTCACACGTCTGGGATCGATTCGGCGTCACAGGACTTCACGCCTATGCGCTTGTTGATCATCGCTTCGTTGGTTCAAGCCGAGGGAGGTTTGCAAGATTTTGCGAAAATTTCACGGGTAATCCGTAATCGATTGAAAATCGGTATGCCGTTGCAGTTTGATTCCACCGTTCATTTTCTAACGCGATCTCGAGGAAAGGTTTTTTTAAGTATCGAAGCGACGAAAATTCTTTCGCCGTACAACACCTATTTGCATTTAGGGTTGCCTCCTGGCCCTATTGGGAGCCCTGGATTGGCTGCGATGAGAGCGGCGCTTAATCCTGAAGCAGGGGACTGGATTTATTTCATAACCGTGAAGCCAGGAGATACTCGATTTACTTCGTCGTCATCTCAATTCCTTGTATGGAAAGGCGAGTATGAACGAAATTTGCGAGCCGGAGCATTCGCATGATTAAAGCCGCTGTCCTAGGTTCCCCTATAACTCATTCATTATCACCTGTGTTGCATCGTGCAGCCTACAAATATCTTGGGATAGAAGGGCATTACGAGGCAATCCAAATCACAACAGCGCAGTTACCTAGTTTTTTGAATGAACTCGATGAATCATGGACAGGCTTCTCTTTAACGATGCCATTAAAAGAGAAAGTCCTAGAACTCGTCGCCCAGCGTGAAACATTAGCTCTCAGAGTTGCGTCGGCAAACACTTTGATTAGGGAAGAAGGTGGATGGCGGGCGTTCACGACAGACGTCAATGGATTTCGGGCAGCAGCGGCCCAGCATCATGTGAGTGATTTTTCCGTCGTTGGCATCCTGGGTTCTGGAGCAACTGCACGCGCAGCAGCGGCGGCCTTTGATGCTGAGCATAGATCAATGACGGTACTTCATCGCTCGGCCCACCGCGAGATTTCAATGCGTCAGGCAGCCCCACTTGCTCAAATAGAATTCTTAGATTGGGATTCTCCTTTGCCCAAATTCGATCTACTGATAAACACAACGCCACACGGGGTGGCAGATAGCCTTGTACATTCTAAGAATATTTCGGTGGGAGGAGTTCTCTTTGAAGCCCTCTATGACCCTTGGCCTACTCTTCTTCTGTCAACCTGGAAGTCTTCAGACCTAAAATGCATCGATGGTTTGGATCTTCTAGTCCATCAAGCCATTGATCAAGTGGCGCTGATGACAAAACATGGAATTATTCGCCACGAAATAGCGCCAATAATGCGACAAGCCGGACTTGACCAATTATTAGGACGAACCCCTCCTAAATAGTGAGTCGAGTCGGTGGAGTTCTCTGCCAGAATACGCATATGCGTTGGTTAACTGCAGGCGAATCCCACGGACAGGCACTATCAGCGATTGTCGAAGGCGTGCCCGCGGGTGTCGAGATAAATACACATGACATTGATCTGCAACTCCAGCGCCGAAGATTAGGTTTTGGTCGTGGAGCACGTCAGAACTTTGAAGCAGATAAGGTAACAATCTTGGGTGGTGTACGCCTTGGCTATTCTCAAGGTGGCCCGATCTCCGTACAAGTAGAAAATTCTGAATGGGCAAAATGGGAAAAGGTGATGTCCTCCGATCCGCAACCTTCGGCAGAGCTAAGTACGCTGGCAAGAAACGCTCCACTCACTCGTCCTCGCCCCGGACATGCAGACCTTGCAGGAATGCAAAAATATGATTTCAATGATGCGCGTCCAGTGCTCGAGAGGGCAAGTGCTAGAGAGACGGCGGCGCGCGTAGCTTTAGGTGCGATAGCGCGTAGATTCCTCGAGCAAACCGTTGGCGTTACTATCGTGAGCCATGTGCTCTCCATAGGAAATGTTCGCGTTCCCGAGGATGCGCCCTTACCTACCTTCAAAGATCTTGAGGCCATTGATGCCGATCCCATGCGATGTTTTCACCCAATTACCAGCGCTGCAATGATCGAAGAAGTGGAATTGGCCCGCGCAGCGGGAGATACTTTGGGCGGTGTGGTAGAAGTTCTAGCATTCGGTTTGCCGACCGGGCTTGGTTCTTACGTGCATTGGGATCGACGCCTGGATTCGCGTTTAGCCGGCGCGATCATGGGAATCCAAGCAATAAAAGGCGTAGAGATGGGCGATGGTTTCCTATCTGCTACTCGACGCGGAAGTGTTGCTCATGATGAGATGGAAATGGGCGATGATGGTCGAATTCTGCGACGTACTGATCGTGCCGGCGGCACTGAAGGTGGCATGACTAACGGTGAAGTTTTGAAGATACGTGCTGCTATGAAACCAATTTCCACAGTACCCCGAGCCCTCGACACTGTCGATGTCTCGACTGGAACAAATGCGAAAGCCATAAATCAGCGTTCTGATGTTTGCGCAGTTCCTGCTGCCGCGGTGGTCGCGGAGGCAATGGTGGCTCTGGTTCTTGCTGATGCTGTTGTGGAGAAGTTTGGTGGCGATAGTGTGAATGAAACTCGCCGAAATTATGAGTCGTATATGACTCATATGCGTTTTGTAGATTTCGCATGACACCACGGATCGTTCTTATCGGACCGCCCGGGGCAGGTAAAAGTTCTATAGGTCAGGCTTTAGCGCAAGAACTTGGGCTGAGTTTTGCGGATACAGATCGAATAATCGAAGCGAGCCAAGGGAAAAGTGTTTCGCATATTTTCGTTGAAAATGGCGAAGCCCATTTTCGTGAGATAGAACGTGCAGTTTGCCATTTTGCTTTTGTGAATGAAACTGGCGTGCTGGCACTGGGCGGGGGAGCAGTGTTGAATGTAGAAACCCAACAAGAACTTGAAAAACTTCACTGCACGGTAATCTTTCTCGATGCGTCTCTCAAAGTAGTTGCACCGCGTATCGGTTTTAATCGTGATAGACCCCTACTGCTAAATAATCCAAGACAGAAATGGCAGGAGTTAATGGATATTCGTCGCCCCGTATACGAGCATCTGGCTACACTCTGTTTTCATGTTGAGGAGAAGAGTGTCAGCGAGATTGTAAATGAGTTATCGAGTTTGGTTCAGATATGAGCAAGCGAGTCTCGGTCGATGCAGAACATGAGTACGAAGTACAGATTGGAATAGATTGGAAGGAAGAGCTAGCTCGTTCGATTTCCACTTACCCACGTGTTGTTTTTGTAATTTCTGAATCCATGTCTGGCAGGTTAGAGTCACTTCCTGACCTCATGAGTGAGTGTGAAGTACTTGTAATTCCAGATGGCGAAGCGGGTAAGAGTTCACAAACGCTTGAAAATCTCTGGAGCACATTTGGAAGTTTTGGCCTAACCAGAAGCGATCTTGTTGTGGCAATCGGCGGGGGAGCAACGACCGACATTGTTGGTTTTGCGGCCGCAACGTGGTTACGTGGCGTTGATTGGGTAGCCATTCCAACGAGTTTGGCTGGAATGGTCGATGCTTCCGTTGGCGGGAAAACGGGAATGAATAGCACTTTCGGGAAGAACCTCATTGGTGCATTTCATTCGCCTCGCAAGGTGATTATCGATCTAGGATGGTTGGAGACTCTCTCTGATCGTGACTTTTCCGCGGGATTGGCTGAAGTTATCAAGTGCGGATTCATCTCTGATTCTCGAATTTTGGAACTCATCGATGGTTACACGGTGGACTCTTTGCGAAGAAATCGACAGGTTCTCGAGGATCTCATCTTTCGCGCTGTGAGTGTCAAAGCCGCTGTAGTGACTGAAGACTTTCGCGAGACTTTCGCGAGAGAGGTGCTTAATTATGGTCACACAATGGGACATGCAGTAGAAATGGATAGTGAGTACGCGCTTCGTCATGGAGAAGCAGTTGCGATTGGAATGGTCTTTATTGCTCACTTGGCCCATATCAGAGGTTTATTGGGCGCAGATAAGGTTCTTGATCATAAGGATCTGCTGGAAAGATTTGGATTGCCAACATCGTATCCACGTGAAAGATTTTCAGCGCTTTTACCGCTGCTATATCGAGATAAGAAGGCGCGTGGTCGGACGTTGCGTTTCATTGTCTTAAATGATCAAAATCAAGTATTGCGTCTGGAGGGTGTCTCGGAGAAGGAAATTGAACAGGCTTATGGAAAGATAGCCACATGAAGGTTTTGATATTGAATGGTCCAAATTTAGACCGTCTGGATATACGAGATTCCGCAATTTACGGGGAACTTTCCTACCAACAACTTTGCGACCGTGTTGGGGACCGAGCGCGAAAGATTGGGTTCGAGCCTGATATTAGACAAAGTAATAATGAGTCAGAGATTATTGGTTGGCTGCACGAGGCTGCAGATTCTTCAACGCCGGTAATTTTCAACGCCGCGGCATTCACACACTATTCATATGCGATACGCGATGCGGTTTCGATGCTCAAAGCCCCCGTCATCGAGGTGCATCTTTCCAATCCAATGTCACGTGAAGAATTTAGACATACTTCAGTAATTTCAGGGGTGGCCACGGGCTCAATCGCTGGCTTCGGCGTAGATTCTTATCTTCTTGCACTTGAGGCCATGCGTAGTCTTCTGCAAAAGTAGACTTGGAATTGCAGGTATCCTTTCCCCATCAACTTTAGGACAAGCATCGCGGCTCAGTGATCGGTCGCCCTTAGGAGTGGAATTAACGTGGCAACAACTAATGACCTTAAGAACGGCATGACTCTAGATATTGATGGCCAACTCTGGAACGTTGTGGAGTTCCAACACGTGAAGCCCGGCAAAGGTCCTGCCTTTGTGCGCACAAAATTGAAGTCGGTTATGACAGGTAAGGTCGTTGATAAGACCTTTAACGCAGGCGTGAAGATTGATATTGCAATTCTGGAGAAGCGCGAAATGCAATATCTCTACCGTGATGGCGAAGACTTCATTTTTATGGATGCAAAAACTTATGATCAGACGGCCATTTCTTCTGAAACCGTGGGGGATGCCGCGAATTACATGCTGGAGAATACTGACGCGATCGTTGCGGTCCATGAGGGTAACGCTCTCTATATCGAATTAGCGGCCTCAGTTCCTTTGACCATCACATATACGGAACCAGGCCTTCAAGGCGATCGATCTTCTGGCGGAACTAAGCCTGCGACTCTCGAAACGGGACTCGAAATTCAAGTCCCACTCTTCATCAAGCAAGATGAGAAGATTTTAGTTGATACGCGAGACGGTTCGTATCAAGGCCGCGCTAACTAGTGACCGCTCGCGGAAAGGCTCGCAAGCAAGCTCTAGACATTCTCTTTGAGTCAGATATCCGTTCACATTCCCCATTGGATATATTGGATTCGCGTTTGGAAGTTGAGTTAGGACCAGACGCGAGACCTATCAGAGAGTATGCAGGAACGTTGGTACGTGGAGTGACCGAGCATCGGAGAAAGATCGATGAGTTGATCTCGACCTATGCTCAAGGCTGGGATATGGATCGACTGCCAACGGTGGATCGAAATATCCTTCGCTTAGCCATTTTTGAAATTTTGTGGGGAGCGGAAATTCCTGATGCTGTTGCTATCGATGAGGCTCTCAATTTGGCGAAATTGTTATCAACCGATGAGTCTGCTGGATACGTTCATGGAGTTTTAGGAAGAGTTTCATCGATTAAATCTGATTTGGCTTTGTAATCTTTTTCACGAGGTAGTTACCTTCTTCTAACCAAGTATTAACCAGAGACTCTGAAATTCTCAGAAGAATCGCTATGGTCGCAATGTCGCTAGAACGGATGGTAAGTATTTCGCCATTCCAATCCGAACGCTTATAAGCCAATTGCGTCACAAAGTAGAGGATCTTCTCTGAGTCTGCATCAAGTGGCGAAAGAGAGCGAATTTTTCGAAGATCAAAAATAATCTTGCTCCTCAAAGCGCTCCCTTCAGGATTGTCAGAGACCTCAGCTGCTAGCGGTGCTGCAAGAAGATGTGAGAGAGGAATACGGAAGAAGTGAGCGATTTCTAGGGCGCGATCGATGCTCAGAGATCGCTCTGCTCGCTCGTATGATCCAAGGGTTGCGGCGTTTAGCAAACCCGTCGACGATATCTGCACCTTGATCAGAGAGAGGCCACGGGCAAGACGAATTGATCGGATTCTTTGACCGATCTTTTGCGGGGTCGTTTCTGTGAATATTTCTTGAGCCATGTGAAA
>JANYDL010000093.1 GCA_025363635.1 Actinomycetes bacterium
CGAGTACCTGATAACCATCGCGCGCAAATATTTCTGTTGTGGCAGCACCTAGCCCCGTAGTCGCTCCAGTAATTATCGCAACACGCGATTCTTCATTGCTGCTCATGCGGGGATACTATAGGATTTTTGGATGGCACACGAGAGCTCATCGCAAATTCCTACGATCACAATTTCTGAAAAGATGACAGCCCCTAAATGGGCTCACCAAGAGCGAGAAATAATTAATACGCTCAATAAAGCCGCAGTCGAATTTGTCGCCCGATACACGCGTGCAGATGGAACTCTTATTTGGCGCAATACATGGGGGAGCATGGACGGGTCAGATGATCCGTACGAAGCATTTATGAATCTAGCACTCTTCTACTCGATGGGCGGAAGTGAAGAGGTTTATGAACTCGCTCGAAAAATGTGGGACACCATTACCCAACAATGGACCGAATACGGACAGATCCATCGTGAATTCGATGGCTATTACGACTGGATGCATCATGGCGAGGGATATCTGTATCACTACTTCTTTGGCCTAACAAAACCTGAATCGCTGATGGACCGACAACGCGCTCTTCGATTCTCCAATATGTATAACGGGCGAGATGAAGAAGCACAAAATTACGACCCTGAATTAAAAATGATTCGGTCGCCCCTGACTGGAAGTCGGGGACCTCGCTTCGTTGTCACGCATGAGGATTGGTTCACTCATCGAACCGTGTTGGACGATTATTTAGCACCGTATGAAGACATTACAAATAATGATTTTTCGACAATGCTTTGTCGTTGGTCGGACGAAGGCATCTACGCCGAGCTCATTGAGAAAATGAATGCTCGAATGAACCGCGGAGATGTTCCACTTAATCTCAATGCAACTTCGCTGATGACCCATGCTTATATGTATTCACAAGATCATGCTTTAAGCGATTGGGTTATTGGCTATTTAGAAGCGTGGAGACAACGCGCTAAAGCCAATGACGGCATCATTCCCGACAATGTTGGCCTGACTGGCAAGATCGGTGAGTACAACGATGGAAAGTGGTGGGGCGGATATTACGGGTGGCGGTGGCCTCATGGATTCATGACAATTATGGAGCCGCTTACCAATGCCAGCATGAACGCAGTGCTTCTTACAGGAGATTATTCGCAACTTGATTTAGCACGATCGCAATATGACCTCATATGGTCAAAGCGCAAAACATTAGGTGGCATTGTGCAAGTTCCTCATCGCTACTTTGATGCGGGCTGGTCAGATTTCCGTACGCCATCTCCCCGTCACATGATTTATTTGTGGACGACCTCGATGGCAGAAGAAGATTTAGAAAGAATCAAGCAATTGCCTCGAGATAATGATTGGAATGCAATTGCGATTCCAGGAGTTTCAGGAAAAGATGCGCTTTCAGGTCGCGACACAAAGCATTACATCGCTAACACTCTTCCGTGGTTCCAATTCATGCAAGGTGAATTACCAAATTACCCAGAGGACATTCTGGAAGCGAATCTGATTTTGATTGCCGAGCAATTGCGAAAGATGAGATCTAAAACTGGAGATCCTCGAACATGGGATTCCTATAATCCCGAAACAGCCGATGTCCTGGTGGGCTTAGATCTTCGAGTGGATGGTTATCAGATTCATGCTTGGCAAGAATTCAATCCCGTTTATTTTGAAGGCCTTGCTCAGATGTTGATGGGTGCGCCGATGCACATTTCGCATGGAGGCCTACAACATGGAAAAGTTCGCTTGTTTGATGGTCAGAAGCAACGTCCTGGACTACCAGATGATGTCGGGGTTATCGTCGACAAATTAACTCCTACTTCGGTATCGATGAAAGTCGTAAACCTCAATCCAACTCAACGTCGACAACTTGTTGTGCAGGCAGGGTCTTTTGGCGAGCACACATTTGTATCTGTTACAAGTACTTCGCCCTCTGGAGAAGTGACCACGACGGCAATCGCTGGCAAGTACGCAGCGATTGACCTAGCCCCGGGCGCTGGGACCAATCTCGTTTTTGAGATTGATCGTTATGTGAATAAACCTTCGTATGAGACCCCATGGCAGAAGATTGCAGATTGGGATCCCGTCATCGTTGGCCGTCCGTCTTCAAACTTTAAGTAGCCACCTAACTTTCCTGGAGTTGAATGTCTTCCTCTGAAACAGTTCACGAACCGGCCGCCTACCGTCGACGACTTATGGCCCTTTCAGGTGCTATGGGTTTCACGATGTATGGCCTGGGATCTTCTGTTCCGCTGCTCAAGCATGACCTAGGAATATCTCGCGCTACTGCATCCCTTCACAATATTGGGTTTGCGATCATGATCACGCTTTCCTCTTTTTGGATTCCGAAATTAATTAGTAAGCACTCACCTCGAAAAGTTATGATGTCGGGTTGGGCACTGGTCATCGTCAGCATTTTGATATTTACCGTAGGGCGCTCTCTTTGGTTGACAATTCCCGCAATGTCTGTGGCTGGACTCGGTGCGACTCTTTTTAATAACACTAATGCCGTCACTTTGGGTCAGAGCGCTGGAATGTCATTTCAAGTGACCCTGCGCCAAACTGGAATTGCAGTCGTCGCTGGAGCCACTTCACCTTTAATAATTGGACTGCTTATTCGCAATGGAGTTTCTTGGCGAATCACGCTTGCGACCGTGGCGGTTCTATTGGGATTTTTAGCGCTGAGATCGATGCCAGCGATTCCTGATCGTTCTCCCGTACGAGAAGAGAGCGCAGGTCGTCATTGGGATAAATCCCTTTTAATCTTGGTGGGACTTGGCTTTACCGCTAATGGTTTGGAAGTTACGTCAGGATCGTGGGCTCTTGATCTCCTTATTTCTCGAGGGATGGTGCTCAGCGTCGCAGTAATTGCAGTGACGGTTCTGAGTTATGGAATTGGAATCAGTCGTCTGGGCCTGGCGATGACTCACCGAATCGGAGTTGGACATATGTGGTGGTACTCCGCATCGATTGCAGCCACTGGTTTGATCATTATTGTCTTAGCGAAATCAACCGCGATAACACTCTTAGGTTTGATTATTGCCGCTTTTGGTATTGGGCCTCTCGCCGCCATCGCCTTGGCGATAGCTGCGATTTCGCCGAAGGGTGCAGACGCTGGGATTGCAGCGAACGTCGTGGGTGCAGGTCCCATGATTGGAATTGGCTCATGGATGATGGGTCTTGTCAGCGACTCATCTGGTTTTTCAGTCGCTTACTTAATTCCTTTAGCGTTACTTTTCGTTGCTTCCGGTTTTTTCATGTCGACTCAGCCAAGATCTAGAACCACATAAAGATTACGAGGGCCGTGCACGCCTTCCACGCGTTCTAATTCAATATCACTTGTTGCTGAAGGGCCTGAGATCCACGTCTGATGATCGAGTGGGTTGAGTCTGCGTACCGCTTCAACAACGGTGCCGACAACGTCCTTTGCATTAATGACACAGATATGAGTATCGGGCACGAGAGAGATCGCACGACGTCCCTGGTTTGAACGTGAATGGTTCAAGACAATCGTGCCAGTCACTGCAATGGCAACCTCACTTGCGGTGACGACGGCGTCAAAGGCGTCGAGGTCGGCAGATGAAAGGTTAGTGTCCTTTATCGCGTTCACCCAATCTGGCGGCAGTCCTTCCGGAATGACGATCTTGTTCAACGAATGCTGCGAGATCAACTCGGCGATCGTGGCGCCAATATTTGCGCTTCTCGTAAAAGTCGCTTTGTAATCAACAATGCGATCTTCCAAGAGATCAAGTAGCTGATCTCGAGAAAGCGACGAGGAAGTTTCATATTCTCGCACTGGCGCTACTGAGTTCATACCGAATTTCGCCTTGTCGATTCTTTGGAGAATGTCGTCTCGTGAATTTGTCATTTCTTCATTTTCAATCTGGTACGTGGAATATCCCGAAAGGACATCCACTTTTTTGCTACAGGAAGCTTCTTTGCAATGCTTGCGAAGATCGGACTTGAGAGCAAGGGCGAAACAGCCCGAATTATTACTGCTAGAACTTTAAGTCCATCTGGGCGGAGTGCGTATGCCGCTAAACGCATAGAGAGTGTTTCTGCAAAGTTAGGGTTTGCCTTATTCTCCTTCGCACGCAGATGCACCAATATTTTTGGAATGTTGATCTTCACGGGGCACACGTCATAGCAAGCACCGCATAAGGTAGACGCGAATGGCAGAGTCTTCGCCAGTCCTGGTCCAAGAAGTTGAGGAGTAATGATTGCTCCAATCGGACCGGGATAAACACTGTTATAAGAATGTCCGCCTGTGCGCTCGTACACTGGGCAGACGTTCATACAGGCTGAACAGCGGATACAAGCTAGTGCCTCGCGTCCATTTTCATCTGCGAGCGTCTGAATACGCCCATTATCAAGCAAAATAACATGTCTTTGCGATGGGCCATCGCCAGCACCAGTCCAAAAACTTGTGTAGGGATTCATTCGCTCGCCAGTAGAGGAACGGGGGAGCAGTTGAAGAAAGACTTCAAGGTCATTCCATTTAGGCAAAATCTTTTCAATGCCGACCACCGACACAAGAATTTCGGGAAGGGTCAGGCACATCCGTCCATTGCCTTCAGATTCAACAACACAGAGAGTTCCAGATTCAGCGATGGCAAAGTTCGCTCCACTCACCGCCATACGTGCGCGCAGGAAACGATTGCGAAGGTGTGCTCGTGCAGTCATTGCTAATTCGCGTGGGTTA
>JANYDL010000005.1 GCA_025363635.1 Actinomycetes bacterium
GTCTTCAAAAAACCCCGGCTCGCCGTACTGGGAGTACTGTCTTCGCCGGGCTTTTTCTTGCCGCCTTGCTCTTTTTCCATTTGGCGCCATCGAAAAACCTATTTCGCGCCACCGACTAGCTACACGTCTTTGACCATCGTAAATTTGGCTTCTTGGAAGCCAAAGCGGTCATAGAGTTTTCGAGCGGGTTCGTTGAAGGCAAAGACGCTCAGTCCTAAACGGCGGGCGTCTTTTTCTTTGGCCCATTGTTCTGCGATGCTCAGAAGTGAATTCCCGATTCCTAGATGACGATAGCCCTGTTCGACAATAACGGTGTGGACATGGATGGTCTTGGGCTCGCGGAGAAAGGGGTGAGACTCTTTTGCCTCTTCACACACCATGTTTAGGAGACCGACGATGCGGTTCTCGCACATTGCGACCCACAGTTGCTGATCACTTTTCGCAAGTTGCCTGTCAAGAGCTCCTTGGGACAATGGTGGCATAAGGCCCGGTTTGCAGAGGTTTGGAACAGCCTCCGCGTGCATCTGGTCCATGGCGTAGTACAGACCAACTATCGCGCCGTGATCATCGCGGGTAGCGAGTCGGTATTGAATGGGGCGCTGGCTATCAGTCATAGATGTCAAAAGCCTCTCTGGATGCTGCCGAGGTCACCGGGCCTCCATCCCCAAGAAAAATACGGTGAGGCACCAATGCCAGCAAGTCGCGAATGCCTTTCAAATTTTTTTCGAGGTCCGCGTGAAAGTAGTGGGGGCCCGGATGGGATGAGAACAGGACACCTCCCCAGATGCCGCCGAGAATCATGACTAATGGCCGACCACTGGAGTTTGCAGGTGATGATCCTGGGGGCATCGGCAAGGCTAATGTCGGGCAAGCCAAGCAAAGAAAAACCCCACAGCCCGAAGATCAGCGCTATGAGGTTGAAATGCAGACGTGGATACATCGCTAGATGTCGCAGCGGATGACGGCACCCTCTGGAGGCTGTTGAGAGAATTCTACGTCGCCTGACTCATTCTTATACGTAAACTCCCCTTTGGCAACTTCCTTGCCGTTCACGAAGCAGCGCATGAGCTCAGGTTCCAAGACCTTGCCCACTTTGAATTGATTCAGGAGTGGTATGTCTTCGATGTAGCTGACCCGAATCAACTCACCACCCTTGAGTGCACCAGCAATCGAAATCGTCTTAGTTTCGGGTGCAAAATTAAAGGAGGGGCCAGTCAGGGACAGATTGTCCTGCCGGACTTGAATGGAATCCTGCACAGGTGCGCGCGTCAGATTGAACGAGCGCGGCTTGAAAGGACGATAGCTGACTTCGAGATTCGAGTCTTGGGGTAAGCGGTCAACGAACACCAGCTGTCCGCCGACGATCTCGACTCGACCTGCCCACGGACGGCCGTTAATGGTGACTTTCACGGTGTCGAGGATCGGCGTTTGGTCGAACTTGACTGATCCAACCAGATCGCCGATGTCCTTAGAGATTTTTCGCAGGGTCGGTGCATAGTCTGAATCACAGATCGAGCCCCAGATACCTCTGGTCAAGGTAACCGCTGATGCATACTCGTTTCCAGGATAGCCACCTTCGCCACTGGCGCATTCCGCCTGAGGCGAACCCAGAGTCCCCGGAGGAGAAATAATCGCATAAACGCGAGCGCCTCGGTCCATTCGACGGCCCGTGGCAGCCATCGCATTCACCAGATAATCTGCGGTCTGTCCAGGCTCACCAGGACATTCCGTGTGGGCGGGGCCGAATTTACAGTTGTCTTCGGAGCTGACGATGATCACTCCCAGGAAAGAGTCGGTCCGCATCCACGTATTACATTCCGTTGCGGATACAGCGCGAGCGGCCATACGAATGCCGCGCTGAACTACTTCCTGGCCAATTCCGACATTCACCGCGGCCGCAAAAACGGCTTCGGCATTCATATCGGATTTCTTCACAAGCGCCCGTGGA
Organism: Actinomycetes bacterium; assembly: GCA_025363635.1. Taxonomy (GTDB): domain Bacteria; phylum Actinomycetota; class Actinomycetes; order Nanopelagicales; family Nanopelagicaceae; genus QYPT01. The sequence continues at coordinate 1,949 of JANYDL010000005.1, forward strand.
CAATTGTGAGGAGCGCCTGGACGATTGCTGTCGGTTGGGTCGCCCGTGACGACCGCAATTTGCCAGTCTTTGGTGCCGATATACTGAAGAAGGCTAGGAAGATTCTGAGCCAACTTGCGTTGCACAACATCCATCGAAGGCGAGTTGTCCACCACCATCAGAATATCGACTTTATCGAAAGTAAAACCAGTATCCTGGCTCACCGAAATCACGCCCGTATCTGGAGCTAAAAACTTGTCTTCAACCAGTGGGCGGCGCAGCTGAAGCATGTCGACGCGCAACGGGTCACGGTGCGTGACCGTGTCCCACCGGTGCAGATATTCCGTGTCTTGGCCGCATGCGTAAAGGGCCACGCAGAGTGCGGCGGCGGTAATTGGCTTTAAGGATCGCTTCATCATCAGGGTTCCCCCCTCTTAGAGGCAAACGTTGGGTGCAGTAGAC
>JANYDL010000018.1 GCA_025363635.1 Actinomycetes bacterium
CTTACGCTTTGGGGCAACTGCCTTTTTGACAGCGGCCTTCTTGCGCTTTGGAGCAGATTTCTTAGCTGCAGCCACGTACTTCTCCAATCGGAATGGTCCGATCCGTCACCGGACCTGTTCATGGATAAGCGTGTCAGTAATCAGGCGTCAATGCCAGCATATTTTGATAAATACTTGAGTGCGTGTCGCAAAATACTTTTAATATTTTTTTGTGCTTTGCAAAAGTATTTCTCCAAATTTAGTAGCGAATTTTCCTAATCTTCTAATCCAATTTCTCCAGCTGTTTCTAGTTTCCTATTTTTTCTTTCGCGAATGGCGTACTTATTGGTATCAACGTTGTAGCGACGTAGTTGTGGCAAGAAAATGGCGAGTAAAAGGACCGCGATAACACAGGCGATGCCGCCAGAAATTACTGAAAAAGAGAGCGATGTAACGGAGGCTATTGAGGCAGCCCGTAATTGACCTGCAATCGGTCCAACTGAGTAAGAAAGCAGTTCGATTCCGGCTAAACGACCCCGTAATTCATCTGGAATGGTCTGATTCCAAATTGTGGAGCGGAAAAGTGCGCTGATCTCATCGGAAGCACCTGCAAGGGCTAGAAATAACAAGACGAGAGGAAGTGATCGAACGAGCCCGGCACAGGTGATCGCGACTCCCCACCCGATCGCTGCCAGGATAATTGCACGCCCGTGAAATTTATATCTAGGAACCCAGCCACTTGTCAGAACCACGAAGAGTGAGCCAACTGTGCCTGCGGCATACAAGAGACCAAGGGCCCAAGGGGCTCCCAAGTAATCTGCCCAAAATGGAATGAGTGCAACTGGGATCGCAAAGAACATGGCGGCCAGGTCGATGAGGTAAGTGCCCAGCAAATCTTTTCGACTCACGGAATAGCGCAAACCTTCTTTTAAGCCAGCCAGAGATGGTTTTTCCGCGCTATCTCGTGGAGGTACCGATTTGACTTTCCAGAGAAAGAAAAGTGAAAGAACAAATGTGATTGCATCAGCCGTGTACCCAACTGTCACTGTAAAACTCGCGATGATAATTCCACCAATTGCGGGTCCTACAACGGCTCCAAATTGAGATCTCAACCCCATGATTGCGCTGGCCGCAGGTAGATCGGCATGCCCGACTAATCGGGGCAAGATTGCATTTGCACTGGGTCGTTGAAGCCCATCTACTGCCGCGAAGAGGCCCGTGACGAGATAAATGAGAACCAAATGTGGGTGAGCTTGAAGCGAATTAATCACCAAAATTGAAGTCAGTACTAGCGCAGAAGCCTCAGTGGCCCAAATCAATTTTTTTCGATCCATTGCGTCGGCAAGGACGCCTCCGTAGAGACCAAAAACGATCAATGGGACCAGTTCGATTGCACCTACGAGACCTACCGCCATATAAGAGTTAGTGAGTTGTTTAATCTGAAATGGAATAGCGACGTAGGTGATCATTGACCCCAGAAAGGAGATGAAACTTGAGAGCCAGAGATTGCGAAAATCAGGGCTCTTCTTCAAAAGTGACAGGTCAATGGTGAATTTGGTCATCCCTTACCCTCTCGCATCAATGGAATGTTTGCTCCGGTCCTGGGAATGTCCCAGAGGCCACTTCTTTGGCCCATTCATCTGCTGCCGCAATCATTTCCGCCCGAAAATTGCGATATGCCTTTGAAAACTTAGGAGAATTTTTAGTTAGTCCGAGCAAATCGGTGGAGACCAGGACTTGGGCATCGCAGGTGTTGCCAGCGCCAATTCCAATCGTTGGAATGGAGAGTTCGCCGGTGATTTTCGATGCTAATTCAGAAGGAATAAGCTCCAAAACAATTGCGAATGCTCCCGCCTCTTCCAGAGCTAAAGCAGCTTTGAGAATCACTTCGCCATCTTCACGACCTTGGACTCTATAGCCGCTCAGTTGATGAAGAGATTGTGGCGTAAGCCCAAGATGGCCCATGACCGGAATGCCTGAATGAACTAATTTTCGAACCTGCTCGAGTTGCGCGCCCTCAAGTTTTACAGCATGGGCTCCCGATTCTTTAAAAAATCGTAATGATGTCGCAAGAGCTAATTCAGGTGACTCTTCATAGGACCCAAAAGGCAGATCTGCAACGACCATGGCTCGATGTGAAGAGCGCACTACCGCCCGAACTAACGGAATCATCTCGTCAACCGTTACTGGAATAGTATTTTCGAGACCTAAAAAGTTATTTCCAGCGCTATCTCCAACTAGCAGAACAGGAATCCCGGCTTCATCGTAAATCTCCGCGGTCAATTGCTCGTAAGCGGTGAGCATTGGCCATTTTTCTCCGCGGGATTTGGCAAGAGCTAAATCGCGAATCGTGATCCGCCGATGTTGAGCGCCACCGTAAAGTGATTGCATAGGTGCGCTTTCAAGTGTCATAACAAATTCTCCTCGCCTCATGGCCAAAATGGTCCCTGGGAGGAATAAGTCTAACCTGCGATGGACGGGTAGGCTCTTTACATGGCAAATCTTTTGCGGCTTGCCCTGGCCCAAGTCAACCCAACGGTTGGTGATTTTGCGGGTAACGCGCAGATTATTTCTGATGCTGCGCGAGGTGCGGCTCTTGCAGGAGCGCACGTACTTGTTTTTCCGGAGATGGTGATTTCAGGCTACCCGGTTGAAGATTTAGCGCTCAGATCAAGTTTTCGCGAAATGAGCAAACGCACAGTTACTGAAGTCGCAGAGAAAGCCAAGAGGGATGGCTTCGGCGAAATGGTCCTATTCGTCGGATACCTGGATGAAAAGAGCGGCGCTCGCGATCGCCTTGGTCAACCAACGGGGGCTCCGCAAAATGCTGTCGCAGTCATTCACGATGGTCGCATCAAGGCCACTTACGTGAAGCAACATCTGCCCAATTACGGAGTGTTTGATGAATTCCGGAATTTCGTTCCCGGCTTAGATTCTTTAATAGTTCGTGTGCATGGCATTGATATAGGAGTAGCAATATGTGAAGACATCTGGCAAGAGGGCGGGGCCATAGAAGGACTTACATTGCGTAAACCTGGATTGCTTGTCGTACCAAATGGCAGTCCCTTTGAGAGAAGCAAGGATGACGAAAGGCTTGCGCTGGTACAAAAGCGGGCTCGCCAAATTGCGGCGCCACTGGCATATGTCAACATGACAGGCGGACAAGACGATTTGGTTTTTGATGGCGACACCATCGTCGTCGATGCGACTGGAAATCTACTTGCACGTACCAAGCAATTTGAAGAGGTGCTCGTCTTTGTAGATGTAAAAGCTCAATCTCACACCTCACAACCAGATGTAGTTATTCATGAAGATTGTTTGGAAGAGTACGAAACAGTGGATGGCGTCGTATTTCCCAGACTTGAAGAAGAGGCAGAAATTTGGAACGCCATTGTTCTAGGTATCAAGGATTACGCGAAGAAGAATAAGTTTGAGAGTTGCCTCATCGCCCTCTCGGGAGGCATCGACTCTGCCATCGTCGCAACTCTGGCGGTGGATGCACTAGGTGCTAAAAATGTGTTCGGAGTCGGACTACCCAGCAAGTATTCATCGGATCATTCTTTAAGTGATGCCTATGCGTTGGCGAATAATACTGGGCTGAATTTTCGTGTGATTGAGATTGAGCCAATCGTGAGCGAATTCGTAACTGGACTAAATCTCAATGGGATTGCTGAAGAAAATGTTCAAGCTCGAGTTCGTGGAACCACTCTCATGGCAATTTCTAACCAAGAGGGACATTTGGTTTTAGCGACCGGCAATAAAAGCGAACTTGCGGTTGGCTACTCCACTCTTTATGGAGATGCGGTTGGGGGATTTGCACCTATAAAAGATATTTACAAGACAGATGTGTGGGCGCTATCTAGATGGCGTAACGACCTTGCCCGCAGACGTGGGGAGGCGCCTCCCATTCCGGAGAATTCCATCACCAAGGAACCAAGTGCTGAACTACGGCCAGGACAAAAAGATTCAGATTCTTTGCCTGATTACGACATTTTGGATGCCATTCTCGTCCGGTACGTGGATGGGGACCAAGGTGCAGAGGAACTCATTTCGTCGGGAGTCGATGCGGATCTCGTGCGACGAGTAATAGCAATGGTCGATAAAGCTGAATATAAAAGGCGCCAGTACCCGCCTGGGGCGAAAGTGTCGTCGAGAGCCTTTGGTAAAGATAGACGATTGCCCATCACTTCACATTGGGTTGAAAAAGACGAATAAATAACTGCGCTAGGAGTTTCTAATTGCAAGCCACTTGCAAGTAGCACTTTCTGCTTCTCGCGATAACATTGGCTCGTGCTAGAAATCAACCAATGGTTGTTCACGCGTCGTCGCGTCATTGATTTCGGTCGCGCTTGTACCAGCGCCTGCTAATAAATTCACCTTTATTTACCACGTCCTTTTATTTTTTTACTCACCGATACACAACATTCGAAATCATGGGAGAAGATAATGAAGCTTTATAACAACATTACTGAAGTAGTTGGCAATACTCCGCTTGTCCGATTGAACCGAATCATGGATGGCGCGGCTGCAAATGTTTATGCAAAACTCGAATTTTACAATCCGTCAGCAACCGTCAAAGACCGCATTGGGATCGCGATGGTAGATGCGGCCGAGAAAACTGGTGAATTGAAGCCTGGTGGAACGATTGTCGAAGCCACATCTGGCAACACTGGTATTGCACTTGCCATGGTTGGCGCAGCCCGCGGTTACAAGGTCATCTTGACCATGCCCGACTCCATGTCAAAAGAGCGTAGAACTCTATTGCGCGCTTACGGAGCAGAACTTGTTCTGACTCCTGCTGCGGAAGGCATGAAAGGTGCGATTGCCAAAGCTGAGGAAATTGGCGCCAGTCAAGGTGCGGTTTTAGTTCGTCAATTTGAAAATGAGGCCAATCCAGCGATCCACCGCATTACAACCGCCGAAGAGATTTGGCGTGACACTGACGGAACAGTCGCGGCAGTTGTCGCGGGGATTGGGACGGGTGGAACTATTACGGGCATTGGACAGGTACTCAAAGAACGAAATCCTGGAGTGAAGATTTTCGCAGTTGAGCCGGCTGCTTCTCCACTTCTCAACGGCGGATCTCCCAGTGGGCATCCCATTCAAGGTATCGGCGCCAATTTCATTCCTAAGATTTTGGATACCTCAATTTATGATGAGGTTTTCGACGCAACCGCAGATGATGCGGTGGCATATGCGCGTCGTGCCGGCGCTGAAGAAGGAATTCTCGCGGGAATTTCCTCTGGAGCCGCACTCTGGGCCGCTAGCCAAGTTGCGAAGCGACCAGAATTCGCCGGCAAAAATATTGTCGTCATCATCCCTTCATTTGGTGAGCGCTACCTTTCGACCATCTTGTACAAGGATCTGGCGGAATAGAAAGATGGGATTGCACATTAGGGAAGATATCCAGACTGCTTTTGAACGCGATCCGGCGGCGAGATCGGTGGCGGAAATTTTCCTTGCCTACCCAGGCCTGCACGCCGTCTGGGGCCATCGGATGGCACATTGGCTCTGGACACACAATTTCAAATTGATCGCAAGGGTCTGGTCCAATTTCACAAGGAGTGCAACTGGCGTTGAGATTCACCCGGGGGCGATCATTGGACGACGATTCTTCATCGATCATGGGATGGGCGTGGTCATCGGAGAGACAGCGATAATTGGGGATGACGTGCTCATGTACCACGATGTAACACTCGGGGCCAGAGGCTACAAAAAAGGTAAACGTCACCCGACAATTGGCAATGGGGTCATCCTCGGCGCAGGCGCACGTGTTATTGGGGATGTAACAGTAGGGGCGGGCGCGGTAGTGGGAGCCAATACGCTTATTACCCGTGATGTTGCCGAACGGGCCGTGCTGGATACATCTGAATTCTTTGTCATTTAGGTTTTCTCACCTTTACCAGTTGGTAAAAGTGTGGGTCGCCGGGCTTAGAGCGTTAACACGCCTGTAACTCAGTCTTGGCACGATGGGAACATGCCTAGCGATGAGATTTTAGGAAAGAGCAAACAAGAGGCGTTTGTCCTTCGAACTCTGGAGGAGCGAAACATTCGTTTTGTTCGGTTGTGGTTCACCGATGTCTTGGGATTTCTCAAGTCGGTAGCAATCGCTCCCGCTGAACTCGAGAATGCCTTTGAAGAAGGAATTGGATTTGACGGCTCAGCAATCGAAGGATTTGCACGCATTAGCGAAGCAGACATGTTGGCAAAACCAGATCCAAGCACTTTTTGCATTCTTCCTTGGAGGACCGAAGCGCCCGGCGCGGCTCGAATGTTTTGCGATATTGCAATGCCGGATGGAACACCTTCATTGACGGATCCACGGCATGTACTTCGACGCACACTTAATCACGCCGCGGAGATGGGATACACCTGTTATACCCACCCAGAGATTGAATTCTTTCTCTTTAAGGAACGCCCCGTACTTGGAGAGAAACCTATTCCGGTTGATTCCGGCGGATACTTTGATCAGACACCTGCAGTTGTAGGGCACGATTTTCGTCGTCAAGCAATCACCATTCTTGAATCGATGGGGATCAGTGTTGAATTTAGTCATCATGAAGGCGCACCCGGTCAGCAAGAAATTGATTTGCGGTACGCGGATGCTCTCAGCACCGCAGATAACATCATGACTTTTCGCCACGTTGTTAAAGAAGTCGCTCTCGATCAGGGATTTCACGCATCCTTTATGCCGAAGCCCTTTACTGATCATCCTGGTTCTGGAATGCATACTCACGTATCTCTTTTTGAAGGGGAGAACAACGCATTCTTTGATGCCAATGAAGAGTACAACTTGTCAAAAGTTGGTCAATCGTTCATAGCAGGGTTGTTACGACATGCCGCTGAGATAACCGCGATTACAAATCAATGGGTGAACTCTTACAAGAGATTGCATGGCGGGGGAGAAGCGCCAGCATTTGCAAATTGGGGACCCAGCAATCGTGGAGCGCTCGTTCGCGTACCTATGTATAAACCAAAAAAAGAAAACTCAACGCGCATTGAGTTTCGTTCACCTGACTCCGCTTGTAATCCTTATCTGGCCTATGCCGTTATGTTGTCGGCGGGGTTGAAAGGTGTGAAAGAAGAGTACGAACTTCCTGACTCGAGTGAATCTGTAGCGCTACCAGGTGACCTTAACGAGGCAATTATCGCAATGGAGGGAAGCGAGCTAGTGAGGGAAACTCTGGGAGAGCATGTTTTCGAGTACGTGCTTCGAAACAAGAGAGCTGAGTGGAACGATTATAAGCAACAAGTGACTGCTTACGAACTCGACAGATACCTTCCAATTCTCTAAAAGGCTCTACAATCTGCAGACGGATAACGGAGACCTGATGAAAACAATTCTGGATGCAATAGGGAGTACGCCCCTTATAAATATTGAGGGTATTTGGGTCAAGATGGAGTATTTAAATCCATCAGGCTCGATAAAGGCTCGGATCGCGAAATTCATCATTGAGCGAGCAGAACGGGACGGGTTACTCTCACCCGGAGACACGATCGTTGAGGCATCCAGTGGAAACACTGGTAATGCGATGAGCATGGTTGCAGCGGTTAAGGGCTACAAAATGATTGTTGTGATGCCAGATGGCATGAGTCCGGAGCGAACCGCAATTTCGCGCGCCTTTGGTGCAGACGTGCGCACCATGGGAGATTTTCACGTCAACGATGCATTAGCAGAGGCTCGACGCATGGGTTCTATGCCAGGTTTTTTTGCTCCCCAACAGTTTGATAACGAGTGGAATGTTGATGAAAACCGAGATTGGCTCGGTCAGGAAATTCTTGAACAAATGCCTGTCCTCCCTGACTTGGTAATCGGAGGAATCGGTACGGGTGGAACTATCATTGGAGTGGGTCAAGCATTTAAGTCTGCAAATCCACATTGCAAGGTGATTGCACTGGAACCTGCAGAATCGTGCACCATCTTGTGCGGTGAAGTCGCGAAGCATTTAATTGAAGGCATAGCAGATGGATTTGTCCCCGGAATCGTCGAGCGGCATAGGGGTTCGCTCGACGGTTTCGTGGATATACATTCAGAAGAATCGATAGAAGAGATGCGCCGATTGGCTCGTGTTCACGGATTATTTGTAGGACCGTCCTCCGGAGCACACATGCTGGCTGCAAAGAAATTGAAGGCAGAGTACCAAGTTGAAAATGTCGTGACTTTCTTTTGCGACGAAGGGGAAAA
>JANYDL010000090.1 GCA_025363635.1 Actinomycetes bacterium
TTAGTGAAAGGAGAACCAAAGCATGCACGCGACACAAACAGCGACCATGGCAATAATTAAAAGGTAAACAATCTGCATTCGATTGGTAGCGCGATACTCACCCATGAGCCTTGCGTCGCGAGAAATGCCAAACATGTAAAAGAGCAATGGCAACAACAAGACTGCGTTGAGGACTTGCGTCAGCACCAGAATTGTCAACAGAGGTGCTCCTGGTAAGAGAATAAGACCAGCACTAATAATGGTGATCGCAGCAAAAGTTCCATAAAATAAAGGCGCCTCTGCATACTTATCATCAAGTGCTGCTGGACGCCCAGTAAGGTCACTTACAGAATATGCGGTTGAGAGCGGAAGTATTGATGCCGCAAGTAGCGCAGCGCCAATAAGACCAACTGCGAAAAGATCCTTTGCCAAGGTGCCAGCAAGTGGCTTTAGCGCAGCCGCGGCCTGTGCTGCGTCAGTGATGTTGATAATCCCTTCTCTGTTCAGTGTTGCAGCGCAAGTAATGACAACAAAGAAGCCGATAACTCCAGTGAGTAATGAACCGGTCCAAACATCTACGCGGAGAAGTTTTAGATCATCTCGAGTCAGACGCTTATCCACGGCGTATGACTGAATGAATGCAAGTCCCCAAGGGGCGAGAGTTGTTCCTAAGGTTGCAGTCGCAATAAAAATCGCATCCCGCGTAAATGGCATCGAAGGCACGACCATGCCATGGAGTGCTTTTCCCCAATCTGGATGTGCCATGAAACCTGCAATGATGTACGAAAGAAAAACTGCGGACAACAAAAAGAAAACCTTTTCGACGCGACCGAATGAACCTCGAAGAACGAGGAAGGTCACTAACAATGCGGCCAATGGAACAGATACAAATTTGCTCACGCCAAAAAGTTGTCCTGCTGTTGCGATGCCAGCAAATTCCGCCGTCATCGTTCCGATGTTTGCGAGGATGAGTGAGACCGCGCTAAAAACTCCAGATCGAGCGCCGTACTTTTGCCGCACTAATCCAATGAGCCCTTGACGCGTCACCACGCCAATGCGCGAGCCTAAATCCTGAAAAAGGATTAACGCGAGAGTGGAGAGAACCAGCACCCACAACATTCGATATCCATATTTGGCACCCAGTTGGGAATATGTCGTAATTCCTGCTGGATCGTCATCTGATAATCCAGCAATGACACCTGGTCCCATAACTGCCAAAAGTGCCGCAATGCGGATTTTCTTGGGCGAGACTATCGGCACTTTAACCGTTGCGGTCGCCTTTCTTCTGACGACCTTCTTCTCATCGATCATGTCAAAGAGCCGCTTCCTTGAGAAAAGCCACGCTTGTCGGATCTTGCAACGAGAGCATCCACAAGGTCATCGGCCATTATTCGACCCACGGGCTTGTTCTTTTCATCAATAACAATGATTGAAGACCCGCGGTTATTTGAGAATTCATCAATTACTTCATCCAGACGCGTTGTTATAAATACCGCTGTTGGAAATGGTGGGCCAATTAAGTCACTCAGTACCGAAGATGATTTCGCTGACACTAATTCGATCATTTGAATGTGGTCGAGTAACTTTCCTTTTCCATCAATTACAACGACTCCGTCGGATACATCTCTTTCCTTATTCTTTACAAGAAGAGCGAGCGCTTGCCCGACCGTATCTGTCGAACGGGCGATGACCATGTGGCTTGTCATCACACCACCAGCTAACGTCTCATCAAATGAAACGAGTTGGCGAAGAGATACTGCGGTCTCATGTGCCATCGCACTAAGAATGCTCTCTCGGTGTTCGTCATCGAGATCGCGCAATACTTCAGCACTCTCATCGGGTTCCATGCGAGATAGAAGTTCTGCGGCTCGCTCCGCAGGCAGGCCACGAAGTAAACCTTGGAGATCTTCATCTTCCATTTCTTCTAATACATCTGCTGCGAGATCAGGATCGAGCATTTCAATGAGTGCGCCTTGCTCTCGCCCAACGAGGTCTTCGATGAGGTCTGCAAGGTCGGCCGGACGTAATTGGCTCAATGCAGAGCGCGGTCCCGACGTGCGAACTTGACCGGTACCGTCGGTTAGCGATGCCACAGTTGCCCAATCAATAACTCGATCTGGTGTAGGACGTTTGCGCATCGTTCCAGGAAATATCCGGCGCAGGAAAGAAACGAAAGAAACATCAACTGCAACAAGTCGTATCTCACGGTCAAGAGGCGCAAGGTAAAGATCCGCCGTGCGGACCACTCGCAAACCATTCACATCAACTATTTGATGATCTATAACATCACCATCGAGCAAAGACTCTCCCGGGCGGCGTGTGTATTCCCGCAAATTTATTTTTGTTGATGAAAGACGTATCTCATCTTTAGTTAATTTTGAAATTCTCGCACCATCGATAAATGATGTTCGTTGCCCAACTTTTACAATCAGGCCCGACACCGCTGGATACGTTTCTTCACCATTGCGCACAACTACATCGACGAGTCGGCCTAGATTCTTGCCTTCGTCATCGCGTACGGGACAACCAATGAGGCCGGCAACCGAGACTAAAGATTCACGGATGTTCTTCCGGGTTAAGACTGATTCTTGTCGTCCCACAACTTTCTTCGCCACAGTTGAGATTGCAGGCACCGTTGGGGTCTTCATTCTTGGATTTTAGCCGCACGATACCCGCCAAGGCGCCTCAACTGCTGCCCAACGTCGATGGTAATTAGTGACATTATTTCAGGGTAAGATTTGCAAGTTGCTTCAACCGGAGCAGTGAACTTTCCCCTAAAGCGCATATTTTTGCGCTTACTTGCGAGTCTTATCACCACCCGACAGGCCCGAAGTAGGTACATAACTACTTCATCGCTAGCCCCGCTAGCCAATCACGATCGGCCCAGTCGCACCGAGACGCGCTTGTCGTCTCGATTGGTATAGCTAAATCATGTCTTTACAACCACGCTCTAAATCTGTCGCGCCCGCACGCTCTACATCTGCGGCCTCTGGCCGGATCAAGACTGTTAAACCGCATCGCAAGGGAGCCGCTGCGCTCGCGCCAACTCCCCGCGCTACTTCAGATTCTCTCAATCGCACTCCAAAATCTGGCAAGTCAACATTCGCCAAGTCGGAAAAGCCTTCATTTAGTAAGGCCGGAAAGCCATCATTCGGTAAGAGCACCAACTCACCTCGGAAGCGCGAAAAAAACAACGCTCGATCACAAGAGCGCGCAAAGCGCTTTGC
>JANYDL010000003.1 GCA_025363635.1 Actinomycetes bacterium
TGGTGCTCAAGGAAATGTTGGTGCGACAGGATCTCCAGGTTCAACTGGCGCTACGGGCGCCAGCGGAGCAACAGGCACAACCGGACCTTCAGGAACAACTGGCGCTACGGGTGCGACAGGTCCAACTGGTCCGTCCCTGACCGGCTTCGGAAATATTGTTTTTGCTGCGGCAATCCAAGGTGCTGTAGGTAGCTCTCAATCGTCAAATGTTTTCGGTGGCTTTGAAGCTAGAAAGAGTTATGTGGTGCGGATACAAATCGAAACGTATAACACCACCAAGAATTTGGATACATACCCTTTGTCATTTTCCATAACGCCACAAGGTTCTTCTCCGACTATTTACTCAACTTATTCTGTTGTTAACGGAAGTAATTGGGTTTCTGGCGCCCAACAGAATGAAGTGAAAATTCTTGCTGATTTGGCAATAGATGGGTCCTCAGTAGCATCTGCTTATTCATTTATTGTGACAATAACTTGTGGTGCCACGACAACCGCTTTTCCAATCGCTTTGTCGGGGAAATATTCCATTACGCAAGTGGGGCAGGTATCGTCAATTAGTTAACTCGATAATTGCAATGCAAATCTTGCTAGACAACATTCTAAATTAATTAGAACGAGGTGGTCATGATAACGAAACTGGGCCGCTTGGAATCTGCGACCCAGTTTCCTCAATAAAGAGAAGAACGTGCCTTTACGGCAGTCCTATCACTAACTAATCTTTTTTGATTCCTTTTTTCTCATTCGATTTAGCATCGAGGGAAGCAGACGAAGTTTGTTTATCTTCTAACTGCTTTTCATTCTTGTTCTCGTCGTTGGCAAATACTTTTATCGCAGGTACAAACCAAGGCGCGGAGTCCGAAGGGGAATTCACGCCCCACCATGCTGGCGCATTAGGAGAGTCCATTCGGAATGTGCCTACACCGGCAGCGCCTCCATCGGCATACCAATCTCCGCTTGGAGCGGCGAGCCAAGGCTTACCTGGCACCACGCTAGAGCCTTTCGTAACATTTGTTGGATCTTCCGACAGCCCAACATTGAGTGAGTCGTACCCGCACCCTTGTGGCGTGGAAAAGCAGGGAGCGGATTGACCGATTGGGGCGTAACCGTGATGGGTCGTGTTGTAAGTGATTCCGAAGATTGCGCTACTAGGGACTTTCACATTCTTCAATTTGAAGGTGATATTTTGCGCAAGACCGTTGAAGCAAGACTTTGATGATTTCTCATACCAACGTCCTTCGGTGCAGAGAGGACTTGCGGATGGGCGATAGTCGATATTAAAAGTCTGTGTTGCTGCTGCAAGTTTTGCACCAGGATTTGCGCCATCGACGCTTGGTCCGTAGACATTGAGAGTTATAGGCAAGGAGAAATTAGCGTCTTTCGGAGTGAGACAAGTCTTGGCGTACCAACTTCCTGATGCACATCCCCAACTGCTTAAGGTGACAACAACTTTGGAAATTACATGTGATGACCCAGCAGTGAAATTTACTGCGTTTCCAAATTCACTTGTTGAGGTTGCTTCAAATCCAAGGCTCGGAAGATTTCCTGGAAGCGGTGTTACAACACTGTTGTAAATGATTCCCGATTTTCCGTTTGTGTCTTCATTTGAATCAGCAGATGCCGGTAATACAAAAGAGGCAATTGATAGGGCAACGATTGGCACGACAAGCAGCGCCGTTCTCTTATTAATTCTCACGGGTGAGGTTCTCCTTCTTGCTAATAAGTGGCGATTCATTTGACTTGAGGGTAGCCAGTTTGCAGGTGTTGAAGGTAAATAAGCCGGACATTTTTAGTGCAAAACTGAAGAATGACAGGACATTTTGTGATTAAGAAATGCTAAACCTGCAGTGGAGCGGGTGACCGGGATCGAACCGGCATGGCCAGCTTGGAAGGCTGGGGCTCTACCATTGAGCTACACCCGCATAAGGGAGGCGATTTTTCCGCCTGCTTGCGAAGGTTAAGGATAACGGTCTAGGTAAAAAGTGGGTAATTCTTACTCTAGACTGCTCACTTACGCCGCGGGGCGTAGCGTAGTGGCTAGCGCGCCTGCTTTGGGAGCAGGAGACCGGAGGTTCGAATCCTCTCGCCCCGACCAGTACTTCCTTTACTTGTATCCCCATGTCGCAGCTAGCAAGGAGTTCTACGTGAAAAGCACGGTCGAGGCCCTAACCCCCACAAGAGTGAAGCTCACGATTGATGTGCCTTATGAGGAATTATCGG
>JANYDL010000017.1 GCA_025363635.1 Actinomycetes bacterium
GATGGCTCAGAATGTTAAGCCTAAGAAAGTATTGCAGAATCTTGAAGACATTATGAAGGCACGAACTAACTTAAGTTTTAACGCTGCCCCACTTCTTACAATTGAAGCCTTGATGTGCTCACTGAGTCAGTCTGGTAGCTAGATAACTGATATGCACAGACTCACAAAGGTGCCAAAAAAGTGGCGATTTTTTGCGATATTTCTAGTTTTCTTATTGATCCCTTCAAGTTTTCTCTATTCGCAAACATCTGGGGGTTTACCAAACACCTTAGGACAATATGAGCGCCAGAAATTAGTGTGGGTAGATTGCTATGAGTATTTTCAATGTACAGATCTTTCGGTGCCGATTGATTACGCAGCCTTAGCAACAGGTAGATTCTCGATTCGCGTCATCCGTTATAGAGCGAATAACCAAAAAAATAAAATCGGGACTTTAGTTATTAATCCTGGTGGCCCAGGCGCCTCTGGCGTCAATTTTGCCCACAACGCTGAAGCGATTTTTAGCCCCGCAATTCTTAGTCGATACGACGTCGTCGGTTTCGACCCCCGCGGAGTTGGTGATAGTTCGGCGATTCACTGTTTGACCGATAAAGAAACCGACGCAAGTTACGCCGCAGATAGCAAACCTGATTCACCGACCAAGTTGGCCACACTGGTAAAGGAGATGAAGAGCTATGTGGCTAAATGTGAGGCTTTTACGCCCAATATTCTGCACTTTGGCACTTCAGACTCTGCTCGAGATATGGACTTACTTCGGTCTGCATTAGGAGAGAAAAAGTTGAATTACCTTGGAGTGAGTTACGGAACTTATTTAGGAACTCTGTACGCCTCACTCTTCCCTTCAAAAGTTGGTCGCATGGTTTTGGATGGTGCTGTAAGTCCTCGATCAACTACGGAAGAACAGAACATTTCTCAGGCCGTTGGATTTGATTTCGCCCTCCGTGCATTCATAGACGATTGCTACAAGTCGACGGACTGCCCGCTTACTAAACCACTGACAATGGGAATATCTGAGGTTATATCGTTATTTGCGCAAGCAGCACGTCAGCCCTTCCTAGGAACTGCCGATCGGCCGGTGACGGAATCCATGGCTGTGCTAGGGGTGGCATCTTCTCTATATGACCGAGACAGCGGGTGGCCACAATTGAAGGCTGCTCTGGCAGAGGCAAAAGTTGGCAACGGCTCAACTTTGTTGCGCCTAGATGATCAATATACGCAGCGGAACTCAAAAGGTGTTTATGTCACGAATGAAACAGACGCAGCTTTTGTTATCGATTGTCTGGATTCGCAGAGAAATTTGAGCACCAGTGAAATTATTCGAAGCGCAGGTCAATTTGCTAGCCGAGCTCCCATCTTTGGTCCGTATTTGGCGTATAGCGGTTTGGCGTGCCAATTCTTCACAGGACTCAAAGCCAAAGATAAACCGATCACATCTATCTCAACTGCTCCAATAGTGATTGTCGGCACAACCCGAGACCCAGCGACTCCGTACCAATGGGCGCTCGATCTCCAGAAAACTTTACGGGGTTCAAGGCTCGTTACCCTCGAAGGCGACGGGCATACAGGGTATGGCAGAGGCTCTCTATGCGTAGATGATACGGTAAATAAGTACCTTTTATCTGGGTCTATTCCGAAGGCAAACTTAACATGCAAGGTGAATTCTTAAGGCTTTCCTCGTAGTGCAAATGGTAAGTAAATGGTAATTAGCACCCCATTTCATAGGGCATTATTTCCTTATGCGACTCGATCATGTTTCCTATGTGACCTCCCATGACCAACTTGCCGACACCGTGCAACGTCTGGGTTCGCGACTTGGAACGACCTTTGTTGATGGTGGTGTGCATCCACGCTTTGGTACGCGAAACTTCACCTTGCCGCTCATTGATGGTTACTACATAGAAGTTGTGTGTCCGCTTGATCATCCAGCCTCAGATTCCTCTGCATTTGGAAAAGCTGTATCGAAGCGAGCCAACGAAGGTGGTGGATGGTTGACCTGGGTTGTATCAGTTGATGATGTATCGAAAATTGAGTCCCGCTTGGGACGTCCAGCAGTAGATGGACACAGAATGCGCCCAGATGGAACGGATCTGCGGTGGAAGCAGATTGGTGTTTTGAGCACTCTTGAAGATTCACAACTCCCATTCTTTATTCAATGGCTTTCCAAGGATCACCCATCGAAAGATGGAAGTGCACATGCAAAGATAGTAAAAGTTGAATTTGCGGGAGAGAAAGAGACTATTGCGAATTATTTAGGACTCGATATGGCACATGCCATCGGTGACATTGAAGTCTTATGGATATCTCCTGAAGATAACGA
>JANYDL010000042.1 GCA_025363635.1 Actinomycetes bacterium
TGAACGACCTTGACGGCAATTCCATCTGGAAATTCTTCTGCGATGAGTCGTGGCGCCTCAATTGTGTTTGTTATTGCTGTGACGTCGTTGGCGCTAACGATGAGATCGAAGCATGCTTGATCCAAAGTAGTTGGAACATGAATACGTCCTGCAATAGCCCATGCCAAATTTGGATTTCTACGCAGGACAATTGCATCCAAACTTTGTGACTCCGCCAGTTGTCGAATTTTTTCTATTCGTTCACTGAATCCACTCATGGTTTCAAGATACTCCATCTTTCTTTCACGTCTTTCCAGGCTGGAGGTATCGATGAAGAAACTTCTACAGCACTTGCTGCCCACTGCGCGCCAATGGCGAGGGATTCTTCGCTGGCTAAACCGCTGGCAAACCCAGTTAAATAACCAGCAAGGAAGGAATCTCCCGCCCCCGTGGCATCTACGGCCCGGGCTGGAAAAACCCCTTGAAAAATGGCACCTTTTTTGCTGTATTCGGTAGCCCCTTCCATGCCTTTGGTAATAACAACGCGGTCAAAGCGTCTTAACTGTGCGGCCATATCTACATCAGCTGAAAAATCGGAGTGTGATCCGATAATTAGTTCCGCGCTTTCAATCCTCGGGTCGGCTAGCGCGGCAGCGCCGAGAACACAGATGCATCCAAGTTTTTGCGCTGCAATTAAATCTTCTAGAAATTCTTCGCGCCAGAGGACAAAGACCAGAATGTCGCCAGACTTTAGAGGTGCCTCTCCAATTCGCAACGAACGTAAGTGGCTGCGTGTCATTCCAATAATTGTGCGTTCAGATTTGTCATCTACTAAGATCAAAACATGAGAAGTTGGTTCATCGATCTCGTAGATTACTGAATGCGCAATTCGCGAATGCGCAATCGCCTGTTTTAGTTTTTTACCATTATCGTCTTTGCCAACATAACCAATGAACCCGGTTTCAATATCGGTGGTGGCGAGACCCAGCGCCACATTTGCCGAAGTCCCACCTGTTCTGTCCTCGGCCGTAACCGCTTGCATAAATGAGCCCGGCTCGGGAAAGCGCGGCAAATATAAGACAGTATCAATCGCGATCGGGCCGTGTATCCAGACTCGTTTACTCATTTAGGTCCATCTTGATATTTGTGACTCTAATAATGTCATCGACGATTTCCGTCCACTGCACAACTTGAAGCCATTCAATATCAAAAAGTCCATGGTTCTCCTTCTTGCGCAAAGAGGTTAGCGCTCCTGCCAACGCGGCCACAGTGTCGGTGTCTCCACCCAGAGAGCAAGCCAAGCTGTAGGCATCTGCGCAATTTTGCGCGCTTTCCACGACCCACAAAACTGCGAGCAAAGTTTCCAACGGATCGAGGGAGGTGCCTTCTGCAGATGGAGTCCAGCTTTCTCTGATTTGGCCGATGGACTGGACTTCCCCCGGCACCTCTGCCAATTCCTTTAATTCCGAGTGGAGTACAAGCGAAATCGGTTCACCAGCTCTTGAAAAAAGCGCAGCAGTCAGTTGGGCGCAAGCAATTGCTTTAGGCGCCTTATGGGTGGTTTTGACTAGAGCCTCGATCCAGGCGCGTCGACTCTGAGCTTGGGCGGGAGAAAAGAAAATGCCTGCCACGGCGGTTCGCATAATCGCACCATTGGTGTTGCCAATTTCGCCTCGTTCGTCCGCGCGAACAGGAAGATCCAGCGCGGTTCGAGTTGTTGGTCCCAAACCGCGTAAATTCGAAGCGTTGGCGCGCAACGAATTCAGAAAGTGGGTTGCAGATTTTTCCGGGCTTGGCTGGCTCAGAGATGCCAAAGTGAGAAGGGTCAATAAGGTGTCATCGCTGACCCCGCCGAAAGGCCAACCTTCTTTGGCGCGCATCTCTTGCGCGATGGTTTCGGTATTTCGTGGCAGGAATTCGTAATAGACGCCGAAGGCATCGCCGGCTGCAAATGCCAATAGCGCGGTTACTAGATCGGGCTCGGATGCCAGCGATTTTGCAAAGGGGGTTATCCATTTTGGCATGGCATTCATAGAGGAGTGATTTTAGCAGGCAGCGCTTTGTAAGTGAATGGGCTATCCAAGTGAAGTTACAAAATATAAGGTGACGAAATGGAAGCGTCAAACTTATTACGAGAAGCGCTGAAAGACGGAACATATTTTTCAAATCCACATTCGCTCTTTGCCCAACTTCGCCAAGAGTCGCCCGTTTTCTACAGTGAATCTTTAGCGGGTTGGGTACTTCTGACTTACAACGATATTGATTCTGTCTTGAAAGATGCTGAAACATTCTCAAGTGCGGGACGAGTTATACACTTAATTGATCAGTTAGAACCA
>JANYDL010000058.1 GCA_025363635.1 Actinomycetes bacterium
CATCGTCAATCTTGCCGTTGCCATTACGGTCGAGAGCCAAGAAGGCGTCTTTGCGAGAGATCCAGCCGGTCTTGTTGGGAAGCCCGTCGCCATCCAAGTCGAAGTTGACGTTCGAAAGGAAAGGGTGGACTGTTTGGATCATCTCATCACTGAAGGAGAGGACAATAGGGCTAAACTTATGAATGCGATGCTGGATGGATATTTCTTTGTCCGCACCTGTAATGTCTTTGTACTTAGCCCGCAAAATAGCTCGGAAAGGATTGGTGCAACCCAGCAGTGGGCTTACATCTTTAATGAGCACATCGTAAACCATCGAACCTGTTTGCGCCGCTGCAACATTGTTAACTTGCCACGTGCTCATGTTGCTCAATATCGTTCGATTGAAGTACGGGTAATTGTTCATGCCCGGATCGGCCGCACTAGGGACGAACATGTAAGTAGGATCCCATGGATACTGTGGATGTCCTGCGAACGATCCACCGGCTTGAGGCGCCAAGTCATTCATAACGTCCACAGTCATTCTCGTTAGATTTTGCCCGACGATTCGCAGGACGAGCCCCGAAAAGGTTCTGCGTGGATCACCGGCGGGGAAACTTGAGGGAACATCACCTTCCTTCAGATGAATCATATTCAGAGCATTCTGCACCTCTGGACTGCCGGGATTTGCGTCGTTGTAGGCGAGCTGTGCCATTTGCTGCCCGTTTGTGACGGAACCATTGCCCCAGACGAAGGAAGTGGCGTACCAGCCGTTGACATAATAGGAGTTGCCCGATTGAATCGCGGCATTGCCAGTATTGCCCAGCGCAAAGACGTTGTGTATGGCGCAAACCGCATACTGCAAGCCATTGAGTAAGCCGAGCGGGCCTGGCAACGTCGTGTTGCCGTTGCACATGCGAAGCGGAGAATTATTGAGAGACCAACCGTAGCGATGGGACACGGCATAGAACTTAGGGGTGATCGCATCAGCCAAGGTCCAGGTTCCGCCAAGTAAATTCGAGGCTTGTGCGGCGGCTGTTGCAATGTCCATATTTTCTGGGCCCATGCGCATAGCTAGCATGGCGATCAGTTTATACGTAAAAATGGCGTTGTTCGTCAGGGTCTGAATATCGAGGCCCTGTTTCGCCACAACCTTGGCGAGCTCCTGGCGCAGCAGTGATTCTTGCTGAGTGAATCTTTGCAGAACTGTTATGTCGGAACTTGCTTGGGCCACCGACCGCAATAAGCTGATGTTTCGCTCGAATTCCTCGGTCACTAGGGCTCGAGTATTTTCGCGAACAATTGACTCGTAGAATGATACTGCGGCACTTGAAGCAAACTGATCCTGTCGCGTTGAGCATTTTGATTTGAGTGGCTCATCAAGTTTTGCAAAATTGGCGGTCCAGAAGGACTTGGTCTTTGTGTTGACTGGCGCCACCGCTGTTTGCAATGCGATAGCTTCGTCCAAAAGGGCCTTGTATTGTGCCGCCATTGCAGTGCTGGCGAGTTGCGCCCTGAGCCTCTTTCCGTCGTCTGAACTTTCGCTGTAAAAAAGCTCCGCGACTAGTGCCTTCATTTTTTTCGCACAGGCATCGTCGCCGACAATGTACGAGGGAAGATTTTGAAGGATAAGGGCTTGTGCCAACGGAGCAAACGTATTGTAAGCAGACTTTGTCCCCTGAAAGAATGCGTCATGACCAACTACGCCACTGCGCTCTCCCATGAGGACGGCAAGGACAGCTTCTCTGGCGAGCATAGAAAAATACTCGGTACCATTGTAAGTGCTGGCAAAAGCATCGTAGACAAATGTCGTGCCACAAACGGTCTGCAGATCTGTCTTGTATCGCACATTGAGAGACTGGGAGTAGGGCGTGTTACTGACAGGTTCGAGCCTGCCCATCAACATGGTCTCGGTTGCCAAAGCAACCTTGTAGAAATTCGCGGTGGCATTTTTTGCTTGCTCAACATCGGTGCCGTAGTTGACTTCCAAGATTCTGGCCAAGGTAGCCTTGTTGTCGGCCGTATCGCCGTTGTCGCACATGGCCGCGGCAGCGACCACGGCATTGGAAAGGAAATTCGGAGCGAGCTTCGCCATTTGTCGGGCAAGATCGGTGAATTTGGACTCGAGTGCCGACACCGCCGGGAGGACGGCAAGCATGTCTTTCGCCAAGGAGTCTATCCTCTGCGAAAGGACCCCGAGCTGCTCGGCATATCGTTTCATGTCAGATTGTACATCCGCGAGCGTTGTGCCCAGGGCTGCTACGTTGCCTTCCAGTTTTTCGATACGTTTGGAATTTTCTTGCGCCAACAATTCAACCGCGGCAATTCTTGCTTGCAGAGCTACCAAGTCTCCTTGCAGTCCAGCGATTTTGTCATTTAGTTCTTTGTCGGCTTTTTGAATGAGAGCAATCGCATCGGAGATTTTCTTGTAGTCGTCTTTTTGCTGTTGGCTCAAATTATCGTAATTCTTGGCCAAATCGGCCAATTGTCCTGTCGCTAAGACCATAAATTTCTTGAAGTCATCTGCTTGAGATTGTAGGGCAGCCAACTTGGCCTGCGTATCGAGATGGTCAACAGTATAGGTATCTTTGAACGATGACAAATTGGCATTTACGGCCGCGAGCGCGGCGTCAGTGGTTTTCATGTACGAAGTGAGACTCGACTGCAAGAAGTTCACAAGGTTGGATACGCCGCTTAAATCGCTTTTGACGCCATCGACGATCGACTTCATGAGCGAAAATCTGACGCTGGTCGCTTCAGTGAGGTTGGCAACGTCGACATTCGTTTGGTTGAGTGCCGTTTGCAGTCCAGCGAGGCTGGCAGTAAATTCTGTTTGCAAGGCAACCATCGCGTTGATGGTTGCGTATTTCTTGTCAGCTTCGACTTTGAAAGCAGCCAAGGCGTCCACGGCAGCCTTTTCCTTTTCTTCGATGACGAGGAGGATGGCCTGCTTGGCCGTTGCAAGGTTGCTTGCGGCTACGTTCTGCACACCGGTGATTTTCAAGGTGTAGTCAGCGACCAGTTGTGCTGCGGACGCAGCGATGGCGGCGACCATTTCCGCTTTAACGGCGTCCAATTTATTTTCTAGAGCTGTTTGGCGAGCGGCAAGGGCTAAAACGTCTGAACGCAGGCTCATCAGGTCGCCTTGAAGGTTTGTGATGAGACCTAGGAGCTGCTCCTGCATGGCTTGTCGGTCTTTGGCGCTTTGGATTTTGATTTCCAGTAGGCTCTTTTCCATTTGGTCTTGGAGAGTCGCCAAAGCCGCCTTCATGTCCGCCAGATCTTTGGCGTTCTTTTCATTCTGCGCCTTCACCTGAGCCTTGAGGGCTTCGAGGTCGGCGGTCACCCCGTCAATTGAATTGACGGCATTGTTCTGGGCGACAGGGTCGTTCTTGCCACTGGCATCCTGAGCGCTGAGAGCCGTCGTATTCTTACGCTTGTTCACCGGCGCAGGTGCTTGGCCCTGGCACGAAGCCAGGAAGACAATGGCC
>JANYDL010000099.1 GCA_025363635.1 Actinomycetes bacterium
TTTGGCTACGCTAATGCTCTCGTCGGGCGTGCCAATGATTTCTATGGGTGATGAAGTAAATCGAACTCAAAGTGGCTCCAATAATGCTTATTCGCAACCACTTTTAGGCGTTGACGACTTCGGAGTGAACCTTTCATGGGAATTAAATCCAGAGCAAGCAGATATGTTGGACGCAGCAATATCACTTTCGAGAATTCGATCTACTTATTTAGCTGGCGTGGCATCAGAGTTCTTTACCGGTGCATTTGATCGCGGAACTCAGCAAAAGGATATTGCTTGGTTTAGCCTAGGCGGTCGAGAAATGACCGACACTCATTGGGCCGATGGTGAAAAAAGAAGTATCACCGTGTTTATCCAAGCAGGTCCCAATCGGTCTTTGCTCGTAATGTTCAACTCTTCGGCAAAAGAAACAATTTTCACTCTCCCAAATGAATCATGGGGGGAAACATTTCGTTGCATATTTGATGCATCGCAAGAGAGTGCGACGTACCAGCCCGTGATCGCCACACCTTCGACAAAGGTAAATGTCGCTGCGCATAGCGCTCAGATCTGGCTGGTCTCTCGCGCTTTTCCAGCGTAGTCGATGTCCAATACTCGTTAGTAGCCCTCAACTAGCCTAAAATCTCGCGTGTGCTTGCAATCATCGCTCCTGGACAAGGCTCGCAAACTCCAGGGTTTCTCTCGCCTTGGTTGACTGATAATTCGTTCCGCGATCAACTTCTTGAATGGTCAGAAGACATATCACTCGATCTCGTCCGTCTTGGAACGCAAGCCGACGCAGATGAAATCCGACTCACGGCAAATGCGCAACCTCTCATCGTGAGCGCTGGGCTGTTGGGGATGAAAGCGCTTGACCAGACAGGATTTTCACTTGCCGCAGGTCATTCGGTTGGCGAGCTGACAGCCGCTGCAATCTCAGGCATGCTCTCGGAGAAAAGTGCACTTTCCCTCGTTCGTGAGCGAGGACTAGCGATGGAAATTGCGGCCAACGCGACCCCTACGGGGATGTCTGCCGTTCTTGGAGGAGACCGCGACGAGGTTGTACATGCCATTGAATCTATTGGTCTGACAGCCGCGAATGAAAATGGAGCTGGACAAATCGTTGCGGCAGGTGAGCTCCAAGCACTTGGCCTGTTGAGTGAAACTCCACCCTCGGGCGCTCGTGTTAGGGCGCTTTCAGTTGCTGGTGCATTTCATACCTCGTTCATGCGATCTGCAATTCCCCACCTTCAGGAATTTTCGCAAACGTTATCGGTTTCAGACCCGCAAGTAATTCTTCTCTCAAACAAAGATGGAAATCGTATCTCATCTGGACAAGTTGCCCTCGATCGAATTGTTGCTCAAGTCGCAAACCCTGTTCGCTGGGATCTATGTATGAGCACTATGAAAGCGCTAGGAGTAACTGGTGTTATCGAACTTCCGCCCGCTGGTACTTTAATTGGACTTCTAAAGCGCGCTCTTCCAGAAGTTGAGACCTTGGCGCTGAAAACACCTGATGACATCAGCGCAGCTCGCGATCTGATCGCACGCCATGGAAAGGTCGGCGCATGATTCGAGTAAAAAAAGGTACTGATAGTCGAATACTCGGCGTCGGCGGCTACCAACCTTCGCGAATTGTTCCGAACTCGGAAATAGTGGATCGAATTGATTCCACCGATGAATGGATTCGTCAGCGTACCGGTATCGAAGAACGTCGTTTTGCCGCTACCGACGAAACCATTTTGGATATGGCTGAAGCTGCATGCCGACAAGCACTTGAGCGCGCGAATATTTCGATTAACGAAATCGACACGGTTATCGTGGCGACGATTACCTATCCATATCAAGCACCTAGCGCGGCAACAGCCCTCATCGCCCGACTTGGAAATCCAAAAGCTGCGGCCTTCGATATCAACGCGGCGTGTGCCGGATTTTGCTATGGCGTCGGAATGGCTAGTGATTTTATTCGCTCAGGTACATCAAGACATGTCTTAGTCGTAGGAGTTGAAAAACTTTCAGATTTCACTGACCCGCAAGATCGGGCAACAGCATTTATTTTTGCCGATGGCGCAGGCGCTGTTGTGATTGGACCATCAGACTATCCAGGTATCGGTCCGACAGTATGGGGATCTGACGCAGATTCTCGAGACGCTATTTTAATGGAGCCATCATGGAACGAGTTACGAGAAGAAAACTCGCTAGAACGATGGCCAAATATCTCTCAGCAAGGTCAAGCGGTATTTCGCTGGGCTGTTTTTTCAATGAGCAAGGCTGGTCTTCGAGCGATTGAAGCCGCTGGTATTACTCCCGCTGATTTGGCCGCATTCATTCCACATCAAGCCAATGTTCGCATTATCGAATCCATGGCTCGAGAAATCGGCATACCAGATTCCGTGGTGATTGCCAAAGATATCCGCACCTCTGGCAACACTTCCGCGGCCTCCGTGCCTTTAGCCATGTCTGCCCTGCTCAAAGATCGTCCAGATCTGCACGGCGGATTAGCGTTACTGATCGGTTATGGCGCAGGATTGGTCTTTGCGGGTCAAGTAGTAGAACTTCCACCTAAACCTAGTTCTCCACCTACAAAGTAATCCCAACTCACAAATACAAACCAATAAATACCAAAAAGGAAAGAGAAACAAATATGGCACTAACACAGGCAGAAGTTCTCATCGGCATCAAAGAGATCGTCGAAGAAGTAGCGGGCATCCCTGCAGACACGATCGAAATGGACAAGAATTTCACCGATGATCTCGATGTTGATTCATTGAGCATGGTCGAAGTTGTCGTCGCCGCTGAAGAGCGCTTCGGAGTGAAGATTCCTGATGATCAGGTGTCAGAACTAGCAACCGTTGGAGATGCAGTTAATTTCATCGTCAAGGTTTCCGCTTAATTTCTCAACGAAAGAGAGCCACATCATGACTCGACGTCGCGTTGTAGTTACTGGACTGGGTGCAACTACCCCTCTTGGTGGAGATGTTGCGACAACATGGGCCGGACTTCTTGCTGGCACAAGCGGTGTCAGCACCCTCACACATGAGTGGGCGCAGACACTTCCGGTAACGATTGCCGCAAGCGTTGCAGTTGATCCGAGCGAAGTCATGGAGCGCGTCGAAATGCGTCGCCTTGATCGATCCGAGCAGTTCGCACTCATTGCATCTCGTGAAGCTTGGAAAGATGCGGGCTCTCCCGACGTGGATAAAGAAAGACTCGGAGTAGTCATCGCCTCCGGTATTGGTGGAGTTATCACGATGCTCGACCAATATGACATTTTGAAAAATAAGGGTGCACGATTCGTCAGCCCTCACACGGTTCCGATGCTGATGCCAAATGGGCCTGCGGCCAATGTTGGTCTTGAGCTTGGTGCACGAGCCGGGGTTCACACACCGGTAAGCGCATGTGCATCTGGGGCAGAGGCCATTGGATATGCCATGGAGATGATTCGTTCCAATCGAGCTGAGATCATCATGAGTGGCGGCGTGGAGGCCGCCGTTCATGCACTTCCGATGGCAGGCTTTGCCGCGATGAAAGCTCTCTCTACTCGCAATGGCGAACCCAATCGCGCGTCACGACCGTATGACCGTGATCGCGATGGATTTGTCTTAGGAGAAGGCGGTGCGATGCTGGTGCTTGAAGAGTTCGAGCATGCGAAGGCACGTGGTGCACATATTTACGCTGAGATATCTGGTCAAGGACTTACCTCCGATGGGTATCACATTGCCGCTCCAGACCCAGACGGAAGTGGAGTTCAACGAGCAATCGCTTTCGCCTTGCGTGATGCAGACTTAACCACTCGCGACATTGTCCATCTCAATGCGCATGCAACGTCAACTCCCGTCGGAGATGTCGCTGAGGCAAATGCTCTACGCCTTGCACTCGGGGCAGATGCGGATCAAGTGGCGGTCTCGGCGACGAAATCTATGACAGGACACCTCCTTGGGGGTGCTGGAGCCATAGAGTCCGTCTTTATCGTGAAGGCTTTGCAAGAACGCCTCGCGCCACCAACAATTAACATTGAAAATATTGACTCTGCTGTGACAATCAACGTTGTCAAAGATAAACCACGGGCACTTCCAAGTGGAGATATTGCCGCCCTCAATGACTCATTTGGATTCGGCGGACACAATGTTGTACTTGCCTTCCGTTCGTACTAAGAACTCTCTAAATTTCTCATGAGCATCGATATCAACCCACGCGATCCTGAAGTACGGATGCGGCGTCTGACGGATCCAGAAACGCTCACATTAATTACCGAGCGAGATCAGTCAGGAATGCTGGCCGCAAGCGGATCCATAATGGGAAATCCTGTCGTTATTTTTGCCTCTGATGCAACAAATCATGGCGGCGCACTCGGTCCGGAAGGCGCCCGCGTAATTGTTACTGCTTACGACGCTGCAATGAAAGCACGCATTCCTATTATCGGAATTTGGCATTCAGGTGGTGCCCGTCTTCGCGATGGAGTTCTTTCACTTAACGCCTTCGGCGAAGTATTTCAAAGCATGATTTCAGCAAGTGGAAAGATTCCTCAATTGTCATTAGTTCTTGGACCAGCTGCCGGTGGCGGTGCTTACGGACCTGCACTTACCGATGTAGTTGTACTCGCACCAGAAGGCCGAATATTTGTAACTGGACCTGATGTTGTAAAAAGCGTGACTGGTGAACACATCGATATGGCTAAACTTGGTGGGCCAGATGCACATCGTAAGAACAGCGGAGTGGCGCACGTCATTGCTCAATCCGAGGACGCCGCATTTCAAGGGGTTCGCACGCTTACTTCACTCTTTGCGGACCAAAGAAGGATTGATGGAGAACTGCCCGAACAAGATCTTGGACGGTTCGTGCCTGATGCAAAAAAGCGAACCTATGAAGTTCATCCGCTCCTGAGGGCTCTTTTGGATCCAGAAGAAAGCATCGAATTGCTACCAATGTGGGCAGAAAATATCGTGACCACTTTGGGTCGCTTTGGCGGTCGAACCGTGGGAGTTGTTGCGAATAATCCGGCCCACCTTGGCGCAGCCCTGGATTCAGCGGCGGCGGAGAAGGCGGCACGTTTTGTCCGTACCTGCGATTCGTTTGGGATCCCACTGATCGTTGTCGTCGATGTTCCAGGTTTTCTCCCTGGTGCCGGACAAGAGTGGGAAGGAGCGGTGCGTCGTGGGGCAAAGTTACTTCACGCATTCGGAGAAGCGGTCGTACCCCGAGTTACGCTGATAACGAGAAAAGCTTACGGTGGAGCTTACGTTGCAATGAATTCGCGAGCCCTTGGAGCTACAAAAGTATTTGCATGGCCCAAGGCCGAGGTATCAGTCATGGGAGCCGTTGCTGCAGTTCGAGTTCTTCACCGAAGACTCCTCTCGGATCTTCCGGAGGAGCAACGAGATGCAATGGAATTGGAACTTGCCGCCGAGCATGATCAGATTTCTGGCGGGGTACAGCGTGCCGTTGAAATCGGAGTCGTTGATGAAATTATCGAACCAGATGCCACGAGAAATGCCATAGCGAGAGCTATCTCAAGGGCGCCTCAACTTCGAGGCAACCATGGAAATATTCCGCTTTGAATAATTTACTTGCTTATTTTGTGGTCTTGAAAGTAACTGAAACTGTGGCAGTTACCGTTTTCTCGATCGTGCTCGTATCGTAGGCGCCGACATCTGAAGTATTAGTTGAATCTGGTGTCGTCACTTGAAATGGACCGCTCTTAACGCTCAAGACATTTCCGACAGTTCCGCCAACTCCAGCGGTAAGGGCAACTGCCCGAACTTTCGCATCTTTCACCGCATCTTGTAGAAGTTGTGGACGCAGGGCGGGAAGTGTTGAGATGTAATACTGAGGACCATTGTTATTGACGCTCACGCCTTGTTGAAGCAGCGTTCCAATTCCTTGGCTCAACTTCTTTACAAGTTGTACATCCTTCGTGCGAACCGTCAGATCGCGACTTGCGTTATAAGAAATGATTCGACCCGTTGGATTTCCATTTATGTATTCTGGGTTTGAGTAGGTCGAGACCGGACCAAGTTCGATTGAACCTGTTGCGACGCCGCCATTCACAAGATATGCGGTCAACTTATCGATTCCAGAACCCACGGCGGTCACTGCGTTTGCGACCTTCGAAGCCGACTGTTGGACTGAGAGAGTCCACACGGCGTTGTCGGCGGTGGCCGATGCCTTAGCCGAACCGGTGACCGTAATTCCTTCTGTGACGCGAGCGGCGAAGCCCGAACCGACTTTCATCAATCCACCACCAAGGGCGACTGCAACAATAATTGCAGAAAGAATAATCGTG
>JANYDL010000100.1 GCA_025363635.1 Actinomycetes bacterium
TTTGGCTACGCTAATGCTCTCGTCGGGCGTGCCAATGATTTCTATGGGTGATGAAGTAAATCGAACTCAAAGTGGCTCCAATAATGCTTATTCGCAACCACTTTTAGGCGTTGACGACTTCGGAGTGAACCTTTCATGGGATCTAAATCCAGAGCAAGCAGATATGTTGGACGCAGCAATATCACTTTCAAGAATTCGTGCAACGTATTTAGCAGGCGTTGCCTCAGAGTTCTTTACGGGTGCATTTGACCGCGGAACTCAGCAAAAGGATATTGCGTGGTTTAGTTTGGGTGGAAGAGAAATGACCGACACTCATTGGGCCGACGGGGAAAAGCGAAGCATTACAGTTTTCATTCAAGCAGGACCAAATAGATCGTTACTCGTTATGTTCAATTCTTCTTCAGATGAAACAATC
This sequence comes from Actinomycetes bacterium, assembly GCA_025363635.1. Lineage (GTDB taxonomy): Bacteria > Actinomycetota > Actinomycetes > Nanopelagicales > Nanopelagicaceae > QYPT01. The sequence continues at coordinate 416 of JANYDL010000100.1, forward strand.
TTTACGCTTCCAAATGAATCGTGGGGAGAAACTTTTCGCTGCATATTTGATGCATCGCAAGAGAGTGCGACGTATCAACCAGTGATCGCCACACCTTCGACAAAAGTCAATGTCGCTGCGCATAGCGCTCAGATTTGGCTTGTTTCCCGCGCATTTCCAGCCTAGGTACTCACAAATACTCGTTAGTAGCCCTTCCTTAGCCTAAAATCTCGCGTGTGCTTGCAATCATCGCTCCTGGACAAGGTTCACAAACTCCAGGATTTCTTTCACCTTGGTTAGCGCAGGCTTCTCTTCTTGAGCAACTCCAATCATGGTCCGAAGAAATTTCCTTGGACCTTGTTCGCTTGGGCACGATTGCAGATGCTGAGGAAATTCGTCTCACTGCCCATGCCCAGCCACTCATTGTGAGCGCAGGACTCTTAGGTATGCGAGCGCTCGGCGCAACAGAATTTTCACTTACTGCAGGACATTCGGTGGGTGAATTAACTGCTGCGGCGCTCTCCGGTGTTCTCACAGAGAATCAAGCACTCTCACTGGTTCGGGAACGTGGACGTGCAATGGAAATCGCTGCCTCTGTAACTCCTACGGGAATGTCGGCAGTTCTCGGTGGAGTTCGCGATGAGGTGGTAAAAGTAATTCAAGCACTCGGCCTTACTGCTGCTAATGAAAATGGTGCGGGTCAAATAGTGGCAGCAGGGGATTTAGAAGCGTTGGCGCGATTAGGCGAATCAGCGCCAGCTGGTGCACGTGTCCGTGCTCTTGCTGTGGCAGGAGCATTTCATACCTCTTATATGCAATCGGCAATTCCATCGCTGCGCGACTTTGCTCAAACCCTCACCGTTTCGGATCCACAGGTAATTCTTCTTTCCAACAGGGATGGAGAAAGAGTTGCTTCAGGTCAAGATGCTCTGGACCGAATCGTTGCTCAGGTGGCACATCCTGTTCGTTGGGATCTTTGTATGAGCGCTCTGAAATCAGCGGGCGTAACGGGGGTAATTGAACTTCCACCTGCTGGTACTTTGGTCGGGTTGCTCAAGCGTGCAATTCCAGGGATAGAGACTGTGGCACTTAAAACGCCCGATGACATTAGCGCGGCGCGCGACCTGATCGCACATCATGGAAAGGTCGGCTCATGATCCGAGTAAATAAGGGCACGGATAGTCGAGTTCTCAGTGTGGGTGGGTACCAACCTTCGCGAGTAGTGCCTAATTCAGAAATTGTTGACCGCATCGATTCAACGGACGAATGGATTCGTCAACGAACTGGAATTGAGGAGAGACGTTTTGCAGCTCCAGATGAGTCCGTCCTGGACATGGCCGAGGCGGCTTGTCGGCAAGCCCTTGCAAGAGCAAACCTTACGATCGAAAATATTGACACAGTCATTGTTGCCACCATTACTTATCCTTACCAAGCGCCCAGTGCCGCTACCGCTCTCATCGCAAGGCTGGGAAATCCAAAGGCCGCAGCTTTTGATATCAATGCGGCGTGCGCGGGATTTTGTTACGGCGTCGGCATGGCAAGTGATTTTGTTCGCTCAGGAACATCTAAACATGTATTAGTTGTGGGTGTTGAAAAACTTACCGACTTCACTGATCCAGAGGATCGAGCAACCGCATTTATTTTTGCTGATGGCGCTGGAGCAGTTGTAATTGGACCTTCTGATCATCCGGCAATCGGACCAACCGTGTGGGGATCCGATGCTGATTCACGAGATGCGATTGTAATGGAACCTTCATGGAACCAAATGCGTGCAGAGAATTCTTTTGAACGTTGGCCAAATATTTCTCAACAGGGACAGACAGTCTTTCGCTGGGCAGTTTTTTCTATGAGCAAAGCTGGACTTCGAGCGATTGAAGCGGCGGGGATTACGCCTAGCGATCTCGCTGCCTTTATCCCGCATCAAGCTAACGTGCGCATCATCGAATCGATGGCTAGAGAAATAGGCATACCGGATACCGTCGCTATCGCTCAAGATATTCGCACCTCAGGCAATACTTCGGCGGCCTCTGTGCCTCTGGCCATGTCGGCTTTGCTCAAAGAACGACCAGATCTGCATGGCGGATTAGCGTTACTCATCGGTTATGGCGCAGGATTGGTGTACGCAGGTCAAGTAATAGAACTCCCGCCCAAACCAGGTTCATCCGAATAAAAATAATCCCATACAACTCCCATACATACCACCAAGGAAAGAGAAGCAAATATGGCACTAACACAGGCAGAAGTACTCGTCGGCATCAAAGAGATCGTCGAAGAAGTAGCAGGCATTCCTGCAGCCACGATCGAAATGGACAAGAACTTCACAGACGATCTTGATGTTGATTCATTGAGCATGGTTGAAGTTGTAGTCGCCGCAGAAGAGCGCTTCGGAGTGAAGATTCCTGATGATCAGGTGTCAGAACTTGCAACGGTAGGCGATGCTGTTAACTTCATCGTCAAGGTTTCCGCTTAATTTCTCAACGAAAGAGAGCCACATCATGACTCGACGTCGCGTTGTAGTTACTGGGCTAGGTGCGACTACTCCTCTTGGAGGAGATGTTGCGACCACATGGTCAGCACTTGTCGCTGGCAAAAGTGGCGTCAGCACACTTCCGTATGAGTGGGCCGGCACCTTGTCAGTGACTATTGCCGCGATGGTCGCAATCGATCCTTCCGAAGTCATGGAGCGCGTTGAAATGCGGCGACTGGATCGCTCTGAGCAATTTGCGCTCATCGCTTCGCGTGAAGCATGGAAAGATGCAGGCGCACCGGAGGTAGATAAAGAAAGACTCGGAGTGGTTATTGCATCCGGCATCGGGGGCGTAATCACGATGCTCGATCAATATGACATCTTAAAAAACAAGGGTGCTCGATTTGTAAGTCCTCATACAGTTCCTATGTTGATGCCGAATGGACCGGCTGCAAATGTAGGACTCGAACTCGGTGCTCGAGCGGGAGTCCATACCCCGGTCAGTGCGTGCGCTTCAGGTGCCGAAGCAATTGGATATGCAATGGAAATGATTCGGAGCAATCGTGCCGACATCATCATGAGCGGTGGAGTGGAAGCGGCCGTGCATGCACTCCCGATGGCAGGTTTTGCCGCGATGAAAGCGCTATCAACTCGCAATGACGATCCCACTCGAGCATCGAGGCCATACGATCGCGATCGAGATGGCTTTGTCTTGGGCGAAGGTGGAGCGATGCTAGTTCTTGAAGAACTTGAACACGCGAAAGCCCGCGGAGCCCACATTTATGCAGAAATTGCTGGACAAGGACTCACCTCCGATGGATACCACATTGCTGCCCCAGACCCAGAAGGTAGCGGAGTTCGGCGTGCAATTGCTTTTGCCCTTCTTGATGCAGACCTAACTACTCGTGACATTGTGCATCTCAATGCTCATGCAACATCAACTCCTGTTGGAGATGTTGCTGAGGCAAATGCACTTCGACTAGCTCTGGGCGCAGATGTAGATCAGGTTGCCGTCTCTGCAACTAAATCCATGACGGGACACCTCTTAGGTGGAGCAGGCGCGATTGAATCTGTCTTTATCGTGAAGGCGCTTCAAGAGCGATTGGCACCACCAACTATCAATATTGAAAATATCGATCCGGCCGTGACAATTAATGTGGTGCGGGATAAGCCTCGTCCCCTTCCCGCTGGTGAGATTGCCGCACTCAATGATTCTTTTGGTTTTGGCGGACATAACGTCGTGCTCGCTTTTCGTTCTTACTAACGCCACATGAACATGGAAAGTAATCCTCGCGACCCAGAAGTGCGCATGCTCCGACTCACGGATCCAGACACACTCTCTCTTATTACCGATAAAGATCAATCAGGAATGTTGGCGGCCACTGGATCCATTTTGGGAAATCCGGTCGTAATTTTCGCCTCGGATGCGACCAATCATGGAGGCGCCCTTGGTCCAGAGGGTGCGCAAGTAATAGTCACTGCATACGCGGCTGCAATGAAAGCACGGATTCCGATAATTGGCATTTGGCATTCTGGCGGTGCGCGTCTTCGTGACGGGGTGCTTTCGCTCAATGCCTTTGGCGAAGTCTTTCAATGCATGATTTCAGCAAGTGGAAAAATTCCACAATTCTCACTCGTGCTTGGACCTGCTGCCGGTGGTGGAGCTTATGGCCCTGCGCTTACCGATGTAGTTGTTCTCGCTCCAGAAGGTCGCATATTTGTTACGGGACCTGACGTTGTGAAAAGTGTGACGGGTGAGAATATTGATATGGCAAAACTCGGTGGACCGGATGCACATCGTAAAAATAGCGGAGTAGCGCACGTCATTGCTCGGTCCGAAGATGCGGCCTTTGAATGCATTCGCACCCTTACTTCACTCTTTGCTGACCAAAGAAAAATCGATAGCGCATTGCCAGAAGAAGATTTAGGGCGCTTCGTCCCAGATGCCAAGAAGAGAACCTACGAAGTGCATCCTCTTCTCAACGCACTTCTAGATTCTGATGAACGCATTGAGTTTCTTCCGATGTGGGCGGAGAATATTGTCACCATGGTAGGGCGCTTTGGTGGTCGCACAATCGGTGTTGTTGCAAATAATCCTGCGCACCTTGCTGCAGCCCTAGACTCGGCGGCCGCGGAAAAGGCAGCACGTTTCGTACGTACATGTGATTCATTTGGAATACCACTGATAGTTGTTGTCGATGTTCCAGGATTCTTGCCTGGGGCTGGTCAAGAATGGGAAGGTGCTGTCCGACGAGGCGCAAAACTCCTACATGCATTTGGCGAGGCGGTAGTCCCAAGAGTCACTCTTATTACGCGAAAGGCTTACGGCGGGGCATATGTGGCGATGAATTCCAGAGCACTTGGTGCTACAAAAGTATTTGCTTGGCCACAAGCGGAGGTTTCGGTGATGGGAGCGGTTGCTGCGGTTCGCGTATTGCATAGGAGATTGCTCGCAGATCTGCCTGAAGAACAGCGTGATGCAATGGAACTGGAACTGGCCGCTGAACATGACCAAATTTCAGGCGGAGTCGCGCGAGCAGTCGAAATCGGGGTAGTCGATGAGATTATCGAACCAAACGCGACTCGAAATGCAATCGCAAAAGCGCTCTCCAGAGCTCCTCAATTGAGAGGGAACCACGGAAATATTCCGCTCTAGACTATTTGCTGGTCTTGAAAGTTACGGAGACGGTTGCTGTGACAGTTTTTTCAATTGTAGAGGTGTCGTAAGCGCCAACGTCAGCGGTATTGGTTGAGTCTGGAGTTGTCACTTGAAATGGACCACTCTTGACACTCAACACATTCCCGACGGAGCCACCAACTCCTGAAGTCAGAGCAACAGCACGAACTTTTGCGTCCTTAACTGCATCTTGCAATAACTGCGGGCGCAGCGCCGGAAGTGTCGAAATGTAATACTGCGGACCGTTGTTATTGACGCTCACCCCTTGCTGGAGCAGAGTTCCAATTCCCTGGCTTAACTTCTTCACGAGTTGCACATTTTTTGTTCGAACTGTCAGATCTCGGCTTGCGTTATACGAAATGATTCGACCGGTCGGATTGCCATTAATATATTCAGCATTCGAATACGTCGACACTGGTCCGAGTTCTATAGATTCAGAAGTCACTCCTCCACTCATAAGATATGCGGTCAACTTATCGATTCCTTGACCAACTGCGGTTACAGCGCTCGCCACTTTCGGGGAAGATTGTTGCACAGAAAGAGTCCAGACTGCGTTGTCGGCGGTGGCCGATGCCTTAGCCGAACCGGTGACCGTAATTCCTTCTGTGACGCGAGCGGCGAAGCCCGAACCGACTTTCATCAATCCACCACCAAGGGCGACTGCAACAATAATTGCAGAAAGAATAATCGTG
>JANYDL010000025.1 GCA_025363635.1 Actinomycetes bacterium
TCGTTACGCCATTCGTGCAGGTCGGAACTTACCCGACAAGGAATTTCGCTACCTTAGGACCGTTATAGTTACGGCCGCCGTTTACTGGGGCTTCGATTCAAAGCTTCACCTTACGATTAACTTCTCCTCTTAACCTTCCAGCACCGGGCAGGCGTCACACCCTATACATCCACTTGCGTGTTTGCAGAGTGCTGTGTTTTTGATAAACAGTCGCTGCTCCCTAGTTTTTGCAACCAGACTATGCTTACGTGCGCGAGGCACTTCACATTGCTGGCACACCTTATCCCGAAGTTACGGTGTTAATTTGCCGAGTTCCTTAGCCCAGTTTCACTCAAACGCCTTAGGATTCTCTCCCTACCCACCTGAGTCGGTTTAGGGTACGGTCTTGTAACTTCAACGCTTAGCGGCTTTTCTTGTGAGCATGGGATCACCAACTTCAGGACCGAAGTCCACCACATCACATCTCAGAATTGACTCCCCGGACTTACCAAGGGAATCTTCCTACATGCTTGAACCGGAATCCAATAACCGGCTTGGCTACCCTTCTCCACCCCCGCATCGCTCCATTACAATGGTGCAGGAATATTAACCTGCTTCCCATCAGCTACGCCTTTCGGCCTCACCTTAGGGGCCGACTAACCCTGGGCGGATTAACCTATCCCAGGAAACCTTGGGTTTTCGGCGAGCAAGTTTCTCACTTGCTTTCTCGCTACTCATGCTAGCATACGCTCTTGTAGCTCCTCCAGCATACCTCACGGTACACCTTCACTGGTTACTACAATGCTCCCCTACCAGATACACTTACGTGTAAATCCAGGGCTTCGGTGTTGTGCTTGAGCCCCGTTACATTTTCCGCGCAGAATCACTTGACCAGTGAGCTATTACGCTTTCTTTAAAGGATGGCTGCTTCTAAGCCAACCTCCTGGCTGTCTAAGCGACTCCACATCGTTTACCACTTAGCACAATCTTTGGGACCTTAGCCGCTGATCTGGGCTCTTTCCCTCTCGACTACGAAACTTCTCTCTCGCAGTCTGTCTCCCGCTCTAACCGTAGAGGCATTCAGAGTTTGAAAGAGTTTGGTAGTCCGTTAAGACCCCTAGCTCTATCAGTGCTTTACCTCCTCTAGGAAACGAACGAGGCCATACCTAAATATGTTTCGGGGAGTACCAGCTATCACCCAGTTCGATTAGCTTTTCACTCCTATCCACAAGTCATCCGAAGTTTTTTCAACAACAACCGGTTCGGTCCTCCACTAGGTATTACCCCAGCTTCAACCTGCTCATGGATAGATCACCGGGTTTCGGGTCTAATGCAACGAACTTTACGCCCTATTCAGACTCGGTTTCCCTCCGACTTCGGTGCTGAACACCTTAATCTCGCTCGCTACATTAACTCGCTAGCTCATTATGCAAAAGGCACGCCGTCACTTTACGCTCCGACTACTTGTAAGCACACGGTTTTAGATTCTATTTCACTCCCCTCACCGGGGTTCTTTTCACCTTTCCCTCACGGTACTGATTCACTATCGGTCACTAAGTAGTATTTAGCCTTGGAGGATGGTCCCCCCAGATTCAGACAGGATTTCTCGTGTCCCGTCCTACTTGGGAACAATTCTGCTGCACTTGGTTTTCGGATACCGGACTGTCACCGTCTTTGGTCGAGCTTTCCAACTCGTTCTCCTAACTTCGTGCATACGTTATGAATTGCCCCGCAACCCCCGCCAGAAATTCCAGCGGGTTTAGGCTTTTCCCATTTCGCTCGCCGCTACTTTGGGAATCTCTTTTGATTTACTTTCCACCAGGTACTTAGATGTTTCAGTTCCCTGGGTTCGCTCCGTTAAGCTATGTATTCACTTAACGGTACTTCCGAAGAAGTGGGTTGCCCCATTCAGAAACCTCCGGATCAAAGCTTGTTAAGCAGCTCCCCGAAGATATCGTAGCTTACTACGTCTTTCATCGCCTCTTAGTGCCAAGGCAGCCACCATGTGCTCTTAGTAGCTTATTTATTCGCCGTTTACTCCTCACTTGGCAAAACCTGTTTCGCTCATTGAATCAAACGATCCCTTCGTTGCTCGTCGCGCTAAAATACTCACGTACCAGAGGTACACTCCGCTTTTACCGCTCCTTGCGCCTTGGTCTCCTTCGATTCACTTTCGCTCAAACTTTCAAGCCCTAAATCCGCGTTTAACCGCTTCATCGTGGCCAGTTTTCACCATAGAGTGTCGGGAAGAATCACTAACTTGTTCTTTTTGAAACTATTAAATAGACAAATAGCTAGATGCTATTTACTTGCTACCCTATTCAGTTGTCAAAGAGCCGTCCTTTTCAGGACAGAAAAAATCTCGTTGATCGTTCCCATTACTGGGTTCGACTACAAGACTCTCTCAAAGCTGAATAGCAAACATCGGCGAGCACCATTAAAGGGGGCTAACCTAGGATAGAAGAGTCTATTGCTAGACCTTCGGTTTATCCTTAGAAAGGAGGTGATCCAGCCGCAGGTTCCCCTACGGCTACCTTGTTACGACTTCACCCCAATCACGGCCACAACCTTGGTAGGCTGCCTCCTTACGGTTGGCTCACCTGCTTCTGGTTATGACCACTTTCGTGGTGTGACGGGCGGTGTGTACAAGGCCCGGGAACGTATTCACCGCAGCGTGCTGATCTGCGATTACTAGCGATTCC
>JANYDL010000035.1 GCA_025363635.1 Actinomycetes bacterium
GCCGGGAATCGAACCCGGGTCCTTCGGTACTAAAACAGGGCTTCTACGGGCGTAGTGTGCTTATCGTTTTCTCAGCTCCGGATCTCTTACACACAAGTATCCGACGAACTCATTTACGGTTTTGTTCTCTGATGTCGTCCGTAACGCCAACATCATGAAAAGCCTTCTTGCGACGTTAGATCCCGAACCGAAGGCGTTTCCAGGCTAACGAGCTAGAGAACTCGCTTAGGCAGCGAGGGCGTAGCTATCGGCAATGTTTTTGTCGATTATTTTTTGCACAGGTTATTGGTTTACGAGATCATCCCGGCTTCCTCGGCCCGCTTCCCCTGCCTCAACATCCAAAGTCGAGACCGTTCACCCCCAAGATTGAAAAGTTGAGATTTCAACGGTGCTCGCGCGACCGCAATCTCAGAATACAAAATCAAGAATTGAAGCGTTACTTCATCGCTATTTAATTGTCATAGTTCGCAACCGAAGGTGGGTCCATCTCGGCTCTTCGCTTAGTACGAAGTCGATCAGGGCTTCAGTCCTTGCCTACTGTCGTGTTAACGCCAGAAGGGATCGTGAAATTTCTTTCACATGCCTATTGTAGAAGATAGTCATGGTCTCTCATACCGAATTTATTGGGGTGAACTCCCGCAATGAGCGCGCTCAAGAGACATTTCAGTCGAAGCGGCGACGAAAAAGATGACTAACCTCGCCCTGATTTACCCGATCGCCTTTGCGAGATTTCCCGTTCAATTTCCCTGCCCGTCTGTCTCTCCAATAACGCAGCTCTCTTGTCATGCGTCTTCTTGCCCCGTGCGACCGCCAATTCAATTTTGGCGCGGCCATCCTTGAAATACAAAGAGAGCGGAATAAGCGTGAGCCCGCCTTCCTTGGTCTTGGCAATCAAACGATTTAGTTCATCTCGATGAACAAGTAATTTTCGTTCCCTGCGCGGAGTGTGATTTGTCCAAGTTCCCTCTGTGTATTCGGGAATATGAACTCCGCTAAGCCACAGTTCACCATTATTGACCATGGCAAATCCGTCGATGAGTGAAGCTCTTCCCAATCTAAGGGACTTCACTTCGGTGCCCGTAAGCACAAGTCCGCACTCATATACATCTTCGATTGAGTAATCATGTCGCGCCTTCTTATTTTGCGCGATGAGCTTTCGCCCTACCTCTTTGACCATAATGAGGTGAGTTTAGCCGTGCGACTCGCCTCGGTGCGTCAGAACCAATGGAATTACAAAAGTGATGCCTGTCTTCACCAGCGGTGCGTCTTATCGTTAGACCTTGAGATAACGTCGAAGGGTGATCACCGAAGCAAGTATGGACACAACTAGGCCGGTGCCGAGTAGAACCCCAGAGGCCTTCCAGACTTCACCCCAACCAAAGAATTTCGTGAAGGTGAGCAACGGCGCGACCTTCGTATCTACAACGCTTTTCAGGGCGGAGAGAAGCCCCGTGGCGATTGCCCATCCAAAGATCGCGGAAATAACTCCCTCCATCAAGAAGGGAAGTTGAATTGAGAGTGAGGTCGCGCCCACCAACTTCATAACACCCGTCTCACGCCGACGGTTGAAAGCCGCAATGCGCAATGTGTTGCTAATAAGTAGCGCGGCAGTCAAAACGGAGAAGAGACCTACCAGGAGAGCACCGTTGCGGAGAACGCCGAGTAGTTTGAAGAACTTCTCCAAGATCGCTCGCTGATCTTGAACCACATCCACTCCTGGTCGGCCACTAAAGGCGCTAACTACTACCTGATATTGGGTCGGGTCTTTCAACTTAACGCGGAATGATTCAGGAAGCTGATCCTGCGTCACGTTCTGGGCAATTGCCGAACTCTTAAATCGCTCCTCAAAGCGCTTGAATGCTTCGGCCTGAGATTCGTAGTAAACATTTTGGACAACAGGAAGCGCTGTTAGGTCTTGTTGTATTGCCAAACGTTGATCCGCGGTAACTACGCCAGCCGAACATGAAGGTGACTCAGAGAGCGTTCCACACAAGTAAACCGAAACTTCGATTTTGTTATACCAGTAATCCTTCATTGCACTTACTTGTGAATTGGAGAGTAAGCCAATTCCGAGTAGCGAAAGAGAGATTGCAACTGTCACCACTACTGCAAATGTCATCGTTAAGTTGCGTCGCAAGCCGATTCGTACTTCACTCAATAAGAATCGTGCGCGCATCAAAACTCTCCTTTAGCCAATAATGAAACATCATCATTCTCTGAATAATTCTTACTGTTTTCTATTTCCCGTATATCCAAGCGCGTTGAGGGGACACTAATCATGCGATTACGTCGACCCACAAGAGTTGCGACTCCCGCCATCAACAAACTTCGAACGAAGGCGTTTGCCTGCACCGCAATTAAATTTCTCAGAGCAACTTTTGCTCTTCGAACTAGGAACCTTTTTAGTGCGACAGCGAGCCATCGAAAGACAATAAACATTCTCGTCAGCCCGTATATCCGTAGACGCCGCGAATCTGATCGCGGACAACGTGACCAGCATCCAATTCAATAACCCGTTTACGCATCTGATCCACAATTCCAGAATCGTGAGTGGCCATAACCACTGTCGTGCCTTCGCGATTGATGCGATCGAGCAACTTCATGATGCCCACACTGGTCGCGGGGTCGAGGTTTCCCGTTGGTTCATCAGCAATCAATATCGCTGGACGACTTACATAGGCGCGAGCGATAGCGACACGTTGTTGCTCACCACCGGAGATCTCACTCGGTCGGCGATCTCCCTTATCTTCAAGACCCACAAGTTCAAGGACCTCAGGAACCTCGCGAGCAATCTCTTTATTTGAGTATCCAAGAACGTGGAGGGTGAAAGCCACGTTCTCAAAAATAGTTTTATTAGGTAAGAGTCTAAAATCTTGAAAGACCGTTCCAACTTGTCGACGCAATTCTGGAATCTTGTGAGTAGGAAGTGTGCCCAAGTCCTTTCCGGCCACATGAATCGTCCCCGACGTTGGGCGGTCCTCGCGAAGTACTAAGCGAAGAAAAGTGGACTTACCTGATCCTGAAAGACCTACAAGAAAAACAAACTCACCCTTGAGGACCTCAATGTTGACGCTGTCGAGGGCGGCCTTCTCTTGGCCAGGGTAGAGCTTGCTTACATTCTCAAAACGAATCACTCAAACTCCAAATAACTACGATCTGCCCGCAGTTCTATCTGCTCGACAGAAGGCTCTGCCCCAGATCGCCCATCGATCCGAGCCTTAGTTTAGGCAGTGGCAGAGCATCAGCGGCTCACATACGCCCTATTTGCCCGATTTTTCCTCACTGAGATGCGATGTTGAGGTATTTCTGGGAACCCCAAAAACCAGGTGATGGGCCGATCACGCTTGAAATTTTTTACGATTATGGCGTCTCTTTCCAAACCATATTATTGAGAGCAGACCGATACTTAACAATTACGAGGACGGGGCCGCGCTACTTCGGCGCCAACGAATTCCAGCCTCAATAAAATCATCAATTTCTCCATTGAGAACTGCACCCGTATTTCCAGTCTCATGATTATTTCGAAGGTCTTTTACCATTTGATATGGCGCTAAAACGTAAGACCGCATCTGGTTACCCCACGATCCACTGTTGTCGCCCTTGAGGGCGTTCATCTTTGCCTGCTCTTCTTGGCGGCGACGTTCAAGGAGTTTAGATTGCAGAACCGCCATTGCAGTTGCCTTATTCTGAATTTGCGAGCGCTCATTTTGACAAGACACCACGATCCCAGAAGGTAGATGCGTAATTCGCACTGCTGAGTCCGTTGTGTTCACGCCCTGACCACCAGGACCCGAGGAGCGATACACATCGATACGAATTTCCTTCTCATCAATTTCAATGTGATCGCTCTGCTCCACCACGGGTACGACTTCTACCCCTGCGAAGGAGGTATGGCGCCGACTCTGGCTATCAAATGGCGAGATACGTACAAGTCGATGGGTGCCCTGCTCCACGGAGAGCGTTCCATAGGCATATGGTGCACTGACCCTGAACGTTGTGGACTTTATCCCTGCTTCTTCGGCGTAAGAAGTTTCAAGGACATCAACTTTGAAGACATGACGCTCGCAGTAGCGCAAGTACATGCGCATCAACATCTCAGCCCAATCTGCTGCCTCCACTCCGCCGGCCTCGGATCGGATAGTGATGAGTGCATCGCGATCGTCGTATTCACCGTTGAGCAGGGTTTGCACTTCGAGAGTGCTCACCGCTTTTCCCACGGATTCGAGTTCGCGCTCGGCATCGGCAAGGGCTGCGGCATCAGATTCGTTCTGCGCTAACTCAATAAGTATCGGCAAGTCTTCCACCCGCTGACGAAGGTCCATCAACCGCTTAATTTCGCTTTGCACGCGTGAAAGCTTGCTCGTTACTTGTTGCGCGCTTTCGGGATCATCCCAAAGATTAGGAACTCCCGCTGCTTCTTCAAGTACAGCAGCGTCCTTACGCAATTTCGGTAGATCGAGCACCTTCTCAATGGAAACTAGAGTCGCGTCAATTGCTGCAATCTCAAGATCGTATTCGCGCGCGGCCATGGAGTAAGGGTACTAGTTCTAATTCGCTCTCCGACTTTTTGCTCCCACTGTTGCTTTCAACACGATTCTCTCAAGAGTCGACCCAGGGAGGGCGAATGGTAAGGTCAATTGACCTGAGGTCGTGACTTCAACGGTGTCTCCTGAGCAAATGAATTCTTGAAGCGTTATATGAGAAATTTCAGGTCTTCGAATCGAACCATCTTCCCGGCCCCATAGATCCAATTCCCTCATCGCAACAAGGCGCGACTCGGGACAATCCAAGGGAACGCTGACGCCCGAATTTCCCCGATAGTACGCATTCCTATCAAGAACTTGAGCGCTTCGCATAACTGCATTCTCGGTTGCATTAGTCAAGGATCTTTGAGCAACCACCATGGTCGCTAAGTCCGTGAGCACAAAAGCCAAAGTTAAAAGTAAAAAGAAGAATCCAAGAATGAGAATCGAAATTGATCCTTGTTCGCTCTTTCGAATTCCTGAGAATTGCTCTCGGACACGCAAAGGGAGGAAAGGTACGTTTCCTTCGTACTTCATTGCCAAGGCGAAATATATTCTTCAGCAGATGCTTGAACCTTGTGACCCATACCCTCAGGCTGAAAGCTAAATATCGCTCTCACCCTTCCACCGGAGGAGAAACACGGATTGTTTGAGCACGAAAAATTCACCTCAAATGTTGAAATTTCCTTTGCGCTAAAATCAAGGACGTTTGCTGCGTAGTTCATGACGATAGAGGATCTCTCGCGAGCTGAATTCTCGTTATCTGCCGAGACGTATGCCCGAACGATTTCTCTTACCAAGGAGCGACTCTTGATTTCTCCTGCACTAAGACTTCCCAATTGTCCTAAATAGAAAATGATGGGAAGAAAGAGCGGAATTGCAAGAAGTATGAACTCAAGCACTGCACTTCCTTCCTCATATTTCAGATCCCGCACCTTCGCTATTTTCATTGATCATTCTCACTCATGGAGATTCCTCCATCACGGCAATACCAGAGACATGCGTGCTTCGCATCGGACCTCCAATAAAAGTCATCAGGCCGACCAATAAGTCAGGTATCTGCCGGCTCATGTGACTGACTACTAATTTGAGTCCCTTTCGTGAATAGCCTGAGGGAAATTCCACAACTTGATCATTGCCGCTCACTGGCGCACCAATTGCTACCGAGGTTGCCTGACTTTGAGTGAACGCCAAATCGATATTTCTCATATTGAGCGCGATGATTAATTGCATGCTAACGAGAAACAGAACCAGTAAAGGGATTATTACCAAGCCACTTTCTACAACCCCGCTCTGGTCTCGATGCAGTCTCTTAACGAATTCCACTCATCGAATCCAATGAATTGCGGAGAATTGTAGTTAAACGAGGCGCGGCAATCGTCCAAATGGCAGTCACAAGACCGGTCGTCATAAGCACAACTAAAACCCATCCTGGAACATCACCTTTTTCATTTTCATTAGAACTAGCAAACTGATATCTATCAGTAAATTTCTTGGTGTGATCACGTAGAAATAGCATTAACTCTACGAGCGCTTTTAGAACTTTGTTTCTAACCTTAAGATCTTCGTTGCCTCGCTCTTTTCTCACTATGCCACTACCTTTCTGAAACTAGTTTTGGATTTTGAAAGTTCAAATAGACCCCGACATTTATAAGCCGTTTCGTTTCATTGTTTTTCCGAGATTCCTATGAGCGACAAATGTCGAACTAACCAGAATCATTTACGAGAGAGGAATTTTAGATTTGGAGTCGCGAATTCTTGTGCAAATCCTGAGCCTGCGAATAGAGGAATCTAGCTGGCGAAAAGGTTTAGATGCATCAAGGAAGGCCACAATGCAAAAAGAATTGAAATTGGAAGTATCAGAAATACAACCGGGATCATCATGGACATTTCCGCTTTACCTGCCTTATCCATCATCAAATTCTTCTGAACCGTACGTGCCTCAGCTACATGCGAGTGCAATAGGTCAATCAAAGGAGCGCCTCGCGACATTGAGATCACGAGCGCATCGATAAATCTTCTGATTTGAATCGATTCGATCCTTCGAGCCATTTCGTCAAGCGCCACATGAAATGGCGTCCCCTCTCGAACGGAGCGCACCACCATTGACATTTGTTGCGAAAAGAGACCCTCAGAACGTTGCGAAATTCTCGTCAGCGCACCCAAAGGAGTATCTCCTGCCGATAGTGCCAAAGTCAGCATTTCAATAATGCCGGCGAACTCGGCTTCAATTTTCAGTTTCTGATTCTTAACAAGTCCAGAAAGTCTACGGTCTTGAAGAATGTGGAAAGCGTAACCGGCAAGAAGGGCAACAAGTGCGCTAAGAAGAATGGAATTTTGCACCGTCGATATCGCCACCAAAGCCAAGAATGCGGTGGTTAAAGAACCAGCCACTTGAGTTATTCGAAACTGTTCGTAGTCCGCTTCTCTCCCAACGGCCTGTAACCTGCCGCGAACTCCTCGGCTATCGCGCAAATGCGAAATTTTTTGACGGGCTAATAATTGGATCCTGTTCGTGTCCTTCTCATCGCCAAAGAAGATAATCGCTCCACCGCTCGCTAAGAACACTGGGAGTATGATGCTTGCGCCGTTCATCGAGAAGGTTCACTTCCGACTTGCACCTTAAAAGATCCAAAGACTCGAGGTGGCGCTGGCAGTTTGCTCAATTTCCCCATCCATAAATACGCAATAAGTGTCATTGCCAAACCTAGAAAGAGAATCAATACGCCCCCAGGTTGGGAAAATGACTCAACCGTTCCTGGCTGACTAGATAGAAGTAACAGCAATAACCACGGTGCCACTGATGAGAGATGGGCAGAATTCTTTATCCAACCATGCTTAATCTCAATTTCTTTTCGAAGCGCCAAATCTTGCCGAATAAAGTCGCCTAAAGTTCGAAAGATTTCTAAAAGTTCAGAACCACCCATTAATTTTGCCATTAATATGGCTTCTAGTATCTGGTCACTCGCAGGACTATGAAACTTAATTTTGAGGTCTTCCACTGCCTTTGAAAAATCACCCGTTGCGAGAATTTCCTCCTTAAATTTTTGAAAATCTTTCCTAATAATCTCTGGACCACGGTCCGACAAAGATGCCATCGCCTCCAACAAAGACATGCCTGACTGAATGCCTGAAATTAGGTGATCAACTACCTCTGGCCACACCTGCAGAATCGCTTTATCACCCCTCGCCTCGCGATTTCTCAAGTAGATCCAGACTATAGCGAGGGATAGAAACGTAAATGGAACCGTGATTGCCAAAGAGCCGGCAAAGAGGAATACCATTAAACCGACGCAGAACGCAGCCAAAAAAGCGTAGGTATATCTGCTGATCAATAACGGTTCCGATTTGTCACGATCTTCGCGGCTCAGGTTTTTTTCAAAGAGGTCACGAAGATTGAAACGTGAGACGTGCCGTCTATTGAGTCCAATTAACGATTCTTTTCGTGCGGGGCGCCTTGACGAGTTCTTGGCTAAAATACTTTCTCTGTATGGTTTATCTTGCTTCTTTTCATTTGCGCTATCTCGCTGATAATCCGAAACAGATTTATGCTCTTCTCCAAGAAATCGGTTTACTTTTTGAGAGCGAAACTTCTCCGACGCTCCGAGAATTCTGCTGATTCCAAACGCACAAAGTCCACTTGCCAGAATTGCCGTGCCCAGAGGTTGTCTCAGAGTCGCATAAATTTGTACTAACAATGACGGTTGCATTGGCGACCTAACGTCCAGTCACAAGCTGAGCTGAAAGTATCGACTCTCCAGACCAGCCATCATCCTTAATGGATCCAAGTCCTCGTTCGTACGTTGTTCCGTTCCAGCTCCACAAAGTTTCAATTTCGACTCGATCTCGCTCTATCCGTCCTGTGACTTTTGCAATTTCAATGACTCTTCTTTCTCCAGAGAGGTCAAGTTTCACTTGAATGACGAGATCGATACTGGAGGCAACCGTAGGTCCGATGAATTTCTGCGAAATATTTTCACCTGCCAAAAGCGGGAGGGTTTGAAGTTTTACTATTGCATCTCGAGAAGAATTGGCATGAATTGTTCCCATGCCAGGTAAGCCTGAATTGAGCGCTATCAGCATGTCCAAAGCCTCTGCTTCGCGGACCTCGCCAATTACAATGCGCGAAGGGCGCATTCTCAATGACTCCTTAATTAAGCGTCGCAAGGGAATTTCTCCTTCACCTTGCAAGTTACTTCCTCTGGTTTGAAGCGCTATGACATCGGGCAAATTCGGCTTGAGCTCGAAGACTTCTTCAATCGTGATGACCCGTTCTGCTACGGGGATAGAGGAGACCAAGGCATTGAGAAGAGTGGTTTTCCCTGCTTGGGTGCCTCCGCTTACCAGGATATTTTGTCCTGACCGAACTGAAGCGGTAAGGAACGCGGCGATCCGATCGGACATTGCTCCACGTTTGGCTAAGTCGGTCAATGAAAGTGTTTGCAATAAGTGTTTCCGAATATTTACCGCCCAATGCTCAGAAGTGACTTCAGGAATGGCAACATGAAGCCGGCTACCGTCTCGAAGACGAGCGTCTACGAAAGGGTTCGAAAGATCTAGCCGCCGACCACTCCACATGAGTGCACGTTCTACGATGTTTTGCACATCCTGCGTAGTGAGCAACAAGTTTGTGAGTTCATTCTTGCCACCTCGGGCCACAAAGATTCGCTCCGGTGTATTGATCCAAATTTCTTCAATGCTTGGATCTATCATAAACGGCGCCAAGGCGCCAAAGGTCAGAGCGAGATCGGATTTAGACATGTTGAAAAGATATGGATATGAAAATATTTACCGAAACGCTCCGATTAGAAGCGTGGATAACCGCTAGGTGAGGACGGCATAATGCTTGCAAATAATCTCTTTATTAAAGCGAATGTTCAGTGAGCCGCTCCAGATCAAGTCTATTGAGGAAATCTAGAGGACTTTCTTTCGAGCAAGCAAGCAGAGAGGATGAAACGAGAATATGGTTTCTTTTTCTTTTGCTCCATTGAGTGACTATACGAGTGATAAAGATTTTGATATCGAGTGCTCCCCCAGAAAAAAGAACGAGAAATTCTTTTTGACCCATGCGAGCGCATACATCGTCGCCGCGAGTCGACGAAGATAAAATCTGGGCAAACTTCAGTATCTCTCGATCGTGCTCGAAATCGGGCATCGTTGCGGAATTAAAATCGGAGTTCTTCTCGAAGTTGATAGGGGAATTATCTTTGGGAACTCCCTGGCTGACTTGAATTTCGTTTAACTGAATTCTCAGGACCTGTAGCCCTTCGCCGCTTCGACTTTTCTTTGCAATTTCTCGCCGTAATTCCTCATAGAAGAGAGGTGGTGCAGCAAGGTTTGTGAGCGAATCCCTCATTCCATCATGGCTAAAGGCCGTCACTATGGTTGCTACCCTTCTTAGATGAGCGATAAGGGAAACCCCCATCATCGTGTGTTAACACGTCGCGGTGCCATCGTGGCAGCCCTTCTGCGCTTTGAGGCGATCGCGGTGGCTTCCCTAGCGGTCTATCTGACTTTCAAATCGATGACTTCACATCCTCAAGCCCCAATAGCTTTATTAATGGAGATTCTTTTTGCATTATTGGGCGGACTTGGGCTTCTGGGCGCAGCACATGGTTTTGCGCGAGCCCGCAATTACGGAAGAGCTCCAGCGGTGATGGCTAATTTGATTGCTCTGGGAGTTTCGACATTTCAGTTTCAGGCCCACCTTTGGTACCTAGCGCTGCCGATTGCCGTGATCGCTCTGGTCACCGCGGGACTTGCCCTCTCTATCACTCCAAAGTGAGACGACAACCCTGATTCATCGAGGGAATCGTGCCCGAGGCAGATTGGGTAGGCTTGACTCTCATAACGGACGCCATACCGTTAATAAGCTCGGACAATATGTATGAAAAAGGAGTTTGCCAGTGTCGGCATCTGACGGGGAAACCACTTCCAGTGCTTCATCGTTCGCTATGAAATTTGGCGAGGAGATAGCAGAGCAATTTGGCGCCAATGAGTGGCTCGTCGATGAGATGTATGAACAGTACGTACAAGATCCATCCTCAGTTGATGCTTCATGGTCAGCACTCTTCGCCAGAATTAGCGGAACGAGTGCTTTGACCGGCGAGATCGATGCACAATCAACGGCCAGCGCGATCGCTGTTCCGACAGTCGAAAACGCTCAAGGCCAAGAATCTGGAGCTCTATCTACGCCGAACCTTTCAACACCAGAACACGCTCAGACTTTTCAAGAGAGCGCACTAGCTGACGAAATTCCGCACATTCCATTTGTTCGGGATTACCCCGACGCCTTTGCACCCACTCGTCCAATGACCTCTGCCCCTGCACAAATTTCGGCTACCCCAGGTATTACCGCCCATGAACCAACCCCGCTGGATGTGGTGCATAAAAGCGCAACCACCACACCCACACCTGCCGAGCCAGTTGTGAAGCCGGTGCCTGTTCTTGTCACACCAGCCGCGGCCCTGGTCGAGCCATTGCGCGGGGTCGCAGGTCGAGTGGTGCAAAGCATGGAAGCTTCATTAACAGTTCCAACTGCGACAAGTGTGCGCGCAATTCCTGCAAAACTGCTGATCGATAATCGCATTGTCATTAACAATCACCTCAAACGTGCTCGAGGTGGAAAAGTTTCCTTCACACACCTGATCGCATACGCAATGATCAAAGCGGTAAAAGCAATGCCGGAGATGAATTCCTCATTCACTCTTCTCGATGGCAAACCAGCCGTGGCACATCCAGAACATGTCAACCTTGGTATCGCTATCGATATGGTGAAACCAGATGGATCGCGTCAACTTCTTGTCCCTTCAATTAAAGGGTGCGAGGGTTTAGATTTTGGGCAATTCTGGGGCGCATATGAAGCGACCGTGAAGAAGGCTCGTAGCGGCACCCTCACGGTAGAAGATTACGCAGGCACATCACTCTCACTTACAAATCCAGGAACGATCGGCACAGTTCACTCGGTGCCTCGTCTTGTAACTGGACAATCAATGATCCTAGGCGTTGGCGCGATGGATTACCCCGCTGAATTCCAAGGCGCAAGTGCGGAGACACTTGCACGTCTAGCAGTAAGCAAGGTTGTGACGCTAACAAGTACTTACGATCACCGAGTCATTCAGGGCGCCCAATCCGGAGACTTTCTTCGGCGTATTCATGAATTACTTCTTGGCACTGAAGGATTTTACGACGAGATTTTCGCAGCCCTGCGCATTCCTTACGAGCCCATCCGATGGGTGGCAGATATTGAATTCGCCCGCGACGCCGAGATTGATAAAACAGCACGTGTACAGCAGTTAATTCATGCATACCGCACCAACGGTCATCTCATGGCAGATATTGATCCTCTGGAATATAAGCAGCGCTCGCATCCTGATCTTGATGTCGTCACGCATGGTTTAACTCTCTGGGACCTCGATCGAGAATTTGCTACAGGCGGTTTCGGTGGAAAGAGCTTTATGAAGTTGCGCAAAATTCTTGGGATTCTGCGCAATTCATATTGCCGTTCCATCGGCGTCGAATATATGTATATAGAGAATCCAGAAGAGCGAAATTGGGTACAGCAAAAAGTCGAACAGGAACCTGTCAAGTTCCCACATGAAGAGCAACTTCGAATTCTTCGACGCCTCAATGGAGCAGAAGCATTTGAGTCCTTTTTGCAAACCAAATACGTCGGTCAGAAGCGCTTTTCACTTGAAGGCGGAGAAACTGTCATCCCACTTCTTGACGCCGTAATTTCGGCAGCGGCGGAGGCGAAACTTGAAGAAGTATGTATAGGAATGCCACACCGTGGTCGACTCAATGTTTTAGCCAATATCGCAGGAAAATCGGCGGGCCAGATCTTCCAAGAATTTGAAGGTCATTACATTCCAAACTCGGTACAAGGTAGTGGTGACGTTAAATACCACCTTGGAACCGAAGGCGTCTTCACCGCGCAATCAAGTGCAACAATCAAAATATTCTTGGCCGCGAACCCATCTCACCTTGAAGCGGTCAACCCGGTTCTCGAAGGAATTGTTCGCGCGAAGCAAGATATCTTGAATGTGCGAGATGACTTCTCAGTGTTGCCAATTTTGGTGCACGGTGATGCCGCATTTGCCGGACAGGGAGTCGTCGCAGAGACACTCAATATGTCTCAACTTCGCGGATATCGCACTGGTGGAACAGTCCATATTATTGTGAACAATCAGGTGGGCTTTACTACTTCTCCTCCTGCATCGCGATCATCAACCTATGCAACCGATGTGGCAAAAGGAATCCAAGCCCCGATTTTTCATGTAAATGGAGATGATCCTGAAGCCTGCGTCCGAGTTGCGCGTCTTGCTTTTGAGTACCGTCAAAAGTTCAATAAGGATGTCATCATCGACATGCTCTGTTATCGCCGACGCGGTCATAATGAGGGCGACGAACCGAGTTTCACTCAACCTATGATGTACAAACTTATTGACGCAAAACGTTCTACTCGTACTTTGTATACCGAAGCGCTCGTAGGCCGTGGAGATATCAACCTTGAAGAAGCTGAAGAAGTCGCGCGCGACTATCAAATGCAACTTGAAGCAGTCTTCGCCGCCGTTCATAATCTCAAGCCAGACAATATTCTTGGTGCAGATATTCCAGAAGCTCCCCTTCCAGGCGAAGTTGATACGAGCATCAGTGAAGCTATGGCACAACAGATTGCACAAACTCAGATCTCTGTCCCTGAAGGTTTCACCGTTCATCCTAAATTAATGCCGCAACTGATGAAACGTGTAGAGATGCTAAACGATGCATCGATCGATTGGTCGATGGGCGAGGTTCTGGCATTTGGCTCACTGTTACTTGAAGGTAAGCCGATTCGATTAGCTGGCCAAGATTCCCGGCGTGGCACATTTAGCAATCGCCACGCGGTCATCATTGACAAGGAAAACGGCAACGAATGGACTCCGTTACTTGGACTAATCTCTGATGAAAATCAATTCTTTGTCATTGATTCTCTGCTCTCGGAATATGCAGCAATGGGATTTGAGTACGGCTATTCCGTAGCTCGCAATGAAGCCCTTGTGATGTGGGAAGCGCAATTTGGAGATTTCGGAAATGGCGCTCAAACAATTATTGATGAGTTCATTTCATCATCGCTTCAAAAGTGGGGCGAGCGCTCAGGTGTAGTTCTTCTCTTGCCTCATGGATATGAAGGTCAAGGTCCCGACCATTCTTCTGCACGTATCGAGCGTTACTTATCACTGTGCGCCGAACACAACATGACCGTGGCCCAACCTTCCACGCCGGCTTCGTATTTCCACCTCCTGCGTTGGCACGCAAAGAATCCCGCACATCGCCCCATCATTATTTTTACCCCTAAATCGATGCTTCGAATGAAGGCCGCTTCATCCGCACTTGCAGATTTCACGAGCGGACATTTCCAACCAGTCATCACTGATAACTCGGTTACAAATGCCGCTCGGGTGGTCTTTTGTTCTGGTCGCATTTATTACGATCTCATCGCAGAGAGAGCGCGCAACGGCGAAGATTCCACAGCGATCATTCGTGTTGAACAGCTGTACCCTCTTCCTTCTCATGAATTGCAAACTGAGGCGGCAAAGCATCCACATGCCACCTTGCTCTGGGTCCAAGATGAGCCAGCCAATCAGGGCCCATGGCCATTTATCGGTCTAAACACTTTGGAAGTGTTTGGGGAGGGAACATTGCGACGGGTCTCCCGCCGCGCTACTGCAAGCCCAGCGACCGGTAATCACTATGTTCATGATGAGGAAGCAAAGGCTCTCATGGTTGAGGCCTTCTCTCGTTAAAGTCGGGCCGAATTTTTAGCATCTCCTCCATTTGCAAAAAGAGTCAACACGAAGCTGGCGAAGATTGCCGAGACGACTTATTGGTGCGGTGGAGACCTGGTGGAGACCTGGTGGAGAATTGGTGGAAACGTGGTGGAGACCTGGTGGAAACGTGGTGGAGGTACCGAAGAGATGCTTCCTATAGATCGTTATAAAACAGTAATCAAGGTTCACCGCTTACAGGAAATCTTTCGTTGAATAGCCATGGGCAAACCAGTAGCGTGCGAATGAGTGATTTTTCCCAATCCGTGACAGAAGGTAGTTGGCAAATATGAGTAAGTCGCCATGGTGGGAGAACGCCGTTTTTTACCAGATATATCCACGCTCATTTTTTGATAGCAACGGTGACGGTGAAGGTGATCTGACTGGTATCACTAGCCATCTCTCTCATGTCAGCGAACTAGGAGCGGATGCACTATGGCTGAGTCCCTTCTACACCTCTCCGAATCACGATGGCGGATATGACGTCGCTGATCCACGAAATGTCGATCCTCGCCATGGCACGCTCGACGATGCCAAAATACTTTTCAATAAAGCACATGACTTAGGGCTCAAGGTTCTGCTTGATGTTGTGCCAAATCATTTCTCCGATCAACATGTTTGGTTCCAGTCAGCGCTTTCAGCTGTAAAGGGTTCACCCGAGCGTTCACGTTTCCACTTTCTTGATGGAAAAACCTCCACAACTCCTCCGAATAACTGGATCTCCCTGTTCGGCGGTCCAGCGTGGACTCAGGTCGATGATGGCCAGTGGTACTTGCATCTTTTTGATTCTTCGCAACCAGACCTTAATTGGGAAAATGCAGATATAAAAAGAGATTTTGAAAAAACTTTACGTTTTTGGATAGATTTAGGTGCGGATGGATTCCGGATCGATGTCGCGCATGGACTAGTCAAAGAAGACATCTCGAAAAATCACCACGACCCTCAAGGATTAAGCAATGCTTTGCGCCTAGACGTGGAAATGAGTCCGGAAGTTCGCGGAACTCTCTTGGCAAGCGTTCCATTTTTTGATCGCAATGGAGTACATGAGATATATCGTGAGTGGCGCAAAATCTTCGATTCATACGATCGTCCAATCATGGCCGTCGCTGAAGCTTGGGTTCACCCACCGGAGCGAGCGACTTTGTACGTACGACCCGACGAGTTGCAACAAGTCTTTAATTTTGATCTTCTTGTTGCACCTTTTGATGACAAGGAAATTTTCGACTGTGTAGATCGAACGCTAAAACTTATCGGTAGCGTCGGCGCAACTCCCACCTGGGCCCTAAGCAATCACGACACTCCGCGCTTAGTTTCGCGCCTTGGTGAAAGAGAAGCTCGTGCGATGGCCCTCTTCACCTACGGCTTACCTGGCGCTGCGTACATTTTCCAGGGTCAAGAACTTGGATTACCCGATGCCGATCTCCTCGACAGTGAGCGACAAGATCCTGCGTTCTTTCGAACAAAGGGTCTGCAAAAGGGAAGAGATGGAGCGCGAGTTCCACTTCCGTGGGAGGGTTACAGATCTCCATTTGGTTTCACAACCGGTAAGCCATGGTTGCCAATCCCGCAAGATTGGGAGGGCCTCACTGTTGAAAAACAGAACGGCGATTCTTCAAGTTCGATGGAGCTGTATCGAGAACTCCTTTTATTGAGAAAGCGTCTTAATGCAAAGAAATCTGGCGACAAACCTGAAATTAAGTCGAGTGAGAATTTCACGTGGACTCAACGTCCAAACGGTTCTGGACTCATCGCCTATAAAAGAGGCGAAATCGAGGTGCTACTCAATACAGCTGAGGTGGAATTGGTTCTACCAAGAACTGGGCGGATGATTCTCTCTTCTGAGCATTCTTCTTCTCTCAACCATGACACATCAATTCCGAGAGATGATCTCGATGAGAAAATAACGATGAGTCCATTTAGTGCAATGTGGATCACCTGCGACCCCTCCTAGAATTCGCCCTCCGCACTTTAAACAGAACTCGTCCCACCACCTCGACTTTGGCTAGTGCGCCCCATTCGCGCGAATCGATGCTCAAGGGATTATCACCCTCGACCCATAATTTGTCACCCTCAGGCCGGATAAAACGCTTGATGAGATAAATTCCAGGGCGCGATTCGCGTTCGATCACGAGGACTTGTCTCAAAAGATACCTGGCGTCGGCGTTATCTTTTTGCCATTCAACGACCAGCCAGTCACCATCCTCGTAGGTCGGGCTCATGGAATCTCCAGCCACGGCAACCGTCCCATAACTCTTCCAACGGGAAGGGCGGAATATGTCAAAAGGCCTCATAGCGGTATTCTCACATTAGAAGTGAGTTAGCAAAACTCAGAAATTACGAGTCATCCCATCTAGTCCTTTAGGAGAGTTTTATGTTTACCCCAAAGACAACCGTATACGCGCACTGCGATCTTCCATGCGGAATTTATGATCCAGCGCAAGCGAAGTTAGAAGCACAATCAGTCAAGGCTTGCATGCAGAAATATGCAGCAAGCACGGACCCAGACTTCAAAGCCCGCTCCGTCACTATCAAGGAAGAGCGCTCTAATATGGTCAAGGAGCACCTCTGGGTGCTCTGGACAGATTACTTCAAGCCAAATCATTTCGAGGCATACCCAAATCTCCACGTTCTTTTTAACGAGGCAACAAAACTTGCTGGTGCTGCGGGTACTAAGGGAACAAATGATGTTGAAGTTGCAGACAAATTGCTTGCCAAGATTGACGAAATCACAGAAATTTTTTGGGCTACGAAGAAATAATTAAACTCAATTAACACTAACGGGGCGCATGTCCCATCATGGATTGAGCGGCTGTTCGAGCGAGAAATGAAACTCGTTCGACAACCGCTCTTTTCATTTCTCCCCGCGCAATTTCACGATCTCCCTGATAAACATCCCAATTAAAAGTTAATTCACGACCCAATAGTTCCGTACAAGTCGCACTTGCTCGAATCTCAGAACCTATAGCCACTGAATCCAGAACGTTAATCCCTAGGTGCGTTAAACGAGAACTCTCTCCCGCTTCCAAGAAAGCATCCATGACGCCCGCGGATGCACTTTCGATGAGATTTACAAGATGCGAAGTCGCCAAAATAGGAAGATCTCCGATGCCGAGCGCCGCTAATGAGTCGCCTGGCCTTACAACCATCGATGAGAAGCCAACTACTCCGACAATCTCGCTCTCACTCCGCATGATTGATTATCCGACCGTTTCTGAAGAATTTTCTTTATTCTTCCGGCGGGAAGCGATATTCCTGCGTATGTTCAATCGTAATTTCATGATGCTCAATCGTCCCAAACTCATCCACCTGAATCGAAATCTCAGTTCTGCGATATTCCGTCATGAAGTCAACTGATTGCGAACGCAATGTGGCGATTTGAGTTGCAAGGGCCATGTGCAAATCCTCAGGGGCTTTTTCGCAACATGATCTTGTTAAAACATCGTGCAGAAGTTCGTGCATGTGACGTTCGTGCTTCATCTCCGATTTGCACGGTGGGCACTCTTCTAGATGAATCTCAATGTTGTGAACCAGGGATGTCTCCGTGATTTCTCCGTCTATCAAAAGGCCGACAGAATTTAAAACTTCTGCACAAGCAGTCTCGTGCTTATCTCCGCAACTCATGGAGTCTCCTCCACTTCGCGGCTCATCGCATCTGTATTTCCAGGTTGGGATTTAACGTATCCGCGTTCGGTGGCGTAATCCGTTAGGAGAAGTCGTAAAGCTTTTCGCCCGCGATGCAAACGGGACATAACGGTTCCCGCAGGGACACCCGCAATGTCGGCTATCTCTTTATATGAAAACCCTTCAACGTCAGCCAAATAAACTGCGATGCGAAAATCTTCTGGAATTTCTTGCAAAGCACGTTTCACATCACTATCAGGCATGCGCTCAAGAGCTTCGATCTCTGCAGATTTTCCTTGGTCACTTGTATGCGAGGCGGAGGCAGCCAATTGCCAATCCTCTACCTCGTTATTTGCTAAAAGCGGTTGCCTCTGCGCTTTGCGATACGAGTTGATGAAAGTTGTCGTCAAAACTCGGTAAAGCCAAGCCTTCAGATTTGTACCAGGTTCGAATTGATGAAAAGAAGAAAATGCTTTCAGGAAGGTGTCTTGAACTAAATCTTTTGCGTCATGCGGATTCTTCGTGTAGCGAAGCGCCGCAGAATATAATTGGTCAGTAAAAGCCAACGCATCACGCTCGAAGCGAAGATTGCGTTCTTCAGAACTCTCTTTAACTAACTCTGTCGATGTCATCGTCGTCAAGGCTACCCCTTGCCCGTCACCACTAGCACATACCTACTAGAAGAGGGTTTCTGGGTCGCCAAGGAGAATCGGATCCGTTAAATAAGGGGCATCATTTCTCACTGCGTTGACCGAATCGGAGACAGCATGTACTTGTAAACCATCGTCGAGGTCGGAATATTCCAGCAGCGCCCTAAGCCCTTCAATTTCCCGATTACGAGGGTCTAGCCAGGTACTCCAACGATCCTTAAGCATGAATACGGGCATGCGATTGTGTATCGGAGCGAGGAGGCCAATAGCCTCGTGGGTAATAATCGCGGCGGTTTCAATGATCTCCCCCTCGGGAGAGGTCCAGGAGGACCAAATTCCGGCTAGTGGCAGCGAAAGCCCGTCCTGTCTGGATATGAAGAATGGTTGTTTAGGTTTGTATTTACCCAAAGCCGTTGCCCACTCGTAATATCCATCGGCCGGAATCAGACAGCGTCGCTTCCGAAACGAATCTCTAAATGTTGGTTTTTCAAATACAGATTCGCACCGTGCATTGATTGCGTGGGACTGCGATGATTTGGCTTGCAACATATCCTTGTACCAAGGTCCAATTATTCCCCATGAAGCCGTGGCTAGATCGCGTAAACCAGAGTCGAGATTCTCGCGCACGATAAATATCTCTTTACTCGGAGCAATATTCCAACTCGCTGGCAGTGGAGAATCTGGAACTGACCCTGTAATGCCAAACTCTTCGACGAGAGCATCATCCATTTTTGATTGCGCAAAGCGACCGCACATAGTCAATGCTCTCATAATGGGTAGGCCTGAGAATCGCATCTCCTTTCCTTCACTGCAGCCGACCCAAAGAAATTGTCGCAAGTGACAGAAGGGGCAAAACGGTAGGCTCCAGCTGTGAATATTGAAGGCGCGCTAGTTAAGATGAGGATTCTTTGACCTCGCCCCGCGGAACTAGTCAATGGAGCGCTCCATTTCGCAGGCGCGGACCCATCATCGCGAATGTTGCAATTCCCGGTTCAAAATCAGTAACCAATAGAGCATTGGTTTTAGCAGCCCTTTCTAACTCTTCCTCGACATTGAGACGACCATTGATTTCGCGCGACACAACACTGATGAAGAATGGTTTAGTTGCTATGGGCGTTGGAATCGCAGAAAGTTTGGTTGGTAGTGAATTACGTTGGACAATCACCCCTCAGGAATTAATCGGTCCAGCCCTTGTTGATGTCGGTAACGCCGGCACAGTCATGCGATTCTTGCCACCCGTCGCGGCGTTGGCAAAAGGTCCAATTTCATTTGATGGAGATACGCGTTCTCACGAAAGGCCACTTGCACCCGTCATTCGGGCACTTGAAGAACTCGGCGTGATAATTGACCATGAAGGCCGTTATTCCCTACCTATGATTGTCAATGGAACAGGAAGTCTGCTTGGAGGAGAAATTGATATTGATGCCTCAGCATCCAGCCAATTTCTCTCTTCAATGCTAATGATTGGGCCGGCCACAATCAAAGGGTTAAGTGCTCGCCATATCGGTCCATTACTTCCATCTTTGCCGCACATAGAAATGACAGTTGCAATGTTACGAGATTTCGGAGCTGAGGTTGATGTCGACGAAAAAAAGAAAAGATGGGAGGTCCATCCCACGCAGCTTGTAGGAAGAGAACTTGTCATTGAGCCAGACCTTTCTAACGCTGCGCCATTTCTCTCCTTAGCAATGGTCTGTGGTGGAGAAATTAAGATTGCCGATTGGCCTGCATTCACCACTCAACCCGGCGATCAATTGCGCGAAATTTTGACTTCTATGGGAGCGACTATCTCAATGAGTGAAGAAGGACTCACAATCTCTTCAGCCGGAATTTTTGATGGTCAAAGTATTCAGGGAATTGATATTGACCTTCATGACGTTGGAGAACTCACTCCATCCATCGCTGCCTTGGCCGCTCTAGCAGATTCTCCATCATATTTGCGCGGCATTGGCCACCTCCGACTTCACGAAACAGATCGACTAGCCGCGCTGAGGCGGGAAATAAATGCCTTGGGCGGAAATGTTGTCGAAGAGGAAACCGCTCTCCATATAACCCCCGCCCCATTACATGGTGGAACTTTTCACACATACGACGATCACAGACTTGCCACGGCTGGTGCCGTCATCGGGCTAGCCATTGAAGGAATAGAAGTTGAAAATATAGATACGACCGCAAAGACCTTGCCTGATTTTGCACGCATATGGTCGGCCTTGGTTGAGTAGGAATAACAGCATTGGCTAAGCGAGATTTCGATGAGTCGGATGTCAGGATACGTCCATCGAAAAGCACCCGCCCGCGAAGCAAAGACCGTCCAACACATGATCAGGCAATCGGCGCCCTCGTGACCACGGTCGATCGCGGAAGGACCACATGTATCACCGATTACGGTGTAATCATCGTTGCAATGACAGCGCGAGAACTCGGACCTAAGTCCGTAGTCGTGGGCGATCGAGTAAGTCTGGTTGGTGACATCAGCGGAAAGGGTGGTTCGCTAGCACGAATTGTGGCGGTGCAAGAACGAAGGAATTCTCTGAGTCGAACAGTTGATGACATTGCAAAGGTGGAAAGAACAATTGTTGCCAATATCGATCAACTTATTATCGTGGTGGCTGCGGCAAACCCAGAACCGCGCCAAGGTCTGATTGATCGTTTTCTAGTAAGTGCATTCAGCGAGAGAATTAGGCCAATAATACTTGTCACAAAAACTGATCTCAGTTTCCCTCCCCT
Organism: Actinomycetes bacterium; assembly: GCA_025363635.1. Taxonomy (GTDB): domain Bacteria; phylum Actinomycetota; class Actinomycetes; order Nanopelagicales; family Nanopelagicaceae; genus QYPT01. The sequence goes on from JANYDL010000035.1 coordinate 21,328, forward strand.
ATTCCTGGATGAGTATCGGGTTCTCGATATCGAAATCTTCTCAACTCAACAAGGATCCGATTTGACGCTGATTCGAGAAATGCTTCACGCAAAAACTTCAGTATTGGTTGGGCACTCCGGTGTTGGCAAGTCAACTCTTCTCAATGCTCTCGTCCCTCATGCTCAACGTGTAATAGGTGAGGTCAACGAGGTGACTGGCAGGGGAAGGCACACCTCCTCCAATGCGATTGCAATTCCACTCTCTTCACATCTTGCCTTGAGCGATGGTTGGGTAATAGATACGCCAGGCATTCGCGCCTTCGGACTTGCACACATTGATCCTGAAAGGATTGTTGCCTCATTTGCCGACCTGAGTGAAATTATTCAAGAATGCATGCCAAATTGCTCACATTTTGAGGAAGGGTGCGCGCTCACTCGATGGGCATCACCCGATGGAGTTGCCAATCCCGCGCGTCAGGCGCGAATACAAAGCCTGCACTCCATGCTAGATATGAAGCGGGACTAGACTTTCAGATTATGACTATTCGCGAATCCTTATTCCCCGCTGACCTAAAATTAGCGCTGGCAATCGCAGACGAGGCAGATTTCATCACTTCTTCGCGGTATCAATCACTCGACCTGGTTATCACAACAAAGCCAGACAACACACCAGTGACAGATGCCGACAAAGCGACGGAAAAAGCCATTCGAGCTCTACTAACAAAGCAACGACCTGATGATGGCTTACTGGGAGAAGAATTTGGTGAAGAGAAGATCGATGCTGAAAGGTATTGGATCATTGACCCAATCGATGGAACAAAGAACTTTATGCGTGGTGTACCTACCTGGGCGACGTTAATAGCGCTTGTTGAAAATGGCGAGGTTGTTGTTGGAGTAGTTAGTGCACCGGCGCTAAAACGTCGCTGGTACGCTGCAAAAGATTTTGGGGCTTTCGTAGTCTTTGACGAGCAATTGCCAAAAAAAATTTCAGTATCAAAAATCTCTGATCTCAAAGATGCTTCATTGACATACTCAGATTTTGTCGGCTGGAATAATAAAGGACCTGCCTTTGTCTCCCTTATCGATATCTGCTGGCGATCGCGTGGAATGGGTGATTTCTGGTCTCACATGCTTGTTGCAGAGGGAGCGGCTGATATTGCCGTTGAGCCAACATTGGCAGTTTGGGATATGGCTGCCCTGGATATCATCGTGAGGGAAGCAGGTGGCCAATTTAGCAGCGTGAGTGGTGAAAGAGGTCCCCATCACGGTAGCGGATTATCAACTAATGGGCTGCTTCATGATGCAGTACTTGAACTTCTCAATAGGGAACTTAGTTAGAAAATCTCACGATACAAATAAATATCAAACCGGATGAAGAATGGAAATCAATATGCGACGGAGAAGTAAGAGCACAGAATATATTAGAGAAGTTGGACAAGATGTGCCCTTGATCGGGCACGTCCCCAGTAAATCTTTCTCTCCTAGCACTCTTGCTGCCCCCGATGCCTCTGTTGTCCCCACCGCTTCCGCGGTCGCTCCTTTTTCTCCTGCTTCTCCTCCTCCTCGTGGCGCCACTATTGATACTGCCACCAAGTCAGCGCTGACTCCCCTTACTTTTTCACTTGAGGGAATGACATGTTCCGCGTGTGTATCGACTATTGAGCGAACACTCAATGCAATTCCAGGAGTCACGGCTACAGTCAATTTTGCAACCGAAACTGCGCATGTCATGGCCAGAGATGAAATTAATCCAAAGCGATTAATTGATGCAATTAAGTCGGCGGGCTACGGCGCAAAAGAAATTGCTGATGTCAGCCAGATAGCGCTTCATAGCAAGAAGTCCGCCGGTTCTCTTATCTTCGCAATTATTTTCACTCTTCCCGTGATCGTAATTTCGATGTCAAGGTCATGGCATCCCCTGATTGATCGATGGATTAATGGTCAACTGGATAATTTGAAAGTTTTACACCCTCGATATTCACCAACGGCGTGGCTCATCATTGGTCTAAGCGCCCCAGTCGTTCTGGTTATCGCTTGGCCAATCTATCGGGCCGCAATTCGAAATATTGCGCACCCAACAATGGATTCACTTATTACTTTAGGTGCCCTCAGCGCCTTTGGTTGGTCCATCTATGCCAACATCAGTGGAAACGGTGATGTGTACGCAGAGGTTGCCGCTGTTGTCGTGACCTTTGTTATCGCTGGTCGTTATTTAGAATCGAGGGCAAAACGTAGAGCAAGTAGTGCGCTCGCAACACTTCTTGCACTCGGGTCCAAAGTGGTAACCGTCGTGAAAAACGGTGAGGCTAAGCAGATTCCAATTGATCATCTCGATATTGGGGATGAATTCATTGTTAAACCAGGAGAACGCATTGCTACTGATGGCGTTGTAATTTCCGGGTCCAGCGCGATAGACAATTCTCTTCTTACTGGGGAGTCGCTCCCAGTTGATGTTACTCCTGGGACGCAGGTCATCGGGTCATCGCTCAACCGCAATGGACGTCTCATTGTGCGCGCCACTCGAATTGGATCGGATACAGAGTTAGCTCGCATCACTTCGATGGTGATTAGCGCTCAAGGTACGAAGGCACCGATTCAACGGCTCGCCGATCGGATAAGCGCTGTTTTTGTCCCTATCGTGACGCTCATATCTATTGGCACTTTCTTTGCATGGCACCTCACCGATCATTCCCTCACGCAGTCGGTTTCTAACGCAATCGCTGTCCTGGTGATTGCTTGCCCATGCGCTCTTGGCCTTGCCACTCCAGTCGCTCTTCTCGTGGCTTCAGGCAGGGGTGCTCAACGCGGAATTGTGATCCGCGAACCTAAAGTGCTCGAAGTTTCGCGCAAAGTAGATACTGTCATTCTCGATAAAACTGGAACGCTGACGACGGGAGAAATGGCGCTCAGCAAAGTTACCGTTGTACCCGAAGCAGGTGTACTTCTTGGAGGACAATTCGAACGAGCCTTGACGAAAGAAAATATCTTGGCAAGTGCCCTTTCAGTTGAATCGAACACCGATCATCCAGTTGCCACCGCCATCTCTAAGTACATAGTTTCCACTGGCCTTTCACCGCTCTTGGTTACTGGTTTTACAAATACTCCGGGGTCAGGTTCTGCTGGGCGGGTGAGAATTGGAGAGCTCTCACCTGTTGTGCTCATCGGATCTCCAGCCGCGGTCGCGCACAGTACAACTCCATTTGATGAGCGACTGAATAAGGCGATTAATATCGCAAGAAGTGAAGGCTTGACGGTCTCCGTCCTTGCCTGGGACGGGGTGGCGCTAGCCGTATTTGCGGTCGGTGATCAAATAAAAGCCGATGCTCGTGCCACCGTTATTGCACTGAAACGAGGCGGGATTGATCCATGGCTAATCACAGGCGATAGTGCTGACGCCGCGGCCACCGTCGCTCTCAATGTAGGTATCGACCCAGATCATGTTATTGCCGGTGCTCTGCCTTCGACCAAAATGGAAAAAGTAAAAGAACTACAGAGTAAAGGTCATAGCGTCATGATGATTGGAGACGGTATCAATGATGCAGCAGCCCTAGCGAGTGCCGATCTGAGTATCGCGATGGGTACCGGCACTGATACGGCGATGGCGACGGCGGACATTGTGCTCATGCGAAAACAACTGGGAGGAGTTGTTGAGGCGCTCAACCTCTCCAGCCAAACCCTTAAGATAATTCGCACGAATCTTGGTTGGGCATTTTTCTATAATGTCATTGGATTGCCGATTGCTGCCCTTGGTGCTCTTCGACCCATGTATGCAGCCGCGGCGATGGCATTTTCAAGCCTTTTTGTAGTAACAAATTCGCTTAGAATTAAGTAAAAAATAATGCAGCGCTCTCTTTCCAAAGAGATCAAACGTTACGGCTAAATCTGAATCTGCAATTAATACTTTGTTGTGTACGATTGCAACGTTATTGGTTCGACAATGAACGCTTGACCATTCTTAGTCGTTCCGTTATTCCACCAAAGTTGGACCCAGGGACTTTTGCTTTTCAAAGACTTACTTTCAATAGTGACGGAATAACCATATCCCGTAACTTTCTCTTTCCTCACGCTTGAAAGTAATTTTTGAACGACCTGACTCATGGATAACTTCCAACCAACGAACAAATTATCTGGCGCTATTTTCATCGTCGCTTCTAGAACTGGCATTTCATTGGTAGCAAATTTAGCGCCTTTATGCTTTTTCATATCAGCAATTGTTGCCCCCGTATAAGAAATTGAACCACCGACGGGCCACTTGACCGAGTAGAGAATGAGTGGAACTCCAGTCGCGGAGAGTTTGTAATTCTGTAGGTACACCGTTTCGGTGACGTTGGTTATCGATGAAAAGAAAATGACTGTCCAATCGCTATTTGTCCTCAGCGAACACAGTTTGTCAAAAGTCTTTGCTCCGCGATCTTCATATCTCACCGAATAGATTTTTGCTTTCGCAGTCCAGTCCTTTCGTACCTGCGTCAAAATTGCACCAAAGTACTTAGCCGCGTCGATCTTGTCTGCGCTGATGTCAGCTTTACACTTTGTGGCACTTAGCGTGGGAAGGCCGGCGGCCGGTGCGATTCCTCCCAGGTTTGCGAAGAGTGAAAGCGCAAGTGCACCTAGAGGAAGAAGCGCTCCCGCCTTGGGCGGATTGAAGATATTCGTTAATTTTCGCATATTCCCTCCAGGCAACTCTGATACCCAAAGCTCCGATAAGCCGTCGAGCAACATTTTCCCAGCGTAAAGAAAAGTTGCATGGATTTGAGTGAGTGAGACCACTCTGTAATCAAAGATCCCCACGCCAAGAATGCAAAAAGCCCTCTTTCGAGGGCTTTTCAGTAAGTAGCGGGGGCAGGATTTGAACCTACGACCTCTGGGTTATGAGCCCAGCGAGCTACCGAGCTGCTCCACCCCGCGTCGGTAGACCTATCGTAGGACGCGTTGACCCTCACGGCCAAATCGAGCACGCGACAAGTGCCTATTCAGCGAGGTGACACCTAAATTCAATCAAAGATCGGGGCAAGTGACAAAGATTTTGAAATCCTGTTCTCCCCTACTTCTGGCTTTGGGCAGCGATTGCAGCGGCAATGGCCGACTTCAATCGAGTTTGGGCTTGTCCGTAAGCAGTGAAGTCACCTTTGGCGAGTGCAGTCTGCCCATCTTTGAGTGCTTGGCTCGCGCTCGCAAGAGCCGCCGCAAGACTTGTGGTGGACGTTCCAGTTTTCCCCGTTGATGGAGATGTAGATCCGTTCGTCGTTGTTGTTCCAGAATTACCACCGAAGACTTGATCGAGGGCGCCTTGCAAAGTGTCGTCATATCCAATCTGGTCTCCAAAAGAGACGAGAACTTTCTGCAGCAACGGATACGAAGCAGAGTTCGAAGTTGCCCGCACATAAACGGGTTGGACATAAAGCAATCCGTCACCAACGGGGAGTGTTAGTAGATTTCCTAAGACAACATCTGACCCACCTTGTCGCAATAAGGACAATGAGTTTGCAACCACCGGTTTCGCTTCAAAGTTCGATGCCACTTGTGACGGTCCTGCGATATTGGTGCTGCGTGGTAATTGTAAAACCGTCATTTTTCCGTAATTCGGACCAGGGTCTGAATTGACAGATGCAAAGGCAGAAAGATTTTCTCGACCTCCCACCGGTACGAATGGCGTAGTCAGTGAGAACGATGGTTTGGTTGCTCCCGGCATTTGCAGAGTTAAATAGTACGGAGGTTGCGCATTTGCGTTGGCACCAAAAGTTGAAGGATCGCGCGGAACTCTCCAGAAATCTTGCCCTCCGTAAAACGCACTTGCATTGGTCACGTGATAAGAACTCAAGATGTCGCGTTGAACTCTGAAAAGATCTTCTGGATAGCGAATATGCGCTAAAAGATCCTTAGAAATGGCGCTCTTCGGCTTAATAACATTTGGGAAAGCCTTGCTCCATGTCTTCAAAACAGGGTCTGTAGCATCCCATTGGTACAAAGTAACTGTGCCATCGTAAGCATCAACTGTCGCCTTGACTGAGTTACGTATGTAATTGACCGAAACATCTGCTTGCGCAGTTATCGAGGCAGAGTTGGTCGTAAGTGCATCCGTCGTCGCGCCCGAAAGAGTGGTCTTCTTCGAATATGGATAACCGGCACTCGTTGTATATGCATCAATGATCCATTGAATTTTCCCATCGATAATTGCGGGATAAGGGTTTCCATCAAGGGTGAGCCAAGGTGCAATCTTTGCAACTCTGTCTCGTGGATTGCGTTCAAAGAGAATTTTTGAATCTTTATTAATTAAATTTGAAAGCACAATTCGTTGCTCTTGGTACTTAATTGCAAATACCAAACGGTTAAAGAGGCTCCCCATTGGAACTCCACCCTTACCTGTGTAGGTGACATTCTTCTGACCATTGGCTGAGCTGTCGTCCGGATAATCCAACTCCACTGGAGTCGTTGACTTCGCTCCACCAATTATTGAATAGTCAGGAACATTCTCCCCAAAATAGATTCGTGGCTCAAAGGTGCCGAGCCCCTTCGTTGGTGGCAAATCCCCAACTAGAAAAGATGGCTTGCCATCAGCATCTCGAACGTTTCCGTAAGCCGCTACAAATCCAAAACCATGGGTATAGACGAGGTGGTCGTTAATCCAGTTACGACTCGGATTGCCAGCTAAATTCAACTCGCGAACCGCAACCACCGTGTCTCTTTGAACTCCCGCCACGCGATAGCGATCAATATCTAATGAGAAAGGAAAAGTGTAATAAGGCTTGATTTGTTGCAATTGCCTAAACGTTGCAGACAATACGTTTGGATCCATCAATCGAATGTTAGAAATTGTTGTGGCATCTTTTGATAGTTGTCCCGCAGATGTCGCGATGGTCGCCTGATAATCCGTTACTTTTACCCCGTCGATGCCATAGGCCACTCGTGTGGCATTAATATTTTTCTGTATATAAGGGGCCTCTTTAGAAGACTCACTTGGTTTCACCTGGAATTGCTGAATAACACCAGGATAAACGCCCGAAATGAGTACGGAAGAAATAACCAATAGTGCGACACCCGCTGCTGGCAATACCCAAGAACGGCGAATAATATTTGCAAAAAATAAAAGCGAACAAACAACTGCTATGCCAGCCAGAATTGCCTTAGCCGGAAGTACAGCGTTTACATCCGTGTAGGTGAGCCCTGTGATGAGCTTTCCTTCGGTCAGGGCCAGGTGATAGCGATCCAACCAATATGCCCCGCCCTTAATGAGAACAATAATTCCGAGAAGCACAGAAAGTTGAACCCGAGCCGAAACCGTTGTTCTATCTTCGCGGACCTGGAGGCGAATTCCACCATAAAGATAATGAACGATCACGGTTGCAATTAACGAAAGAATGATCGTTGAGATTGCCCATTCGAGAAGTGATTGCCAGAAAGGTAAGCGGAAGGCGAAGAATGAAATATCCAGGCCAAATTGGGAATCCTTCGTGCCAAAAGGCGTGGAGTTCTTAAAGAGCAACCATGAAGTCCAGAGTGTCGAACCCGCAGTGCCAGCAAAATAGAAAAGAACTAAAGCGAGTCCCGCAACCACATAACGCCGGATTGGTTCCAACTGTCCTCGATAACGCTCTAAATTGTCCGCTTCGATAGTGAGCGGGATATAAAGAGGACGACGTTTATAAGCGATGACGATGTTAGTGATGATGATCAACGAAGTTAGGGCACCAAAAACGACAAAAAGTAATGCCTTAGTGACGAGGGTAGTTTTCCAAACGCTCGTGAAATCGACCGACTTAAACCAGAGCCAATCGGCATAAAAACCACTCAGGGAGACCAATACTCCGAACGCAATAGCCACGATGGAGGCCGTAATGATCAGGACTGCGCGGCGCTTTGGGATATGTGGCATGGTGGGGCGATTGAATGAGGTCATGCGATAACGCTACCGAATTCGTTGCCAAGCGCAATGTGGGATTGATTTCGATGAGTCCTGCAGCACGGAAACTGCCTCGGAAAGGCTCTCCACGGCATAAATAGTAAGCCCCGCAGGAATATTTTTGACGTCACCACAATTACCACTCGGCGCCAAAAATATTGTGGCCCCGGCCCGATGTGCTGCGATCATTTTGTCACCGATGCCCCCGATGGGTCCGATGTGACCACCCGGGTCGATTGTCCCGGTCCCGGCGATCGTGCGACCTTTGAGAAAATCTTCTGGCGTCAATTTAGCAACGACGCCTAAGGCAAAAACTAATCCCCCGCTGGGTCCACCAGTTTTTTTAATGTCAATCGAAATCTTCAAAGGCAGAATATATCTCGTCGTAAGTTTTCCATGTGAATCTGTGACATGTTCTCGAACGACGTTGAACCCTAAATAGGTAAGTGCAGCAATTTTGGCTGTCTGCTGTGAATCCAACATTTGAGCAGTGTTTTCAGCATCAATCTGTTTGGTAGTTTTGGTTGACGGATAAATTACTTCGCGAGGAAGGACAATCGCCTCTCCATCTATCCAGGAGCGAAGAATGTCTCCACCAAAAATTTTAGAAGCTGGACTCGTCGCATAGACGGTCGTGAGAAGTAACTTTCCCCGTGGGCTAAATGTTTGATGGTCAGAAATACTAATCATTGTTTTCAAAACATCGGTCCCGCCCCCAGGCTGTAATACCGCAAAAGGAAGTGGGAGCAAGACACTAGCAGAGAGGAAAATTCCAACTAAAGTCACCGCCGATCGCGGCATCACTGAGGAACGCATAAAAAATTATTGCTCAGTTGGGTGCGAAGGAGCTTTTGCCTCCATTGCAACTTCAGCCGCCGCTTCGGCCTCTGCCCGATCGCGAAAGGAACTTTGAAATCGCTGAAACTGAGTAACTGAGCGTGTTGTTTCATTCTGAAAACGTTCTTGAAATTTTGTTACCCACAATACATATGCAAGGACACAAAGCACTGCGGCTATTGGAATCAGCCACCAAATCAGGGCAGAGGTTGCGCTCGACATGGGCAGAGCCTACAGCCCTCGGGAAGAAAGTGCCGCCTTCGATTGTTACATCCACTGTGGAAGCCTGCTAAGGCGCACGGCAATCACTCGAAAGAGTAAAGCCAGACATGTGCTTTGGCCGGCCATTGCAGATCCTTGCACCACTTTAACGTCGAATGAAATTTGACTCTCAGAGTAGAGTCAGGAAAAAGAGAGGGAGTAAGGATGTCACCGTTTGGATTTGTGCCACCTGATGACCCCGAAGATCCACATTGGTCAGAAGGTTCTAGCCCAAATGAGAATCCTGATTTTGCCGCGTTGTTCTCCTATTTACAATCACAAATGCAATCGCAATTCGGTGAAGGAATTCCGCCCGAACTCAGTAAAGACATACAAGAACAGTTTTCAAAATTGGGAATTAATCCACTGGGTTTCTTCGATGCGCTGAAAAATACTACTTCAGCACTACCGTTGGAAATTTCGCGTGACCTAGCAAAGAAATGTGTTTCGACAGAAGGATTCAAACCAATTGGTCGCACGGACGTAGCGCAAATAACGCAAGCGATGGAAATTGCGGATCTCTGGCTCAATGACGCCACAGTATTTCCAGCTCAATCAAACGAAATGAAAATTTATAGTCGCTCTGATTGGATAGACGCGACCATGGATGGCTGGAAGAAGAACGTTGAACCGCTTGCCGCTGGTCTTTCTAAGGCGATGACATCTCTGATTGAAAATCAGCAGATGCCCGAAGGTGCCCCGCCTATGGCACAAGTGGCGTCATTATTGAGGACTTTCATAGGAACCATGATTGCAACCCAGTTAGGACAAGTGATTGGGGGCTTAGCAACTTCAGTAACCGGAGCACATGACGTTGGTTTGCCTTTGATAGATCCAGCGCGTCCCGCACTCATTCCCGAGAACATCGAAAATTGGAGCGCTGATATTGGAGTGGAACCATCAGAAGTCCAGCTATTTCATGCGCTTCGCGAAGGAGCGGTGGCCAGGCTATTCGAAAATAATCCGTGGCTCGTGGATTACATGCGGACCTCGATCGCAGATTATGGAAAAGGAATCCGCATCGATATTGAAGCGATGCAACGTCAAGCAGAAGAAGCAATTGAGAGTGGCGCGATTGATCCAAATAACCCCGAAACATTTTCAATCGCACTTAATAAAGGAATGTTCACCCCCGAAGAAAGTCCAGCGCAAGTGGATGCCCTTACTAAATTAGAAACTGTCCTCGCACTGATTGATGGGTGGGCCGATGATGTAATAACTCAAGCTGCTAATGATCGCCTGCCATCGCTATCCGCACTTCGTGAAACTTTGCGCAGAAGAAGAGCAACATCATCACCGGCTCAACAATTATTCTCATCACTTTTTGGACTAGAAGTATCTCCGAGACTTGCACGAGAGGCGAGTACTTTTTGGAGCCAGGTGAGAGAACTCAAAGATGTCACTCTTCGAGACCAAGTGTGGAGTGGAATTTTGCCAACGCACGAAGAGTTGCTCAATCCTCAAGAATTTCTCAGTAGCGTGGAAGTGCCCGATGATCTCTCTGGCCTTCTCTAATTAAGGTCTACTCACGGACTACTCACAGACTACTTAAGGACTACTTAAGGACTACCTAGGGGCTACCTAAGATCTAATCAGGATCGAATCAGGATCGAATTGAGGTTTAGCCAAGGATTAATACAGGTTCGTGAAAAGGCGAAGTCCCCGGGCGCACGATTCTTTATCTGCCTTCCCCTTGCAGATATAGAACGGTTATCCGAGGACTTCGTATGCGCAACGTACGTGAATTTTCGTGCGGAATCAACTGGTTGTTCGGTCAAATCGCGCGACTTCTTGCTACCGTCTTCCAATGGAGACGCTGAAAACCACTTTTCTACATGAAATGGCGGTACGAAATGGGCGTTGACTCTCAAATCAAGGTGAGTTCTCCGGTTCCCAATCTCACTTTGGCCCAGGAGCTACCCGGCATCGGCGAGGGTGAGATCGTCGTCATCCGATCCCAGCGTAGAAAGCGCAATATCGCTGCCTACCGACAAGGTGGCGCAATCGTTGTTTCTATTCCTGCCAGATTGAGTAAGGCAGATGAGCGAGTCGTGGTACCCGAAATGGTTGCCAAAATCCGCGCTCAAGAGGCTGCAAGGATCGTTGATGAATCAGTTTTGGCATCGCGCATCGTCGACCTTCTGAACAGGTACGCACCTGAAATCACCGAAAGGCCTACCTCAGTCCTCTGGCGAGGGGGGATGAAAGGACGCTGGGGTTCGTGCACCAGCGTGGATGGCACAATTCGCATCTCGGAGCGCCTCCAGAACGTCCCAGACTATGTCCTGGACTACGTGCTCTTCCATGAGGCTATCCACCTGCGCTATGGCGATCATGCAGGAGATTTCACCCGCTCTTTATCCCGCTTCCCCCAAGCTGACCTGGCGCAGGCATATCTGGATGGCTATGAAGCGGCGGAACACCTTTATTCACCTCCACCCGAATCTCGCTAGCTTCTCGGCGGACTTCTCGGCGGACTCCTCCGGTGGTTTTCGGGATCTTTTGGGACTGACCCAGAGGCGGTTTCACGCGACACGCTCAAAATCAATCCTTGGAATGACCCCAGATTTGCCGTTCTCAGGGCTCGCGCGAGGGTATCGTGACGCTTGCACGCTCGCGATTATGTCGGGAACTCTTCCCACAGACCGCTTGCGTCGATTGGAGGAGAACATGACAGTAGAGACATATAAGGGTGACGCTTACTGCGTTAAATGCAAAGAGAAGCGTGACTTTGAGGGAACCGTAAAGGTCTCAGACTCTGGTCGTCGCATGGCACAGGGCATCTGCTCTGTCTGTGGCACCAAGCTCAACCGCATTCTTGGAAAAGCACAGTAACGCTAGATAGCGTTCATTCAGTTTTACCGGCGCGGCCTCGTTGATCTTCACGATCACGAGACGCTCCAGAATAAATCTACAAAAACTGGCGCTCCAGAATGTTGGGGCGCCAGTTTTTATTTTGATCCTTCTTAACCACTTTACGTCACCAAAATTTGACAGCGCGTGAAAACTTCCCCTCACCGCCCACCGATTAGCCCAGCGTGATCTCTACAACGCTCAAAGCAGTTGATCATTTCGTGCATGGACACTATCTCGCATGTGAAACCTCGATTAAAGACCGGCACTATTACTCTTCCCCTGCCTTCTCGCACCTACGTTGGCAACGGACAAAGTGGCATAGAAATCTTCTCTCCCGCGCGCGCTGCCATTGCCTCCTTTGATGGTCAGAAGAGTTGCCTTGAAATTGGTAATTCGATGGATATCCCTCTCAACCAGATCGAAGAACTCGTGAGCGAACTCGATGAGGCCCATCTCTTGGATACCAGCGTTGGAAAGATTCGAGTCCATGAAAGATTCCATTCGAGTAATACGAATCGCGCATCACATGATGGAGATGACCGCCATGATGGAGCCTTTCAACAAATGCAAGCAAAAATCGCCTCTGAACTTTCCTTTACGACGTGGCTGGAAGGCGTACGAGACGGCGGAGTCAGTGCCATCAGCGAGCGTAGGTATGTGAACGTCTCTATATATGGAGAGTCTCGAGTTGCAACTTTACTCTTTGGAATCTTGCTCGCGAGTGGTCTCTCCCAGACCTCGTTACATGTCAGTGACAAAAGAATTATTGGAGAGGCAGACACCTGCGCTGGCTTCCTCCGACCCAGTGACATCGGTGCTTCTCTAAATTCTCGCACGCGAGAACTCGCTGGAGAACTTTCCCTCTTCCCGCTTATGCACCCAGCACCACCGGTGAAAGCAATCCCCAAATCAGGAGCAAAGGCTCGCGAAGCAAAAATGAATGAGAGCACCAGAATCCAATTCGCTGACACTTCGCCAAGCATCGCGATAGCAATAGGCGAACCTCCAGCAGATCTCATTCAAGAATGGATGAGCAGAGGAATTCCTCACCTTCTCGTGGATACGCCCGATGCGGCTTCACTCATGATCGGTCCACTTGTTATACCTGGCCACACTCCTTGCGCCCAATGTATTGCGTTGGCACGTGAGGAGCAAGGTGAGATTTGGACTGGGGTTGATTGGCAAAGAAATATTTCTCCACGGTGTGAAGTGCCTGTCTCGGTTGCACATCATGTCGCCGGTCTCATCGCTCTTGAGCTCTTGCGTTTTGTGGATTCGGGAAAATCCGAAATTATCGGTTCACGAATTCGGCTGAATTATCATGCACCACTGCAAAGTGGGCGCACTGTCTATGCGCGCCACCCTGCATGTGGATGTACCTGGTGAGTCAGGTGCACCCGACACAACTGATACATCGGGCGGAGCCTTTTGGGGCCACTTTTACGCCGCGTTTGACTCGGATTCCTGATCAAAAACTTCGAGATCTTGGATGACTTCTATCGCAACTGAAATAGTCATTTCTGATTGGGCGGATACTTCAGGGACATCGACTGATGGTGACAATCGTGGACGTCCGACAGTTCGTCTCTTCGCAATGATCGAACCATCTTCAAAAAGTTCTCCACCCCAGACGCCGCAAGGCTCCTGTCGCGAAAGCGCAGCCTCTAGACATTGAATCTGAACAGGGCATTCGGCGCAAAGTGACTTAGCAAGAGCAATCTCTGCGGAGGTCTCGGAGAAAAAGAGATCTGGATCTGAGTTGTGGCAGGGCAAGGCAAAGGCAACGTCAGAACCGTAGGCGCCAGTGACTGCACCCAGTCCAATCTTGTCGCCTTCTTGCGCCCATCCTGGAACTAAAAGTTCGCTAAAGAGAACAGTCATTCTCCTCACCTCGTCTCTACTGGCTTCCCAGTGCTCTTTTTTTCTCAACGGCTTCTTCATCGACCTTGAGGTCGTATCTTTTTGATTGAGTCCTGATCTGCTTCTTATGAAGTTGTGCTTATTAAGTTGTGGGGGAAAGAAAAAGGGCCCGAATCCGCTATGGATTCGTGGCCCTTGGGGTCTCAATCGGTTTAACCGATAAGGCTCCAAGTGGCCGAGGATCCAAATGCGGGATACCACGATGTGCGCTTTGTTGTGGCGTAACCGTGGGCATCAACGTGGCTAAGGTTGAGGGAATTAACGGCACCTGAAATCAAAGCATTTTTAAGCGTAAATAAATGCATTTTCGACTCCATTCGCCTTAAATGTGCAATCGCTTTGATTGCGTTGTGAAAGAGTAGGGCACAAGTAACACGTGATGCAACTTAATTAAATCCCAATTTCCAATAAATCTAGAGAATTCCCGCCTCCGCGAGAAAAGGACTTGGCTTCTGACGGTAACTTAGGCTTACATGTCGTTTTGCACGCGTAACCCCCACGTAAAAAAGGCGACGTTCTTCATCAATTGAGTTTTCGTCGGAGGGGAATAGCCCTTCGCTAACTCCAATCAAAAAGACGAAATCCCACTCTAAGCCCTTTGCGGCGTGCAAAGTGGACAAAGTGACTACAGGCATTACCGGCGGGTTATTTTGCTCCACGCGGTCCTCGACTTCGCGCAAATAAGAACGCAAAGTCTTTGGAGAGAAAGAAGTATCCGCGTCGAACTCACGAGCTAAGTGCACTAAGGCGGAGATCCCATCGTTAGTTGCCGAAGTTATGTACGGCGCCGCGATAGTTTCCAACTCCTGTAACCACGTAACGCCCTGTGCTGGAATAACCGAAGCCTGACGAACCAGTTTGAGAAAATCACGGATATCGCTTCGCTCAAAAAATCTTTCATTATCTCGTACCTGATAGGGCAAGCCTAATGATTCGCATCCACGTGCTAGCGAAGTCAATTGCGCGTTAGTACGTGCCAGAACGGCGATGTCGTGGGGAGCCACACCTTCAGAAATCAAATTCTCGATCTTGGCTGCAACGCCTTGTATTTCGCTGGCTTCGTCCGTGTATGGAAACAGGTCGGGCATTAAACCATGTTCGTTGAGGGCCACAGTCTCTTGCCCCATCTCTCCCACACGCAAAATACTGTTGGCAGTAAAGATAATTTCTGGAGTCGAACGGTATCCAGTCGTCAGACGTATGACCTGTGCATCGGGAAATCGTCGAGCAAAGCCAGTCAGAAATAACGGAGTTGCACCTGCAAAGGAGTAAATAGTTTGAGCAGGGTCTCCTACCACGCATATTTCCTTGCGATTTCCGAGCCAGGCATTAATCAATCTTTGCTGAAGTGGAGAAATATCTTGGTACTCATCAATTGTGAAAAATCGATACTGATCGTGTACCCGCTCTCGAACATCACGATCTTGCTCAACCATCGCAGTCGTTAACAAGAGGACATCTTCGAAATCGATTGCGTGTTCCTGTCTCATCAGACTCTGATATGCCGAATAGACCTGCGCAACCTGTCCTGCAGTGATTCTGGTTCGTTCTGCGCGTCCTTTTGTTTCCGTAACATAATCTTCCGGTGAAATCATGGAAACTTTCGCCCATTCAATCTTTGAAGAAATTTCACGCAAAAACTCTCTGGAGGAAATTGGAAGAGAGTCCCCCAAACCAGACCTTGACACCGCTTCGGTAATGAATCGACTTTTTGTCGTCAATAAATTTGGGACTCGTCCTCCGAAAACAGTTGGCCAAAAATAAATCAATTGCCGCAAAGCGGCTGAGTGAAATGTTCGAGCACTCACGTTTGGTACCCCGAGGCCTCTTAATCGCGTACGCATCTCCCCTGCCGCTCGAGAGGTGAATGTGAGAGCTAGAACTTTCTGCGGATTCATGACTCCGATTGCGCAGGCGTAGGCGATTCGGTGCGTTATTGCTCGCGTTTTTCCCGTTCCCGCGCCTGCAATAACACAAACGGGACCCGAGGTTGCCAAAGCAACTTCACGCTGATCACCGTCGAGTGCAGCCAGAATTTCTTCGGCCCGTAGCATGGAGGCTGCTTGCAGGTTTGAATTGAGGTTTGAATTGAGGTTTGAATTGAGGTCGTTGGCTGACACGTAATTCTCGATCTACCAGGCATCGCCCACGAAGAGGTCTTCGCGAGCTGTATCGCCATACCAATGTTCAATCATTCGTCGAGAGACACTAATGAGTGGAGGAAGCAGTATCTCTCCTGAGATTACTGCCTCTTTCATTTCGGACCGAGAGAACCACTTAATCTCGGTTATCTCTTCTCCATCAGCTTTGGCTGTCGATGGATTAGCGGTGACCGCTTCAAAAGCAATCATGATACTGGCGGGAAACGGCCACGGTTGCGAGCCAAGATAATGAACATCCGATACGACGACTCCACATTCTTCGGCGACTTCCCGGACCACACACTGTTCGAAAGATTCGCCCGGCTCTACAAAACCCGCGAAATTTGAAAACCGCTTCTCTGGCCACGATGGTTGGTGCCCCAAAAGCAGACGATCTTCGGCATCTTTCACTAAAACAATTACCGCTGGATCTGTTCGAGGATGATGTTGACTTTCATCTTCCACGCAAATACGAACCGCTCCGCCAAATGATGATCGCGTCTTGGCACCACATCGCGAGCACCGAGGGTGTGACTCGTGCCAATGAGCTAGTCCCACTGCATGCACGGCTAACCCAGCTTCAAGATCCGAAAGTGTTGCACCTATTTGGCGAAGCGTGCGAAGATTTTCTTCACCCACCAATTGCTCTTGAGTGTGCCAAGCAAAATAACTCTGGCGCGTCTGAGCATCCAAGCCTAGGAAAAATTTTTCGCCTACACCTGCGATTTCGGAAGCCTTGAGATAATTGAGGGAGTCATCACCCGCTCCTAATTGATCTCCCACCAATAAAACTATTTTGGCGCTCGTCCATAACTCCGCTAATGCATCTTCATTCATTCGAAAATGGCTGGCACGATCTATCGGACTTCGCGCAAGAATCAGATTCTTCAATGGCCCAGCGCTACCTAAGGCAGAAGGTGATCGCCCTTGAGCTGTGGTGGGTTTTGGAGGTGTGCGGTCCATGATGGGCGACACTACTAGCATGGACCTATGCGCCTCACCTCTTGGAATTTGCTCCACGGAATGGTCATCCCTCCCAAAGAAGAGGCCACATCTGGGCTAGATCCCACTCTGCTCGCGATTTCCATCGAGAAAATAGGAGCGGATGTACTCGGTTTGCAAGAGGTTGATTTCCTCTTGGAGCGCTCCGGGAGCGCTAACCAAGTCGAGGCTGTCGCCGCCAGCATGGGAGCTGAGTTTTGGGCATTTTCTCCTTCAGTGATGGGTTCGCCTGATGAAAACTGGCGAGCGTCGCAAAGTACAGATGTCCAGGTTGTCACAAACAACATTTCAAGCAGCGAACCAGGGTATGGAATTGGACTTATCTCTAAAATTCCAGTCTCGTCCTGGCATCGTCTCAACCTCACTCGATCTCCCTTCGGTATCTTGATGGCTTGGCCCGAGAACGGGAAAATGAAGCAACACTACGTTCGAGATCATCCTCGATCGGCTATTGCCGCTGTTTTGGAAAATGGTTGGTTAATTGTCAATACTCATCTTTCATTTGTTCCCATTGTCAACCTCTTTCAATTATTGAAAATCAAGAGGTGGGTTAAGAAATTGCCAGTGCAAGATAAGGCAAAGATTGTGATTTTGGGTGACCTCAATCTACCTTTTGGTTTTCTCGTGAAGGGTGTCAATTGGAATTCATTAGCTAAACAAAAAACTTTTCCTAGTTGGGCACCCAAACTCCAATTTGACTATATTCTCTCTCAAAAAGTTGCCTCTGAAGATGTATCGCATTCCACCTCTGAACACGGAGGCATTAGTGATCACCTGCCGTTGACTGTAGATCTCGAAACGACTTGATGTCACTAGTATTTTTCGAGTAGGGCTACCAATCCATTCTTGTCCAGCAAATCAGCAGGGCGATCCGTCACTCCACTTGGAACATAATGAAAGGCCGCACTTACTTTCTCGATGTCTAAGTTCTCTAATTGAGCCCAAGCCAGTCGGTAAAGCGCTAATTGAACCGCTGCAGCTTCACCGAGTTTTTTCGATCCAGTCTTCCAATCAACAACCTCAAAAAGATCACCGGTTTTGTAAACCGCATCGATACGACCCCTCACCAAAGTTCCAGCCAAAACAGTTTCAAATGGCACTTCCACTGCATATGGCTGTCGATCTGCCCACTCACTTGCAAGCCATGCTGACTTCAATTTCTCCAACGTCTGATCGCTCTCTAAAGGATCGACGGGATCAAGATCCTCATCATCGAAAAGTGCTTTTTGTCCGAAATACTTTTCTATCCAGAGGTGAAAAACTGTACCTCGACGTGAGTATTCATCCTGAGGACGAGGCATAGGTCTGCGAATATTAAGCGCCAATTCCTCTGGATTCTCTTTCAAGGTCACCACCGCAGAAACCGAAAGCCGAGGCGGAAGGGTGATTGCAACGGCACCGTTAGTTTGATGAATTTCATTAACTAAAGCGTGAGCATCACGAATCCAGGAGGCAACCTCATTGAGATCACTTTGTTCCTCCTCCTGCTTCAATGAATGTGCCTCTGCAGAGCGAACGAGCTCAACCGCCGCATCAAAAGCATCTCTGCGGGAAGCGAGGCGATCGAGCGGCCAAGTGCCCGTTTCTGGATGATCTAGTTGCGGATTGGTCGCACCGTCCAATGGTGCAGGTGTATCTGAAACAATGAGCGAATTAGAATTCAATGCAACCTGATGTACAAATTCGTAAAGTTCGCTCGGATTCACCGGCTTTGCTCCATCTCTCCAACGAGAGGTCGTACACATCAAATGACTCCGCGCTCGAGTCACCGCCACATATCCAAGGCGAATTTCCTCAGCCCTTTTAAAGTGATCGCATTCGACATTGAACGCATCCAATACATCAGTTACTCGCGCATGCGACGTCGCAGAGAAAACATCAAAAGCTGGAAGTTCATGTTTATCTCCGCGAAGTCCAAAAGGAATTTGCTTTTCATTTGTAAGCCAATTGTCTTTCTCTTTGCCCTGACTTGGAAATGTTCTTTCCACTAAACCAGGGATAGCAACGACGTCCCATTCAAGACCTTTGGCCATGTGTATAGTCAAGACTGAAACCACATTTTCATTTATTTCAGGGGTTCCGGATTTCAATCCACCTTCTTCATCAGCAGCGATATCGAGCCATGTGAGAAAATCACTAGCCGAAGCACCGGCATGTGAAAACTTGGCTGCCTCATCCAAGAAGCGATCGAGATGGCGACGACCACTTTGGGAATTGTCACGTAGGTAGACTTCAGCTTCAAGAAATAAGTGATTTTCAATTTCGCAGATGAGATCAGAGAGTGAGCCTCCAGCACGAGAACGCAATCTCCTCAGATCAGCAGCGAATTGAAGCAGGCGGCCATAACCCATTTCGGTGAAGTCGGATCGATTGGCTGATTCAATCTCATCTAGCGCATCAATAAGGCTTCCTGAGAATTGGTCGTCAGCTTCCTCTTGCAGCGGATTTCCCGCGCTGATTTTGGCGATGAGTCCTAAAGAATTATCGTGACGCGCATCCGCCAAGGAGCGAGAATATCTACCCAGGGCAGCAATATCTGAGGCACCGAGGTTTATTCGAGGTCCCGTGAGTTGCCGCATGAGCGCGGATCCTGCCTCTGGATTAGTGACTATTTTGAGCATTGAAATGAGATCAGCAACTTCTGCCACGTGAATGAGTCCACCAACCCCGAGTACTTCATAAGGAATGTTGGCAGCCCGGAAAGCGAGTTCAATCTCAGGAATCTGACCTCTCTTCCGAACCAATACTGCAAAACTCTTTCTTTTCAGAGCGGATACTTCCTCTGACGTTGGCCACAATTTTCTGAAATATTCGGCAATCGCAATCGCTTCCGTTTCAATTGTTTCAAATACGCCACATACTAATTCGCCGTCTCCAGCATCTGCTCGGGCTTTCAATGGTGCTACGTCGATCCTCTTGGCATGACGCACTTCATCAGAGATGAGATTCGCTAATGTGAGAATGACTTTGTCATTTCGAAAAGTGGTAGGTAGCGAAAATTGCGATGGACCATGCTGACCTGAATACTTTGGAAAATGTTCTGCAAAAGCGCTAATAGTTCCCGCAGATGCCCCGCGCCATGTGTAGATCGCCTGGCATGGATCACCCACCGCCATCACGGCGTGTCCACCGCCATATAAGGCAGAGAGCATTCGCACTTGCGATTGTGATGTGTCTTGATATTCGTCCAGAAGAACGACCCGGTAACGCGATTTTTCAATCTCACCTACATCTGAGAAATCCTCGGCAATGCTCGCACCTAACGACATCTGATCATCAAAAGAGAGCAGACCTTCTCGACGTCGATTCTCTTGAAGTTGATAGACCATAGGAAGGATAGCGAGTCTCTGATTGAGAGTTCGAATAATTCTTCGTGATGATTCATTCGTGGCAGGACCAAGGGTCGCAAGATGTTCCAGAATGGGCGTTGTCATACTTTCAATCTGCGCGCTTGTGACGCCATGTTCCAGAACCAAGCGAGATAGTCCAATGACATCATCGATGACGGTGCTTATTGCGCTCTCTGATCTGAAGTTTTCATCCGGCCAATTATGAACAAGATTTGCTGTCATTTGCCAGAACGTTGCCTCACCGATGGGTTCTTCACCGGCATCCACCCCACAGCGAATCGAATGCTCACCCAAGAGCCGTCCGGCGTAAGAGTGGTACGTCATGATGGATGCGTCCAAGGAGCTTCTTTCTGGCGCTAATTGCGCCTCTCTTAACTGCCGCAACCGCCAACGAACACGTTTTGCTAGTTCACCGGCCGCCTTACGAGTAAATGTCAGACCGAGAATTTCCTCTGGCTTAACTAGTTCGTTTGCAACTAAGTAGAGAACTCGAGCACTCATTGTCTCTGTCTTGCCAGAACCTGCTCCTGCTATAACAACGGCGGGTTCTAGCGGTGCTTCAATAATCAAAACTTGTTCGTCGGTCGGAGTGCGATAGGTCGGATCTATCCTTGTGAGCACCTTGGCAATATCACGAGCCGTGTACTTAGGTGAAGTGTTCACTCCATCACCGCCCGTCCATCGCTTTGAATAGGGCAAGAGCTACGGACTGCGCATCGATTGCAGTTACCATTTATCGTAGCGAGAAAAGCATTTGATGCCATTCCGTCGGCAATCTCTTCGAACTGCGTCTTCACCTCATCTTTATCGATCGGCGGTTGGGTGCGAGAACTTGCTTCTTTTGTTTTGCTTCCTAGATAGACAAGTTCGGCTCCAGCAGAAATATGACTCGAGTGAACCTGCGTAAATGCACCTTCCAAGATCGCTAACTGATAGGCCTGCATCTGCATATTTGTAAGTGCATCAGCTTTAGAAGGAATAACCGAACCAGTCTTGAAATCCACTACATAAAGATTGCCATCGGTAGTCAGTTCTAGCCGATCTACGCTACCCCGAATGCGAGCTCGGCCCACATCGATCACAAACTTTGCTTCGACCCCGACAACTGTGTTTCTCGATTTGGTGTGGTAGGCAACAAACTTGCGAATCATCTCAAGAGCTTTTGTCAGTTGTGTGGCTCTCACCCATCCTGTATTTGGATCTATGAGGTTCCAAGCGTTTCTTAATTTTTCGACGAGATCTTCCTCAGTTAAAGAATCATCTGATTCCATGAGTGCAGCAAATGCGTGAATGGCAGAACCTAAAACTTGGGCGGTGCTGTTTCCATCGGTTCCACCACTTCTTTCGAGAAACCATTTGAGGCCACATTCGGCAAAACTTTCGCCACCACTGGGCGATACCGAGACCTGCTGACCTGGTGAAACTACCGCTGAGTTTGAGCTAACGGGCAAAACTCCGTACCAAGAATTAGGGTCGGCGATTGTTATGCCCTCGTCTGCCAATCGACGTAAAAGCCCTGCTGCGCTTTCCTTTTCATCACCCTGTATTGCCCCGCGTAAAGTCGCCACAAGGGCACTCGCAGTCAAAGGGCGAGGCACCTCCGTGAAACTCTGTTGCGCTTGCGAACCCAAATATTCGGCAATCTCATCAAAATAAATTGAGGGTTCTGCATCATCCTTTTGTATGCACGTGAAAAGAAGGTGGCGCTTCGCACGAGTAGTGGCAACATAGATTAAACGACGCTCATCCTCAATTAGCCCACTTGCTGCGAGCGCATCGAGCTCTTGCAGTGGGGCTGATCCATGGCGCATTCGCTCGACAAGCCTCTCACTTCCTAATAGCGAACCTCTCTGACGCAAATTAGGCCAGGCACCATCTTGTAAACCTGCGACGGCTACAAATTCCCACTCCCGACCTTTTGCCGAATGAACAGTCAGAATTTCCACCACATCGCCGCGTTGGCCCTTAGCAGTTATCACATCGCCATGAATTCTCTCTTCACTTATTTGACGAATAAAACTCTCAGCCCCTGAATAAGGAAATCGGTCTGCATATCGACGAGCAGATTCAAAAAGTTGGATCATGGCATCTAAGTCACGATCGGCGGATGCGCCTCTTGAGCCACCCCGAAGGGCTTGACGTCGCCAACTTTCGCTCAACTTTTCGCCGTTGCTCGTCAAGGCGTTGTTCCAAATCTCCCATAGTAAATCTTCCGCTTGCACTCCATTTCTGCGAAGCGTTTTGCGGGCACCCGCCAATAAATCATGCACTCGAACTACTGAAGGCGCCTTTTCTTTATCGATTTCTCCTGTTTCAATTGCCTCCGCTAGCATTTGCGCGCCTGTGCGAAGATCACCTTCTTCACGAGATGTGAGAAGGCCCTTCTTTATCCGACGTAACGAGAGCGTGTCCGCTCCGCCGAATTCACTGAGCAGCAAAGATTCGCACACAGCGGGGGTTAAAAATTTGCGTCCAAGCGCAACTTCGGCCAGTAGGAGAAAAGGAGCAATAGCAGGATTTCCCGAAAGTACATCTACCTCCGAGGCAACTGGAATCCCTGATTGCACGAATGCACGTCGAAGTGAGGAAGCAAGCGCTCCTGGGGCGCGCAATATGACGGCCATTTCCGACCAGGGCGTACCGTCCAATAAGTGTGCGCGCCTGAATTGATATGCGATGAATTGCGCTTCCTCACTCTGTGATCGCAATCGGGCGGCGATCGGACTGGGTTCTTCACTCGCGCCTTGTAGTGCATCCCCATGGGCAAATTTACGAGAATTGCTAGGAAATTGAGAGGCTACGTGGGCTCCTAGGCTGACTATTCTCGGAGAACTTCGAAAGCACTTATTCAAGATAATTTCGGAACCACTTTCTAGATAGTGCTGTAATTCATCACCTAATTGATCTGGATCCGCGCCACGAAATCTTCCGACAGCACTCTCTTTGTCGACGCAAATAAGAATGTCCTGTCCCGCCAACTCCCGCAGCAACATTCTTTGAGCAGGATCACTTTCCTGAAATTCATCGACCAGAATTGTGCTGAAACGAGATCGTAGTTGACGGGCAAGATCTGCATTTTGATTGACGTGATGAAATGCTTCAATAACAATCTGGCTCGGGTCAATCCTTCGTTTTGAATCACCGGCAGATATTTCCTGCATGACCAGAGAACCTTGATAGCGTTTCCAAAATTGCGCACATGACAGCCAATACTTTTCTCGGTGTGCCTCACCCATCATATGCAAATCATCGGGAGATAAATTTCTCTCTGCGGCACGCAAGATGAGGTCACGAAGTTCTCGAGCAAATCCACGAGTTGCAATTGCTGGAGATTTTGGATCTACAAGATCAGGTGTCCAGTAAGTAAAACCACTCTCCACAAAGTCGGCAAAATCACCTTCCAACAATTGACTGATATAGGAATCTTGTTCTGGTCCTGACATCAATATTGGCTCTGGATCATCGATATTCATCTTCATTTTAAGAATTGAAAAAGCCAATGAGTGAAATGTTCTTGCTATTGGCTCGCTCATTGCAACCGTGGTGTGAAGCGCGACGGCGTCGCGTAGTTCTGAAGCTCTCTCACGACCATAGGTGATCATCAAAATTGAATTGGGATCTTGACCTTCTTCGATCCGCGAGAGCGCATTTGCAATGAGGGTCGAGGTCTTTCCTGTTCCTGGAGTTCCGCGAAGAATAAGGGGCGAGCCTCTGTGCTCTACCGCCGCACGTTGGTCCTCACTCAGAGCAAGGCTCCTCGGAACTTTCGGATGTCTAACAAGCGAACCGACCTTGCCTGGAGTCGTCGCTTTATTCACAGCACCCATTCAACCCGAGAAAGGTGACAATCGTTGGCTATTTGAATGGCAGTAGCCACTCCAGGGCTTCCTCAAAATTGTTCTCAAAAACGGAGCGATGGCTGTCGGTTTCCGTTAGCTGAAGTTCCGTACATGGAGTATTTGTTGCCAACCATTCCCCATGGGCGTACGGGACTGTTTGATCGGACTTTCCGTGCCATATCTTTAAAGGCACTTGATTAGTCGATAAGTCCAATCCCCACGGCGAGTAATAGGCAAGGAGATCATCGGCGCATCCCTCGACGCCAGG
>JANYDL010000037.1 GCA_025363635.1 Actinomycetes bacterium
TAGGTGGCGCAAATGCGCCCAGCGCTAAGATGAACTTCATCTGCTAAGTCTAATCTGATTTTTGGGTCTCCAAGAATTATTCTTCGATATTTTTAAAAGATCTTTAAGAGAAAGAAAGTCACGCCCCTTTGCCATGCTTTCGCGCTCAATCTCCGTCGCCAATGCAAGGAACATTACGGCGGTTGTCATCGCATCACCAAGTGCGTGGTGGGGAGAGTAAACGGGAAGGTGCATCCGCTTCGCTAGAGACTCGAGAGAAGGTTCACTTCCATTGAGCTCCGCGGCATATCCTGTTCGGCGTGCGAGAGCGGCCGTATCCAATACTTTCTTCGAAAGTCTGCGATGGACTTGGCGAAAATGACCTTGCAAAAAGGCGGATTCAATCCATGCTGCATGTGCAATAAGAATTTTCCCGTCTACTGCAGACACAAGCTCAGGCAGCACAACTTCCAATCGATCAGCCTCCTCTAGGTCTATTCGCCTCAACCCATGAACTTTTATGGAAGAGAGTGAAGGGGTCACACGTGGATGCACCTTTCTATACAAGTTATCTTCCGTGACCACGCGGCCTTGACGAATTTGAACGACTCCAAATGAGATGATTTCGTCCTTGAGAAAATCTAGGCCTGTAGTTTCTAAGTCAACAGCGCAATATTCCACATCTCGCCAATTAACATCGCTGCTGAATTGCTCCATCCCAAAGCGCCATTTCATATTCCGAGCCTAGATTCCCACTCATTCTGAATTCGGGTTTGAATATTTGAAACGGCGCGAAAGGATTCCCTTAAATGGCGCCGTGTGAGCGGATCCAATTTGTCCGGAGAAATCCAACTAGAACCGACTCTTGCTTCTCGAATGGCAGCAATCTCACGTTCAAAGACGAGTTGATAAATATCTGTGAAGGCGCCCGCAAGCACATCCGCTTCCTCTACACGAAGAAGTCCAGCACTTGCCGCTCGCCCAAGGCGATCGAGAGTTCCGCCTCTGACATCGCCCTGCGCAATCGCCAACCATCGAGCCAGAGAGGAAATTGGCGTTAATCCTCCCTTCTTTAAATCCAACTCGCCACGATTTTCACCTGAGTGCTCGATTACAAAATCGCGGACGAATCCAATAGGTGGTTTGTTCGCAAGAGTGAATCGAAGCATGGCATCTAGAAACTCTCTACTTCGCGTCGTCTCTCGAATGGTGTCAGTAATCGTGCGACCCAAAGCCAGTTGAGTAAAGGGCTGACTATCAGCAGCTATCGAAGAAAGTAGTAATGCTCCCGCGCGAGAAGGATCTTGCATCCATCCACGGGAAACTTCTATCCACGAAGACCGCGAGCGAGTAAAAAGTAAATTTTCCGCATTTGCGCCGTTGGGACATCTTCGCAATCCACAAAATTCCATTCGATCCAAAACAGATTTTGCGCTCGATTGAATTTCTAGAGACGGATCAAATTCTTCATTCAGATCGGCCCACACGATGGCTGTATCGACATCAGATATCGGCAGTGGCTCTCCCCGAGCCATGGATCCAAGCACTAACCAGGAGTGGGTTATAGGAGTTTCAATCGACTCGGACAACTTTAAAAGTCGCACCAGAATTGAACTCACAATCGCCGCCATCAATGATCCAACGTGCAGCGCCGGAATTCCAGTATCGTGTAATTCGACGAGGGAAGGTAAGAGCAATCTCGAAGCCTCGGAAAGTTCATTAATATTCTGTGCCGATTCGATCGCGGCTCGAATTAGAAGAGGATTTCGAAGTTCAACCGAAGCCAAATCCATAGCTCGCACTACCCCAATGGGTTTATCTTGGTCATCAGTTACAACAAGATGATGGACACCCGATTCGACCATTTCAAGAAAGGCAGAAGCCAGTGTCAGATTATGCGGAACGGTGATTATTGGGGAACTCATAATCAGTCTCACTTCAGAGTCAATATTTATCTCTCCTGAACCCACGCGACGTCGAAAGTCACGGTCAGTTATAAGACCTAATTCATTTCCACTTCGAATGAGGGCACATGATTGTTCGTATTCGTTCATTGCGCGGGCTACTTCACGGATACTGTCCGAAGCATCGCACCAAACGATCTTGCGCATATATCTCGTGACATTAGATTGAGTATCAGACATCACTGCATTTGCGGTGAGGCGACGTCTGGTAACAACGGTTCCGAAGTGTCCAAACTGAAGAGCCGAGGTGTCCTCTGCAACAGTACGTGGGTCCGGCATTCGATAACACAAACAATCCTCTGCTGCCCTAACAGAAAATTGAGGTGGGAGGCCCGTCAAAACAGAAATGTGGCCGAATGTATCTCCCGGGCCCAATAGGTCGATTACGTTCCCACGATCAAGGACTTCGACCGAGCCAGTGCGAACAACATAAATATGATCTAGCGGTTCTGAGGCAGCCGTAACAATCACCGTTCCCAGACCGAAGTACTCAACTTCTATTTTCCCGGCCAATTTTTCGATGTCAGATGTCGACAGGGCATCAAAAGGCGATTGTTTTGCTAAAAAATCTGTGAACTCCTGCACGTTGCCATTATCCGCGTGCTCACAGACAGGTGCAAGCGGAGTGGATTAGATCATGGTCCGATCAATCAAAAATTGCGGATGGTATTTCATTTCATTCAACCAGAGGTCCGAAGAGACAGGGCTTTGAAATCCTGAAAAGTCTCCTTTCAGGATTGAATGCGAGTGATATTGCGCCAGGAGACTTTCAGTGCTTCTCGATGCCATTGTTTCGGGAGCGGCAAAGTTATAAGCCTTCGACCCTTTAAGGTCACTTCGAATTGTGAGTTCCAAAGCAATCGCGGCATCACGGCTATCAAGATAAGCCCAAAGGATCTTTGCTGCTCTTGGATTAAATACAGGATCTTCAGTTTTCAAAAGTCGTGCGCAATTCAAAAGATCTTCGGCGCTGTTTGTGTATGGAAATCTAAAACCAACAAAAGTTGTGTTCGAGCGACGCGACCAATCAAGTGCGGTGAGTTCAGCCACTTCCTTGCTTAATGCATAACTTTCCGAGTACACAAGCGGGTGCCCTTCGTCCACCGGAACATACTGAGGTGAAGTCCATTCAGGTGACCACGCGGTTCCGTAAATTGAAAGACTTGAAGCGTATGCAACGATTTTGCACTCCGCCTCCGCAGCCGCATTGAACACCGCAAAAGAACTTAAGACGTTGTTACGGAAAACCCCATATTCTTTTCCTGGGAGGGGATTCGGGATAGCGGCCAAATGCACCACTGCTTCTGCGCCATTTATAGTTTCCTGTACAAAACTCAAGTCTTCCAAATCTCCAACTCGAAGCTCAACTCCCTGCGGGACAGGTCCCACTGCGCGATCTACCGCCAACACCTCATGTCCAGAATCAACCAAACATTGCGTCGCCACTCTTCCGAGAAGCCCGATTGCACCCGTAATAACGACTCTCATGATTCTTTTTTCACCGCCTCAATCATCGCTTGAATATAGCCATTCGCAAATGCTCTGCCCCTATGACCCCAAGGGGTGTCTCCATGAGTGTGCGGAACATGATCATCGATAAAGAAACCATCAAATCCGACCTCGTGATAGATCTTCATGGCCCTATACATATCTACGTACCCAGTATTTACAAATTCCTCGTAGAAAACTGGAACTTTTCCAGAAACATTTCTATAGTGAACGTAAAGAATCTTTTTTCGTTCACCGAAATATCGAATCATTTCGTATATGTCTTCCTTCATCTCCGCGAAGGTTCCTTGACAAAATTCGATTCCGTTGGAGTCGCTGGGGTAGATCTCGACTAACCGCTTATATGCTTCAAAACTCCGCAATAGCTGCGGTATTCCGCCCAGCTTCTCCACTGGGGGATCGCACGGATGAATACCCAGACGAATGCCCTCTTCTTCAGCGATAGGCGTGATTATCTTGATCCAATATTCGAGGTTGGCCCACATCTCTTCCTCGCTGTATTCGCGGTCATGAGTTAAGGGGTAATTCTTTACAAGATTTTCATCAAAAGCGGTAGCAAGGGCTCCGCCCCGAATTGCTACGGGTGGGGTTCGCCATACATGCGATGGCATCCAGTTGTAACCAAAAATCGGAATCCCGGCGCGCGCAATATTTCGAACAGTAAATATCATGTTTTCAATTTGCTCGTCACGTTTTGGACCACCGAGCATAATGTGATCGTAAAAATTAGGAGGTACATTTTCTAACGCTGTCAATGAAAGGCCGAACTGTTCAACTCGCAGACGCAATTTAACAAGATCTTGCAATTGCCAGCGGCCATTATCTCCCGGAATTAATGGTGTATTAAAGAGCACATCAGTTGCTCCGAATTGCTGAGCGAACAACAAGTACTCTTCACTTGCGACTTGAAATTGACCAAATCCTGGACGCATTCTCTCTCCTTTTCTAGTAGATAAACTCAACCTTCATTATGGTGAGGCCGCAACCCTTTCCCAGATAAATTATTGATCTCCACCAGTGGCGTCGTCTTTTTATTAAAGAGTTCAGAAGTTAGAATTGAATGTGACAATCAAGATTCATCCGATCTCTCAGGATCGTTCTGATTGCGGCGAAGGTCCCATCTGGAATTCAAGAACAGGCATTGTTTCTTGGGTCGACATTGCAGGTGGTAAATGGCATCAAGTTGGACTTAATAATGGCTCTGAATCAAGTACTTTTTATGTTCCCACCATTATTGGCGCGATCGTTGAGCGTAGAACTGGTGGTTATTTTGCCGCAGTAAAAGAAGGATTTGCGTCTCTGGATACGGTCGGAAATTATTCGACTGAGATTGAGTTTCTGCCAAAGGATCAACGCATGAACGACGCGAAAGTTGATTCGCGCGGACGATTCTGGGCAGGCAGTAATGCAATCGACTTCTCTGACGGGGTAGGACAACTCCACCTCCTTCAAGTCGATTTTTCAATGCGCATCATGGAGACAGGGCTAACCCTTCCTAACGGGTTGGGATGGAGTCCGGATAATAAGAGTTTTTACTTAGTCGACAGCATGCAACGCCTTTTGTGGCGTTACGATTTTGACGAAGACACAGCTGAGATAAGCAACAGGGTGGCGCTGGTGCGATTTCCTGATGATGGCTCGCTCCCAGATGGCCTCACGATTACCGATGATGGGCTAATATTTGTTGCGATGTGGGACGGGGCTCGTTTAGAAGTATTTACTCCAGATGGAAATCCCTTCGCAACTATTAACTTGCCCATCAAACGTCCGTCGTCGTGCACTTTTGCAGCCGACAAACTCATAGTGACCTCGGCCGCTGGCGAGCAAGATGTAGAGAAATACCCGCTCAGTGGATTGACATTGATAGTCGAGGGTTTGCCTTACTCTGGACCAGCGAGTGCCGCTTTCAATGGCTGAATTCTTCGAGACTCCAGTCAAGGCGAGAAACTTTGGAGCTCGTGTGACGACTCGCCTTACGATCGGACGACTCTCTGCTGTCGTTTTAGAAAATGAACTCATTCGAATGACCGTGCTGGCAGGTCGAGGTGCGGATGTTGTTGAATTCTTGTACAAACCCTTAGATTTAGATTTTGCCTGGCAAACTTCAACTGGGGTTCGCGGCAACCCCCTCCCATTGGTTCCTAAAGATGATGTCAACTCCTTCATGGACGAGTATCCAGGTGGATGGCAAACGATTTTCCCTAATGGTGGTCCCCCATCGCAATCTGAGGGAATGACGTTTGGACAGCATGCAGAGGTTTCAATTTTGCCTTGGAATTATGAAGTTTTGGAAGACGATTCAGACTGTGTGAGGGTTAAGTTTTTTGTGCTGACCAAGAAATTACCTTTTAAGGTGGAAAAAATCTTTACCCTCCGCAGTGGATCAACTAAATGTGAGATTCTAGAACGCATTACTAATTTGTCTAGTGAAGAACATAAAGCCATGTGGGGTTTTCACTTTACTTTTGGAGCGCCATTCCTTTCTGAAGATAGTAAAATTAGGGTTGGTGAACATTCAAGCGTGTTGCCTCACGATTACGGCCCGGACGTTCCCGTTAGGCGAGTCGGATCCTCGGAAGAGTTTTCGTGGCCAACCGGTAAGAGCGCAAACGGTGAGCAGATTGACTTCTCGATACTCCCGCCTTTTGGTACTCCAGGCGAGATGCTCTACGTACACAATTTCCCATCGGGTTGGTATCGGGTCGAGACTCCAAGTAGATCCATGGCGGTAGAAGTGAGCTGGGATAAGACCATTTTTCCTTATCTTTGGTACTGGCAAGAATACGGATATTCAACAGAGGCACCGTGGTTTGGAAAGCACTACAACATAGGGCTTGAACCATTTTCTAGTTTTTCATCAGGCGGCATAGCAAAGGCAATTGAGAACGGAACCGCACTCTCTTTCGGACCAAGTGAAATAAAAACACAATCGTTAATATTTGAGCTCTTCACAATATGACGCAAACTCGTGGCAAAACGAATATCTTCGCGCTCTTTTTCTTATTTGGTTTTAGCACTATGGGCTGGATCGCGCGGTTCCCTGAAGTAAAAGCAAACCTTCATCTTTCTAACGGGGAATTCGGAACGGTAATGAGCATTGGAGCAATCGGTGGGGTAGTTTCACTGCTGGTTGTCGGACATATAGTCCATCGCTTCGGAACGACGTTTGTAATGATTATTGCATCGCTTGGCTATACCTCGCTCGTCGGGCTCATGGTGCATTTGGCATCAGTCTCCATCTTTCTCATCTCAAATTTATTCTGCGGTATCTTCGTGGCCGCATTTCATATCTCCGTAAATGCACAAGCTCTACATGAACAAGAAAGAATTGGCAAAGTCCTCGTCCCAAAAGCTGCTGGTCTTTGGAGTTTAGGAGCGCTCCTAACTCTGCTTTTAAGTGGCGTTCTAACCGGGCACGTCCCGCTCGTTTGGCATATTGATCTCCTAGAAGGTTTCTCTTTCCTGGTCATGGCGGGGCTAATAAGGCAGATGCAACCTTTCTCATTACAACCGAATGCATCGACTTCTGACGAAAGCCCATTCACGAAAATCTTTCGGAATTTCCATGTGAACTGGCCCATCAGCATAGGAATGTTGATGGGTATTCAGCTTGAATTTTCTTCAGGCGACTGGGCAACGATTTATACAAAGGAAGATCTCCACTTCAATGCGGGACTGGCAACGATTCCTTACATCTGCTTTATGTTTGCAATGATCGCTGGACGCTTAACCATCCACCGATTTAGTGGCCATAATCCAATTGAGAAGTTGGTGCGTATTGCCGGAATCACTGGTGGAAGCTCATTCATTGCTGGTATCACGCTTAGCCACTTCTTCGGTAAGAGCCATCCGTGGTTAGCATTCTTTTTCACATGCCTTGGCTTCCTTATTGGAGGATTTGGCTCATCGTTTCTTGGTCCTATATTCCTCAATGCCGCCAATCGAGCATCGGATTCGCCTGGCGGAGTCGTGGTTGGCCAACTCGGCGTCGTAAATAATGTCTTAACTTTCGTCGTAAAAGCCATCATTGCCTGGACAGCTCAATGGCTCTCACTTTCCATCGCCTTGCTCATTCCGGGCGCAATGCTTA
This sequence comes from Actinomycetes bacterium, assembly GCA_025363635.1. Classification (GTDB taxonomy): domain Bacteria; phylum Actinomycetota; class Actinomycetes; order Nanopelagicales; family Nanopelagicaceae; genus QYPT01. The sequence continues at coordinate 7,543 of JANYDL010000037.1, forward strand.
TTGGTGTATCCCTATTCGCAAAGGTGATCGCTGAAGAGCCAATTACATCTTCTTGAAATCCGCTTTTCTCCGACTCGGCGCAGGGGTCCATTCAGTTAAGGAAAGACTCACTCACAATGACATTTCCGTCACTCTTGAGATTTAGCGACATAATCAGTGCCGATGATAAGTAGTTGGTCGCAGGTCACGAGTGCGCCCGAAGGGATGAAACTGGGCACTGGGAATCAACGGTTGCCCTCTAGCAGAATGTCGTTCACGGCCATGCCACTGCCGCAATGAACACGTGAGCATTAACTTTTCCAATTATGGGCGTTTGATTCCCCGCTTTGAACGTTGATCAAATAGCCAAGTCGCACAGATAAGCTTAGGAGTCCCTGAGACACAAACTATAAATTCAAGGATGTAATTTAAAGGTTACCGAGCTATACTATAATTTGAACCTGTGGATTTATAGGACTTTAGCCCAAGGAGGCAAAAACCCTGTGGATATCTCTCAATTCACCTCGCCCGAGATGGGTTCTTTGGTCCAGATATCGGGTCACAACGCTAGAAGGGATGAGTACTACAACCACTACGCATTCGTGCCCAAAGATCTACCGCACGCTATACAACTCAGCAATAAAACGCACGCCCTAGTTTCAACAGCGTCTGTAGCAGTCGGCCAATTGCAACAGTGTGTCAAGAGATTGCCGAAGCCAGAAATCCTTTTAAAACCATCCCTGGCACGGGAAGCTAAAAGCACTTCGGCTCTTGAAGGTACGTACGCTCCGCTACAGGAAATTCTTGAGGGCGATTTCGTCGACGAAACAAATATCTCGGCTGCAGTAAAGGAAATTCGAAACTACATTCGTGCAGCATATCGCGGACTCGAGCTTATTAAAACGAAACCAATATGTATCAGCATTCTCTCAGAACTTCAGGGGATAACAGTAGAAGGAACCACTGGCGGGAAAATTAACCAAGGAGTAACCCGAACTGGCCAAGTAATTATCGGTGACGATTCAAAACCGGTGGAGATGGCGCGTTTCATCCCGCCGCCAGTAACACAGATGTTATGTGGATATAACGAATGGGAAAAATGGATCAATGAAACTGATGATCTCTCACCGATAATCATAATGGCCTTAGGACATTACCAGTTCGAAACTTTGCATCCTTACGCTGATGGAAATGGGAGAATTGGAAGATTAGTTATATCTCTCCAATTTGTTGAAATGGGTTTGGTAAATCCCCCACTTCTAAATTTGTCTGAATGGTTCAATAACGACAAAGAGAAATACAAAAACGAACTATTGCTACTGTCACAAAAGGGGGATTTCGATCGATGGGTTTCATTCTTTGCCGAAGCCATAATCGGCCAAGTAGCGCACGAAATGCAAAGAATCGATGAATTGATGACATTCCAAAAGGAACTACTCCAAAAACTTAAAAATGCGAAAGAACGCGGCGTGGTGGTTCAACTCGCTGAAGAACTCATTGCCGTCCCGGTATTCACCGCCAAGACGGTATCCAATATGTACGGCGTCACGCCTCCTCCTGCAATTTCAGCAATTCAAAAACTTATTGATCTTGGTGTCTTAAGAGAAGTGACAGGCGGTCGCTATAACCGCTTGTACGCATGCTTAGACGTAATCAATATCTTGGATAGGTAGTTATGCACATTCACGCCGTATTCTCAAAGAGATCTTTCAATTCCTGAAATGAGTTCATCCGAACACGCCAATGAAAAAGTGCGCCCGGAGGGACTCGAACCCCCAACCTTCTGATCCGAAGTCAGAAGCTCTATCCGTTGAGCTACGGACGCATGAAGCCCAACAATACTGTTAATCAACCTGGCAAATTCACGTACGAAAAACCATTTATCACGCGACTTGACAATGACATCATAGTGATGTCATTATGATGCCATGAAGATGTCGAAGTTTGTAGATCTACTTTCCAAGGATCTGGAGGCGCTCGGAAAGCTTGGTGGGTCGGAGTTGGAAACCGCTGTTTCACGCTTGATTCCCGCACTTTCGCCAGTTCTACGTGCCCGCCTAATGGAAGCGTTGACAGAAATTGCTGGGGAATTGAAAGACCAAATTCCCGGCACCCATGTGGAAGCGCGCTTCACCGGAGATGATGTTGAGTTCGTTTATAGTCACGACGACTTCGCGGGCAAGGAAACATTCTCGGACTTGAATGCGCGAATCACCTTGAGACTCCCAGAGGATTTGAAATCACGAATTGAAAAGGCGGCGAGCAAAGAAGGTGTTTCTTTAAATTCTTGGCTTTTAAAAGCCAGTGAACGCGGAAGCGTGACCATAGCACTGGGTGGTCGCCAACTTAAAGGAAAGGGGAGAAGTTAAAGATGAAAACCACATATGCGAATGTCTTGCGAAGCGAAATTTTTCAGATAGAAAACCCAGAGGTCTCGGTGCAGACCACTTCTGACGATGTGAGAGTTTTAGAGTCTCCCGATAGCAGGTGCCACATAGAAGTTTCCGGAAACTCAGAGAAGGCTCAAGAATTCGCCGATCTGATAGAGATAACTGCTAATGGCAGAGGCATCGATATCAAGGTCGGATATGAGAACAAAAGGTTTTGGCGTAATTTCGCCGGACGCTCACACGATCTTAACATTTTAATTAAATTACCTAAAGCAAGCTCGCTCAAAGCTAGGCTTGTTTCGGCTAATATTGAAATTGCACAGCGCTTGGAGAATTTAAGGATTGAGTCAGTTTCTGGTGATATCTCAGTAATTCAAAATCCAACGAGTCATTGTGAAATAAAATCTATCTCTGGAGATATCACGACACGAACTTTTTCTAGTTGTCATTACTCGCTAAAGACCGTAAGTGGAGATATCACTGTACATGTTGCTCCGGGTTTGGAGATTGATATGGACGGAAAGAGCGTCAGTGGTGATATGGAATCTGAAATCGCCTTAGATTCACATGCATCACTTAGTGCAAGCGATTCAGATGTTGTGGTCATCACCGCCACAACTATCAGTGGTGATTTCGTGTTGGCACGGAATTTGCAAGCATAAATGAACTATGCCTCCCAAAGTGTACGGGCTTCAACCCTTTGGAAATCAGTGTTGGTTTGGTCACTGCCTGTAGACACATACCGAACACACGCCTAGCATTCAGGCGTAACTCCTAGCCATACAGTGGCTGGATTCTCTTGGTAGGAGCGTATCCATGGCTAAGGTGTATGAAGATATTTCGCATTCACTCGACGGTGTCCTAAGGAACGGCATGATTCTTGCAGTCGGAGGATTCGGTTTGTCAGGAATTCCATCGGATCTCATCGATATCGTGAAGGATTCAGGCGTAAAGGATCTCACAGTTGTATCAAATAACATGGGAGTTGATGGAAAGGGCTTGGGCCTTCTTCTAGAAAATGGTCAAGTCAAGAAGGTCATTGCATCGTATGTTGGAGAGAACAAACTTTTTGCTGAGCAATTTTTAGCTGGCAAACTTGAAGTTGAATTCAGCCCACAAGGCACCTTGGCAGAACGACTTCGATGTGGTGGTTCGGGGATCCCCGCCTTTTATACCAAGACTGGCGTCGGCACACTCGTGGCAGAAGGCAAGCCTCACGAAGAGTTCGACGGCGAGCTCTATGTTCAAGAACGAGCAATAGTTGCAGATGTTGCGCTTGTTCATGCATACAAAGCAGACTCTGAGGGAAATTTGGTTTATCGCTATACAGCTAGAAATTTCAATCCGCTTGTAGCAGCAGCGGGAATCATGACGGTTGCTGAGGCAGAAATTATTGTTCAACCAGGCGAGATCGACCCTAATCATGTGATTACGCCAGGAGTATTCGTACAGCGCCTGATTCGAACAACTGATCGCGAGAAATACATTGAACAGCGCACCGTGCGCCCACGCCCCGTCGTCGTGACGTCGTAGTGTTCCCACTTTTACAAGTAAAAGGATAGAGACCATGGCCTGGACAAGAGATGAGATGGCAGCTCTCGCCGCAACTGAGCTAAAAGATGGCGATTATGTAAATCTCGGTATCGGCATCCCCACATTAGTTGCGAACAATTTGCCCGCCGGGGTCTCAGTCACTCTTCAAAGCGAAAATGGAATTCTAGGCATGGGCCCATTTCCCTTTGAAGGCGAAGAGGACCCAGATCTTATTAATGCTGGCAAGCAAACCGTTACGCTCCTTAAAGGCGCTGCGATCTTCGATTCCTCGATTTCGTTTGCAATGATTCGCGGTGGACACGTTAAAGTTGCAATTCTCGGGGCCATGGAAGTATCGGGCGAGGGTGACCTCGCAAACTGGACCATCCCGGGAAAGATGGTCAAAGGCATGGGTGGAGCGATGGATCTCGTTGCCGGAACACCACGAGTAATCGTCTTGACCGAGCACGTTGCAAAGGACGGCTCACCCAAGATCGTTAACAAGTGTTCGCTGCCACTGACTGGAGTAAAGGTGGTTGATCGAATTATCTCCGATCTTGCAATGTTTGATATTACCGAGAACGGATTAGTTCTTCGGAAGCGAGCGCCCGGTGTGACTATCGAAGAACTTCGCGAGAAAACTCAACCAGAATTCGCGGTGGACGAAACCTGAAATTTGAATACTTAGCGCTTGAAAATAAGCGCATCGCCTTGCCCGCCACCACCACACAAAGCGGCAACTCCATAACCACTACCTTTATTTTTGAGCTTATAAGCAATGTGCAATGCGAGACGTGCCCCTGACATTCCAAGCGGATGCCCGATCGCTATCGCACCACCATCAATGTTCACTACCTCTGGACGAACCCCAAGGGCCTGAGTAGACGCGATTCCAATCGCGGCAAAGGCTTCATTGATCTCAACAAAATCAAATTTGTCGAGTCCAATACCTTCCTTCTGTGCTGCTAATTTAATTGCATTAGCAGGTTGCTCATGAAGAGAGGCATCCGGACCAGCGACCATCCCCTGAGCGCCAATTTCGCATAGCCAATCAATCCCCAATTCGATGGCATTTTCCTTTAACATAACTACGACTGCCGCGCCTCCATCTGAAATCTGTGAAGAAGATCCGGCGGTTATAGTTCCGCTAGATGCAAAAGCCGGCTTAAGTTTTGTGAGAGTCTCTATGGATGTGTCTCCTCGAACACCCTCGTCTTGTGCAAAGAGCGTGATATTTCCTTTTCTATCTTTGAGTTCAACTGGGACAATTTCTTCAGCGATGACGCCATTGATTTGCGCTGCGACGGCTCGTTGGTGAGATTGATAAGCAAATTGATCTTGATCTTCGCGCGAAATTGAATAGCGAGAGTTGTATCCCTCGGTGGCATCCCCCATACCTATTTGGTCGATACTGCAGAAAAGTCCATCAAAGGTCATCGAATCTTTCATAGTTACGTCGCCTAATTTGAATCCGGATCTCGAATTTAGTAGAAGATGTGGTGCACGCGTCATTGATTCCATTCCACCCGCAACAATCACATCAAATTCACCAAGGCGTATTAACTGATCTGCCAAGGCAATCGCGTTCAGTCCGGAGAGGCAGACTTTGTTAACAAGAATAGAAGGAATATCCATCGCTATGCCACCGTGGAGTGCGGCCTGACGTGCCGGACCTTGACCAGCCCCAGCTTGTAATACCTGTCCCATAATCACATATTGCACTTTGCTGGCACTTATTCCTGCGCGTTCTATGGCGGCTTTAATCGCAATGCCACCTAGTGCAGGAGCGCTAAATTCACTTAAAGCGCCGTTAAATTTCCCGATCGGAGTTCGGGCGCCCGCAACAATCACTGAAGTTCTCATATATGAAAGGTTAGCCACATTTCGATTGCAACCCAATAGATTTTCTCCTCACTTCTCTTTGGTGCTTTTTCGGCTATCTCAATGACTCGCGTCACATTCGGCGTGTAAGTGTGATGGGATAGAAACCCCTGCGGCCTAGCCCTTCTTACTATGGCGACTATTCTTGGATCGTGCTCTTTATGAACAGGAAAAGTTTTCTCGCCCTATCAGGCGCTGCGCTCCTCCAGTTGGTTTCCCCATTCGCAAATGCCGCAACTGGCCCGACCCTGAAGCCGACCAAACTTGGGCAAATAATCATTTGGCGAAAGAAAAAGTACACAGCAATTAAATCCGGCAAGAAACTCGTGTGGAACAAGGGTGTTGCGATTGCTAAGCCAAAACCAATTCCACCGCCAGAGGTGCACGGAACCTTCGACATAGATCTTGCCGCTTCGGAAGAAGTGCCTGAAGGGATGACGCAGGTCTTCTTTCCAAAAGATCCTCACGCCCAAAATAAATCATTCTTTGTAACACGTAATGATTCGGTTCTGATTTCATTTGATTCAATCTGTACTCACGAAGGCTGCCAGGTGTGGATTGGCATGCCATTGCTCTTATGTGCTTGCCATTTGTCTGCTTATGACCCTAAGACTGGTATCCCCGTGAGTGGGCCTTCAGTTCGCCCTCTGAAAACTTACCCAGTACGAGAAGAGTTGGGTCGCATAATTCTTACAAATACTTTTTAGCAGACTCACATTTATTGATATGAATTGCTTGGAATAGGGGAACTCCAGATGGCTGAGTTAAGCAGAAAGAGTTTCCTTTCAATTGCAGGGCTTCTTTTGCTTCAAGTGGGAATCTCCGGGGCATCTGCAGCCGTTGGTCCTTCACTCAAGCCAACCAAAGTGGGTCAGACAATTATCTGGCGCGGAAAGAAGTACACCGCTTTAAAATCTGGTAAAAAGATAATTTGGAACAAGGGAGTTGCCTTGCCAACTCCTAAGGCGACGTCATCTCCAAGCCCAAGTGCCACACCGCCACCATCTGCTTCGCCAACACCAACTCCCACCCCAACACAAACGGCTGTAGCGGTTAATTCTTTTGAAATTGATTTAGCAGCATCGAGTGATGTTCCTAATGGAGAGACACGTATTTTTTACCCGAGCGACTCACGGGCTAAGGGAAAGGGCTTTATTATCACTCGCGATAAAGGCAGGCTCATAGCGTTCGATGTTAACTGCACTCATGAAACCTGTCCCGTAGAACTCGAAGGTCCTAAGTTAATTTGCAATTGTCATAATTCAATTTTCAACAAAATTACTGGCGCTCCCGAAACTGGACCCGCTAGCGAACCTCTTCGCAATTACCCAGTGAGAGAGGCTTTAGGGCGCATAATTCTTACCGATTCGAATTCTTCCACGGCATAAGTTTTGCAATTTCGCGTTCTTCCTGGTCATCTGAATTCAGCAAATCTGACCTCACCATTTCTTGATCGGCAAGGCTCCTGTTCTGGCTCAACTTGTACTTTGCCTCAACTGATGAGATGTGAAGTGTGACTGCGACAATTGCGCGCAATTGCGCTTGAAGATACTCGGGCTCTGCCATATCGATATCCCATGGCACATCCCTGTCATCTTCGTGGAAATGAGTTAGGTCAGCCACGATTTCTCGGAGCAAACTCACATCATCACTTATTTCAACAGTTCCGGATAAATGCACGCTCTGATAATTCCACGTGGGAACCACTTTATGATCCGTATCTTTTCCTTCGTAATTTGAGGGTGAAATATAGGCTTGCGGTCCATGCACTATCGCTAGCCCGAGAGTGCCGAATTTGATCGATTTCCACTGCTCATTGCCTTTTGACATATGCATAACGAGCTTTCCCAACGAATGGTTCTCGATATCAAGACCCTTCCAAATGCAAGGTAAAAGAGTTGCTACCGGAAAGCCATCTGATCGCATAGTCACCAAATCCGCAGCTCGCACAGAACTGACGAATCGCGAAATCTCTGCAAGGTCAGTAACTTCAAAGGACTTCGGAACATACATCTCTTTAGTATCGCATTACTAAACAAGACTTGGGAAGAAGAGAATTCTCTCTGAAGGCAATCAGGCAGTAGTACTTTTGCGCGTCTTTCTAATCTGGAGAAGAAGCGATCCACCTACAAAGAGCGTGAGTCCAGCGATTACACAGAGCACAATGATGTACACACTTTTAGGCGCATGCCGAGCAGAAACAAGTATGTAAAGTTGAGGAAGAATAAAACTTAGTGCTGCTGCCCATGCCCACTTCCGACTGACTTTCCATTCCTTCTTTATTACCGCCAGCAATAGACGTGCGGTTGAAATCCCATAAGTCCACGAGGTAACCGCGTCAATGACAAAGAAAGCTATTGAATTTACTCCATACTTGCTGAGAGTTCGCCACACAATGAACGTTGCGGCAATCGTGTATAACAAAATCGAACTGGCCCAGATTCTTTCCCAAAATCGCTGGCGTTTTGAAGTGACCACAAACTCAGCGTACTCCGGGGCCAAATATCTCAGAGCGGGATGGCTTTATGAGTAACTCGCAACTATCGGTCCAAGGAGGTTCTCGTTGACGGCAATTCCAAGACCGGGTCCTTCGGGAAGATAGCCGAGTCCGCCAGAGTTACGACATCCCCATTCGCTAATTCGCTCTTCGACCATCGAACCAGTGAAGAAACCATTAACGAAATATTTTTCTGGGGTGCTTGCAGAGAGATGCGCCATTGCGGCAGTCACAATGTCGCCACCGCCGGAATCTTCGATGCTTAATCCGAGTCCAAGTTGCATGCACAGATCTCGCGCCTTTCTAATCGGAGTGATTCCACCAAATCTGGATATTTTCAGCATCACGGCATCCATTGCGTCAGATTCATGGGCTTTCAAAATGTCCTGACTGGTCAACAAACTTTCATCCAGAATGAAGGGCTGAAGCGCGTGTCGTCTTACACGAGCGCTCTCCTCCATTGACGCGCAAGGTTGTTCTATATAAATGTCGAGCCCCTGCAAAGCGGTGACAATTCGGATCGCTTCATGCTGAGACCAATTTCCGTTGGCATCAAAAATAGTTTTTTCTGCATCTCCCAAGACCTGCATGCAGGCGTGGACTCTAGATAAATCAGAAAGAAAATCTCCCCCGACTTTCATTTGGAAACGCTTGTAACCTTTTGCGATCCATTTCTCACAATTTACTGCCATCTTTTCGGGAGACCCCATACTTATGGGGGCATAAAGCGGAATCTCTTTCCGATGAGTCCCTCCAAGCAGATCACTCAAAGACATGGCGACTGATTTCCCAAAAAGATCCCAGCACGCGATATCGATGGCTGCCTTTGCGTAGTAATGCCCCTTCATGGTCGATTCCATTTGCGCAAAAATCAATTCTGGTATCGCGGGATCCATCCCAATGACCGACGGGGCTAGTAAACCAATGGCAGCTCGAGCTCCTTCACCGTGTGCTACCAGATAGCTTGGAGAAAAGACGCACTGCTCCCCCCAACCTACCAACCCATCTTCTGTTTCAATTCGCACAATCGTGGAGTCTTGTTTCGTTGCGACTTTCCCACCAGAGATGACGAATTTTCCGCCAACCATCGAATAGGTCTTTTGAAACACATCGATTTTCTTGATCTTCACTTTTCTTCCTCGTCCCCGAATGTAATGAGACATAAATATAGGCGTAAGAGGATAGGTAAGAGAATGAGCAAGCAGGAGAAGTTTTACGCTCAATCTCCCAATACTTGCCACGTAGTTACTATTCCCCTTTGAGTATGAGTGGATTACACTTTTAGAGTGCGAAAGTTGATAGTAGTTTCAGCAATAAGTTGCGCTCTCGCGTTTCCTCTGGCCGTCCCAGCGATGGCCGCAAACTCAGACTTCGTAAAACCGACGGTGTCCTGGCAATGTAACTTATCTAGAATTTTGGATCATCAAGGGACTGTGGTCTTTTTTAAGCCCAAAGCTGTCATGTCGTGGTATGGCAAAAAAGGATTTTATAAATTTTATGATATTTCGGATGAGACAAAGTCAATAGGTGAGAATCTAATCGGTAAAGGTGTAGTCCAAGGTGAAGACAAGAAAGTTAATTCAAGTTCAATTTATTTGAACCGAAAATATCATAATTTCTTGAAGGCGACGCATTTGAAATTACTAGTCGTAGTTTCAGACGTAAAAAATCAAACTGCAAGGACCTCGTGTGAATGGAATGGCCCGGCGGCTTCTGGACTGTAGATACTTCTTTCAACCTGCACTGACTCTTAAGTAGTAGATGTGCCAGTCCGAGCGCTTCGCGGGGCAAGTTTAGATAATTGCTTCAACAATGTTTCGTCACGACGCGGGACTCTTTCACTCAACGCGATTTCAGAACGAGTTCGAACCACGCCTTCAAGATTCAGTATTGCTTGAATAACCGCCTCGAGGTCTCGATTGTCACGTGCGACCACACGACAGAGCACGTCCGCATCGCCGGTCATCGAATGAGCCTCCACAACTTGAGCAAGCGACACTAATTTTCTGGAAAAAGATTCGAGAATGCCCTGCTGTAATTGAATATGCACAAATGCAAGCACCGGAAATCCGAGGGCGGTGTGGCTGATTTGCGGCGCGTAATCTGCGATGACACCTTGCTCCGTCATCCGATCAAGTCTTGCTTGGACGGTTCCGCGGGCAAGTCCGAGAGTGCGGGCATAATCGCGCACACCGGCTCGCGGTCTTTGGAGCAGTTCACTCAAGATGGCGCAATCAATGTGGTCTAGTGACACCTAAATCCCCCTTATACCGTCGCTATTCTCTCCTTAAGTGCACCATTGGCACAGTATAAGTGCTGGCTATTGTACCCCTGGGATAGTGAGAGTTAGCATCATCGGACCCTCAATCCCAGTTCTGACGATGAACAATCTCGGAGGCAAGATGGATCTGCAAGATCGCATCGTTCAACTAATTGACAGCACTGGCACTCTTATTTCAGATCCCCGATACCAATCGACGTTGAACGACGCGGCACTCCTAAGCCTGTATCAAGACATGGTTCTGATCCGAAAACTTGATGAACAAGCGACCGCATTGCAACGACAGGGTGAACTTGGATTATGGGCACCGTTGTTAGGTCAAGAAGCAGCACAAATCGGTTCCGGAAGAGCGCTCAAATCTCAAGATTATGTTTTCTCGACTTATCGCGAACATGGTGTTGCTTGGTGTCGCGGAGTAGATCCTGTTGAGATGCTGAGATTCTGGCGCGGAACAATGCATCAACCTTGGGATGCGAATTTTCACCGAATGTACGGATATCAAGTGATTATCGGGGCTCATGCATTACATGCAACGGGATACGCAATGGGTGCACATCTAGCGGGGCGGATTGGAACAGGTAACCCAGAAACCGATCAAGCAGTCGTGGCATATTTTGGCGACGGCGCCATGAGTGAAGGTGACGTTAATGAAGCATTTATTTTTGCTACGACTTACAAATCACCTATAGTCTTTTTTTGCCAGAATAATCAGTGGGCCATTTCCGAACCCACAAAACGTCAAAGTTCGATCCATCTGTCCGAACGAGCAAAGGGATTCGGACTTCCCGGAATTCGTGTAGATGGAAATGACGTGATTGCTTGTCACGCGGTTACGACGGAGGCGTTGGATCGCGCAAGATCTGGAGAAGGTCCCACTTTGATTGAAGCAGTGACATATCGAATGGGCGCGCACACTACTTCTGATGACCCCACTAAATATCGAGCCGGAAGTGATGATGATTTTTGGCGGGAGAAAGATCCGATTGATCGCCTGAAAATTTATTTACACAATAACGGCATCCTGAAAGTGGAATTTGAAACCGAGCTAGCCGCGAAGGCCGATTCCCTCGCCGAAAGAATGCGCGTGGAGTGTCGCGAGCTACCAAACCCGGATGCACTCTCGATGTTTAACCATGTTTATTCCGGCTCTGATGCTCGGATTGATGAACAAAAACGCGAAGTTGAAGTCATTCTCTCCGAGAGAGAAGTGCATTGAGATGTCAGAATTCACCCTTTTGAATGCAGTGAATCGGGGCCTCCGCCGTGCCATGGAGGCAGATTCCAAGGTGATTTTGATGGGAGAAGACATAGGAAAACTGGGTGGAGTCTTTCGAGCAACTGAAGGTCTGCAAAAAGATTTTGGCGAAGGGCGAGTAATTGATACTCCGCTTGCAGAATCCGGCATCGTCGGAACGGCGATTGGTTTGGCCCTTTATGGTTATCGCCCCGTTGTCGAAATTCAATTCGATGGCTTTGTATATCCAGCCTTTGATCAGATTGTCGTGCAACTCGCAAGGATGCGCTATCGCTCGGCAGGCGCGCTCTTTCTTCCCATCACGATTCGCATGCCTTTCGGTGGTGGCATTGGGTCAGTTGAGCATCATGGCGAATCTCCCGAGGCTTACTTCGCTTCGACCCCAGGACTCAGAGTTGTCACCTGCGCTGACCCAAGCGATGCATACTGGATGATTCAGCAAGCGATTGTTAGTGATGATCCTGTTATTTTTCTAGAGCCGAAGCGACGTTACTATCAAAAGGGAGAAGTCGATACAACGTTAGATATCTCGGAAGCGCCTTCGATGTATAAAGCGCGAGTTGTGCTGGAAGGTTCAGATTGTACTCTCTTAAGTTATGGACCAACGGTCGCAACCTCTTTACAAGCCGCTCGAATGGCAGCAGTGGATGGTGTGTCGCTTGAAGTAATTGATCTCAGATCGCTTAGTCCTCTTGATCTTCCTACGCTCATCGAATCAGTAAAGAAGACGGGGCGGGCAATCGTTGTTCATGAAGCATCAAGCAGTGGAGGAGTCGGTGGAGAGATCGGCCTTTGTCTTATGCAATCTTGCTTCTATTACTTGCATGCTCCAATTCTGCGCGTGACTGGATACGACACTCCCTATCCTCCTAGTCGAATTGAGGATGATTATTTACCTGATGCTGATCGAATTTTGGACGCAGTCGAAAAGGTAATGGGGTACTGATATGGACGAAGTAGATCGAGAAGTCTTTGAATTTCGTCTGCCTGACGTTGGCGAAGGTTTAGAGGAAGCGGAAATTGTTCAATGGAAAGTTTCCGTAGGCCAAAAAATTGAGGTCAACCAAATCATGGTTGAAATTGAATCGTCTAAATCCCTAGTTGAATTACCAAGTCCCTATGCCGGCACCGTCATTGAATTACTTGCCCCAGAAGGAGAAATCGTCAAGGTAGGAAAATCTATTATTCGGATTCAGTTGGCGGAGTCGAAGCCCATACACGAGGTGAAAATTGAATCTGAACGAACGCAAATACTTGTAGGGTCTGGTCCTCGCAATGTTGAGGAAAATACCCGCGGAAGAAGACAGCGCAATTTCGGTGCCGTTTTGCCGACCACTTCAGCGGTTTCGGTGCCAGTTATCGGTCTTATTCCTCACAACCCATCCACGCTAGCCAAGCCACTCGTCCGCAAACTCGCACGCGAACTTGGAATCGATCTCACTAGCTTGGTGGGGACAGGACCTGAGGGTTCGATTTCTCGATCAGATGTAGAGAAGGCGGCAGGCGCTCTCTCTGAGAATTTAGTAAATACCGCAACACGATTCAAATCCCGATTTGAAGGTCCACGTGAAAACCGAATTCCGATTCGTGGAGTTCAAAAAGTCATGGCCGAAGCAATGGTGGCCAGCGCCTTTACCGCACCACATGTCACGGAATTTATTACGGTAGATGTCAGCGCATCAATACAAATGCTTGCCAGGTTCCAGCAAGAACCAGATTTTGCAAACCTTCGACTTACTCCTCTGGCTTTGCTCGCACGCGCCATGTGCGTAGCGGCCCGCGAGACCCCCCAGATAAATAGTTCTTGGGATGACGCGTCTCAAGAGATCGTCTTCAAAAATTATGTGAATCTCGGCATTGCTACCGCAACCGATCGCGGATTAATCGTTCCAAATATCAAGAACGCTGACGAATTGAGTTTTAAAGAATTGGCCCATTCCATTGCGGAATTAGTAAATGTCGCTCGTGCGGGGAGGACTGAACCAAAATCATTGGCGGGTGGAACCCTCTCTATCACCAATATTGGCGTCTTTGGCGTTGACGCAGGAACGCCTATCTTGCCTCCAGGTGAGTCGGCCATCATTGCTCTAGGTGCGGTCGCCCAACGCCCGTGGGTGGTCAACGGTGAAATTGTGGCTCGGCATGTCGCGACGCTCTCACTCTCCTTCGACCACCGACTCGTCGATGGCGCTCAAGGTTCAAAATTTCTCACTGATGTTGCGCTAATACTGCGGGAACCTGCTCACATCAGTTGGATCTAAGAACGCATTAACGTCCTTGCCAATGTGGCGCCCGATTCTCCTTGAATGATCGCGGTCCTTCTTGTGCATCCTCACTCAGATACACAGGATCCCAAAGAACGTTTGCTTTCTGACGCGCATCTCCAAGCAGGTCTTCCAGGGTCTGATGCACCATAGCCTTCCCTGCCGCGACTGATAGTGGAGCGTTTGTCGCAATGTGTTGGGCAAGATCTTGACTGGCGCTTTGTAATTCTTCGGAACTAACAACATAGTTCACAAGTCCGACTTCATGAGCCCTAACCGCGGTTATCGGACGAGCAGTCAAAAGTAATTCAAGCGCGATTCGGGGCGGAGTCATGAGTGGCAAGTGAGCGGCCCATGGGGCACCTCGACCATAACGAGCTTCCGTTATGCCAAATGTAGCGTGAGTAGATGCAATAACGAGATCAGCTTGCTGCGCGAGAAAAAAACCTCCGCCAAGTGCAACACCGTTTACTGAGGCAATTACCGGCTTGTGTGTCTTTAGATCGGGGATGAAATCGTCCGGCGGTATTGTGAGTTTTTGATCTGACATCTCTTTGAGATCTGCACCCGCGCTAAAAGCAACATTTCCTGCGCCAGTAATAATGAGTACTTTTGCAGTGGCGTCATTTGTAAATAAATTAACAGATTTTCGGATTCCATCACGAACAATTGCATTCATGGCATTGCGAGCGCTCGGCCGATTAATAGTAATAGTGGCGATTCCATCTGAGACTTCGTAGAGTAACTCCTCGTTGCTATTCATTCTGCATGAAGTCCCAGGCTGCGGGCTATCAGAATTTTCTGTACTTCACTGGTACCTTCACCAATTTCTAAAATCTTTGAATCACGATAATGTCGCGCAACAGAATATTCATCCATAAATCCATACCCACCAAAGATTTGAGTCGCTGCGCGAGCATTATCCATTGCTGCTTCACTCGCCACTAACTTGGCAATCGATGCTGCAGTTTTAAAATCTTTGCCCTCACTCATGAGTTGAGCGGCGTGATAATACGCAAGACGGGCTATGTGCGTTCTTGTCTGCATCTCCGCAATCTTAAATGCGATTGATTGATGATCTCCGATTGCCTTTCCGAAGGTTTTTCGCTCTTTGGCGTAACGCAGCGATTCATCTACGCATCCTTGTGCCGCGCCTACCGCCAGTGCTGCAATGGCAATTCGACCCTCATCGAGAGCATGGAGGAAATTGGCGTAACCACGTCCTCTTTCACCTAAAAGATTGCCCGCTGGCACGCGAACGTTATTGAAGGAGAGCGGATGGGTATCCGAGGCGTGCCATCCAACTTTGAAATACGAAGGTTCAACCGTGAACCCTGGTGTTCCGTTTGGCACGATAATCGTGCTCAACTCTTTCGAGCCATCAGCCTTAGTACCAGTTATACAAGCCACGATCACTAGTGAGGTAATTGAGGTTCCAGAGTTGGTGATAAAGGTTTTCGAGCCATTGATGACCCATTCTTCCCCGTCGCGTACCGCTGTTGTTCGAAGATGACCTGCGTCGCTTCCCCCATCAGGTTCTGTAAGCCCGAATCCTGCAAGCGCACTTCCGGCGATGAGATCTGGGAGATATTTCTCTTTCTGTTCGTCAGTGCCGTATCGGAATATCAACATTGAACCTAAGCCAACTCCGGCTTCAACGGTGACAGCAACACTTTGATCTACCCGCGCTAATTCCTCAATGGCAAGACAGAGCGAGAGAAAGTCTCCACCCATGCCTCCCGCCTCGAGTGGAAAAGGTAATCCGAAGATCCCTATAGCGCCCATTTTCTTTATAACTTCATAAGGAAAAGTTTGCTCTCGATCATGATGTGCAGCCACGGGGGCAATCTCTTTATTGGAAAAATCTCGTATTGTTTCCGCGAGTGTCTGATATTCCTCAGATAATTGCATTAGCGCCGAATTCATTACTTGCCCACCATTCTCTTGTTATTGCCCAAAGCAATCGCTGTTTTGGAGCGATTTATTAATCCAGTTTTATCACGAAGCCAACGCCCCGTATCGAGCAAAGCTTGAAAATCTATTCCAGTAGAAATACCAAGTCCGTGCAACTGCCACACAAGGTCCTCTGTTGCCAAATTGCCTGTTGCACTTTTGGCGAAGGGACAACCGCCTAAACCTGCAATGGAAGAATCAATCGTGGATATGCCTTCAAGCAACGCCGTAAGTGTGTTGGAGAGCGCTTGTCCGTATGTATCGTGAAAATGCACGGCGAGGTGATCTTTCGAAATGCCACGTTTATCAAGTGCATCTAAAAGATCTATGACATCGCCGGGAGTAGCAACTCCGATGGTGTCACCTAGAGAGAGTTCGTTAATGCCATACGCAAATAATTTTTCAGCAACATTGACTACTTGGTCAGGAGAAACATTTCCCTCCCAAGGGTCACCGAAACACATAGAAATATAACCTCGAACTCGTAAACCCAAACCTCTGGCTTGCTCTATAACGGGCCTATAAATTTCCAATGAGCCTGCAATCGTGTTATTGAGGTTGGCCTTCGCAAAAGATTCTGTAGCGCTGGCAAAGACAGCGATTTCCTTCACGCCGACTTGCATCGCACGTTCAAGACCTTTTTGATTCGGTACGAGTGCACTCATTCGATTATTAGCTAATAAAGGGGTCAATTCCAATAACAATTCTTCAGCATCAGCAAGTGCGGGAACAAGATCGGGTCGGACAAAACTAGCCACTTCAATGGCAGGAATCCCGGAATTAATAAGTCTCTGGATCAGCTCTGCCTTCACGAGTGTGGGTAATACCAAACTCTCATTTTGCAATCCGTCTCGGGGCCCGACTTCAAAGACGGTGACTGATTTTGGAAGAGCGTTGCGGTCAAACATTTTCCACCACCTCTATTAGAAGTTCTCCCACTTTCACTTTGCCACCTATAACTACGTTGCATCGTGTAATTACACCTGCACGACGAGACCTGACAATGTGCTCCATCTTCATCGCTTCAATGACAACAAGCGCATCACCGATCTCCACATGGTCACCTGTTGCAACCTTTAGGGCGACGACCACTCCTGGCATTGGACTTACAATTGCATCATTCATCGCATCCAATGACCTGCGCAAATCGCTTGCTTGCTTGATTAACCATGTACCAAGTGTTGGATGATGGAGCCAGATATCTCCATTGTTTTGATAGGTATCGACCACTATCGATGAGGGGCCACTTATGAGTACCTCATAGCGTTTTCCTTCTATATATGCAGAGACCGTCGCCTTCGGCGTACCGCGTAGGCGCCACCCATCGAGATTCCAAGAAAGAAATTTCGAATCAGGAAAGTTGATTGCGGCGTATGCCTCCAACAGTTCAATAGAAGGTTCTCTTCTTTCCATCAAATGAGTTTCTAAATACTTTGTGTCATAGCGTGAGCACTGAATATCATCTTGTTCTAGGAGGCGGATCAGAAAGTCAATGTTGGTGGTAATTCCAAGTACCACAGTACTTCCCAACGCATCATGCAACTGATTGAGGGCAGCGGTGCGATCTACCCCCCAACTAGAAATCTTGGCCAGCATTGGGTCGAAAGAGCCAGAAACATGCGTGCCACTATCAATTGCAGTGTCGATGATGGTGTGGCTATTTTCGGGGGGTTTAAATAAGCCAATCTCTCCTCCTGTTGGCAAAAAGCCATTGAAGGCATCCTCGGCATAAAGTCGTGCTTCGATAGCATGTCCTAAAAATGTTCGTTTAGGTATGACTTGCCCTAATGGCTCACCTGCGGCAATTCGCAGTTGGCATTCGACCAAATCTAACGATGTAATCATCTCCGTGACCCTGTGCTCTACTTGTAGGCGAGTGTTCATCTCCATGAAGTAGAAAGTTTTCGGCGAATTGGCATCTACGAGGAACTCAATCGTGCCTAAGTTTTGATATCCGATAGCGGAAGCAAGTGCAACGGCTGCAGCGCCCATCGTTTCCCTGTCTGCTTCCGAAAGTCCAGGAGCTGGTGCCTCTTCAATCACTTTTTGGTGGCGTCTTTGTAGTGAACATTCGCGTTCACCAAGATGCATTGTCTTACCTTGAGCATCAGCAATTACCTGAAATTCAATATGTCGTGCGTGCTCCAGGTACCTCTCAACCAACAAGGTTCCATCGCCAAAGGCCGTCTCTGACTCTCGCCTCGCGACGGGAAGGATTTCGAGGAGATCGGCGAAATTATGAGCGACGTGAAGGCCTTTGCCTCCGCCGCCGGCCGCCGGCTTTACTAATAAAGGGAATTCCAAGTCCTGACATGCCTCAACTAATTCTTCATCTGTCATGGAACTAGTACCAGCACCAGGAAGTACTGGTACACCTGCTTTAATCGCAAAGTCGCGAGCAGATATTTTTTCACCCATCGCAGCGATTGCAACTGCTGATGGCCCAATGAAGATCAATCCAGCATCCGTGCAAGCTTTGGCAAATTGTGCATTCTCGGCCAGAAAGCCGTATCCAGGATGAATCGCTACCGATCTACTCGCTAGTGCTATTTCAATTATCTGCTCAATGTCTAGATATCCACTGCGTTCGGAATCTTGGAGGCAATAGCTCTCTGCAATCTTTTGAACATGCAAAGATTTACTCTCTTGTGCGGTATAGATGCCAACGGCAGTGATTGCAAGTCTCTCTAATGTTGAATTGATTCGGAGAGCCACTTCACCACGATTAGCTATCAATACTTTTGAAAACATTGTTACATCCGAAATATTCCGAAAGAACTTGCTGGGAGTGGGGAAAAACCCGCTACAGATAACGCAAGGGACAAAACTTTTCGCGTATCTCGCGGATCGATGATTCCGTCATCCCACAATCTGGCAGTGGAAAAGTAAGCACTACTTTCTTCTTCATACTTTGCGCGAATTGGATTCTTAAACTCCTCAATCTCGTCGAAGCGCCAATCCTCTCCTTTAGAGGCAAGTTGGTCGCCTTTTACAGTTGCAAGTACAGACGCTGCCTGCTCTCCACCCATCACAGATATACGTGCATTTGGCCACATCCACAGAAAGCGCGGATCGTAGGCACGCCCGCACATCGAATAATTCCCTGCTCCGAAGGAACCTCCGATAATGAAAGTGAATTTCGGAACGCGCGTGCAGGCTACCGCTGTGACCATTTTTGCTCCGTGTTTTGCGATTCCGCCCATTTCGTATTCACGCCCGACCATGAAGCCGGAAATATTCTGCAAGAAAACCAATGGAATTTTGCGTTGATCGCATATTTCTATGAAATTTGC
Source organism: Actinomycetes bacterium (assembly GCA_025363635.1). Lineage (GTDB taxonomy): Bacteria > Actinomycetota > Actinomycetes > Nanopelagicales > Nanopelagicaceae > QYPT01. The sequence goes on from JANYDL010000037.1 coordinate 26,869, forward strand.
GCCTTTCTGCGCGGATTCACTGAACAGAACTCCATTATTCGCAATGACCCCCACGAGATATCCGTCAATGCGCGCATACCCCGCAACTAAAGTGGGTCCGAACTCTGCTTTGTACTCGAGAAATCGACTTCCATCAACAATTCGTGCAATGACTTCCCGAACATCGTAGGTTGTTCTTGTATCGGTTGGCACAATTCCCAACAATTCTTCGTCGCTGTAGTGAGGCGGCTCTACTGTCTCTTCCGGCTTGAGCCAACTTTCCATTTGCGGAAGTGTCGAAACAATCGAACGAACTATCGTAAGGGCTTCTCCCTCACTCGCCGCTAGGTGGTCCGTTACTCCTGAGACTCGCGAGTGCATTGCGCCTCCGCCCAAATCTTCAGCAGATACTTCCTCTCCCGTTGCGGCTTTTACAAGTGGCGGGCCCGCTAAGAAAATATGACCTTGCCCCGCAACAATGACGTTCTCATCACTCATCGCTGGAACATAGGCACCGCCTGCGGTACAGGCACCTAGCACAGCAGAAATTTGAGCAACTCCACGTGCACTGAGTTGTGCTTGATTAAAAAATATTCGTCCAAAGTGATCTCGATCAGGGAAAACTTCGTGTTGCAGGGGTAAGAACGCTCCACCTGAATCAACAAGGTAGATGCAGGGGAGATGATTTGCGAGCGCGATCTCTTGGGCACGAAGGTGTTTCTTTACTGTCATCGGGTAATAGGTACCACCCTTCACAGTCGCATCGTTAGCGATAATCATCGAAGGGTGTCCGCTGACGATTCCTACTCCGGTGATTAAGCCTGCGCCCGGGGCATCGTCGTTATACATTCCAAGAGCGGCTAATGGCGAGAGCTCCAGAAATGGAGAGCCACGATCAAGAAGATCATTGACGCGATTTCGCGGCAACAATTTGCCTCGTTCTTGATGGCGGGTGCGAGTGAGTTCTGATCCTCCGAGAGCGGCAGTTGACATTCGGTTTGAAAATTCTTCAATGATTTTTCTGAAGGAAGATTCTCTTTCTCGGAAAGTGACATCGCCAGTCTCTACATTGGAAGAAATCCGAGGTAAATACATGATCCTCCCACATTGTTAGTGATCGTTAACATTGTTAGGATAGCCTTGCAGATAGCCCAACTGGAAGAGATTTCAAGGACTTTCTACTTCGGAGGAATCATGGGAACTCGTGAGCGACTTCTTGAGAACGGGGCTGCTCTCTTTGCCGCCAAAGGCTTCCACGGGGTGGGCGTTGAGGAATTGGGCGACTCTGTTGGATTAACTGGCCCATCGATGTACCGACATTTCCCTAACAAAGCTGCTTTGCTCGCCCAAATGCTTATCACCGTAAGTTCTTCTCTGTTGGAGGGAGCGAAGGAGGTAATTTCAGAAAATAGCGACCCTAAAAAGGCCCTTTCCGCCTTAGTCGAGCGTCATGTCGAGTTCGCCACTACATATCCCGATCTCATTCGAGTTCATGAAAGAGACTTTGGCAATCTAGAAGCCGACGACTCCCGACATGTCCGTCGTTTACAACGAAAGTATGTCGAACTATGGGTTGATCAAATTCAACTTGTGCGACGAAACGACTCAGACGATATTGCGCGAACAATGGCTCATGCCGTCTTTGGTCTGCTCAACTCAACTCCGCGACTCCCTTCACTTGTCCAAAAAGAGGAATTCGACGGATTGATGCACAACATGGCCATGCGAGCGCTACTTCCTTAATCGCACATGAATTTTGAGAAGGGTAAGAATTATGAGTACGACTCCAAGAACCTATGTGATCACTGGCTCTTCATCAGGAATAGGGGCCGCGACTTCGCACTTACTCATCGAGCGAGGTTCCAGAGTCATCGGAGTGGATCTCCATGATGCAGATGTCATCGCAGACTTAAGTACTTCTTCTGGACGAGCTAATGCCATAGCAGGAGTTCTCGAATCGACTAACGGAATTATCGATGCGATCATTCCTTGCGCGGGAATAATCCATGGAATCATTCCGACAGTTTCAGTGAATTTCTTCGGAGTCACTGATTTTGTAAATGGACTTCTTCCGACTCTCAAGAATAGCTCTGCCCCAAGAGTTGCAACGATGAGTTCTGTCGCATCTTTGCTGCCTAATTCACCACAACTTGTTGACGCCATGCTTGATGCCGATGAACGAAAAGCGTTGGACATCGCCCAGGGACTCGTTAATGAAGGTCCAAAATCCGCTGGACTTATTTATTCCTCAACCAAAAGAGCGATCTCTCGGTGGGTTCGACGTGAGTCTATTAAGCCAGAATGGGCGGGGGCTGGTATTCCACTCAATGCAGTAGGACCCGGGATAGTAGAAACGCCAATGATGAGCAAGGTACTCGCTTCAGATAAATTACGCGCTGCTACGGACGCGATGATTCCAATGCCGCTAAATCACTACTTAAAACCAAATGAAGTTGCTTATTTGCTTGCGTGGCTTACAAGTAAAGAGAATTCACATATCACCGGTCAAACCATTTACATCGACGGCGGCTCAGATGCCGTTATGAGAGGTTCCAACATCTGGACTTAGTTTCAACTACTTGCGGCTCGACGAACCGCTTCGACCGCGATCATGACGTCGTCAACATTGGTTGACCAATTGCTTACCGATACCCGAAGAACACTACGCCCACGCCATTTAGACCCAGATATCCAGATTGATTTATCAGAGATCAATCGCGCGCAAATTTCATCAGTTCTTTCATCATTCTCGAAAGCAAAACACACTTGGGTAAAAGCAATTGCATTAAGCACGTGACAGCCCTCTATTTTTGCTAATTCTCGCGCCATCAATCTGGCATTTCCGACGAGCTGATCTACCAAGTCTGCAATTCCATTCCGTCCAAGCGAATACAGAGCAGCCCAGACGGGCACCCCCCGGGCTCTTCGAGAAAATTCAGGAACTTTCTCCGATGGATCGCCGTGGTCACCGTCAGCAAGAATTAGATAACTCGCATGCACTCCAAAGGTGCTGCGAAGTACGGCGGGGTGCGCGACGATGGCCACGCCGCAGTCATATGGAACATTCAATGTTTTATGCGCATCTGTAGCCCAAGAATCTGCAAGCTCTATGCCGTCTAGGGCTGGTCGTAGTGCGGGAGAGGCCAGCGCCCATAGACCGAAAGCGCCATCAACATGAACCCACGCATTGAATTTGTGAGCCATTTCGATCGCCTCACGAAATGGATCAAATGCACCCGAGTGAAGATTTCCGGCCTGCAAACAAAGAATTGTCGGACCGCTACTACCCTCAAGCGCTGATCGCAGAGCATCAATTGATATTCGCCCTTGATCATCAACTCCTACTTCAATAGGTTCACCCAGTCCGAGATAGCGAAGTGCACGATCGACCGTGTCATGTCTTTCTTGACCAACTAACACGCGCACAGCAGGTGCGCCGATAAGACCTTTCTTATCTAGATCCCACCCAACATCCGTCAACACTTTTTGTCGAGCAGAAATAAGTCCCGTGAAATTAGCCATCATTCCACCGGTGGGAAATCCAACATCCGCCGTAGAAGGAAGCCCGAGGATATCTAGCAACCATTTTGCAGCAATCTCTTCAATCGCTGCAGTTGTTGGAGTTGCAATTCGACTTGCAGAATTCTGATCCCACGTGCTGACCAACCAATCAGCACCCAAAGCAGCGGGGAGCGTTCCACCTATCACCCACCCGAAAAAGCGTCCCGATCCCATGGCCATCAAACCTGCTTCACCGACTTCCGCGAGTTTTTCTACAACTTCTTTTGCGTCGGTTGGACCATCCGGTAAAGCAAAATTCATATCCAACTTAATTTCGTCAGCGTTCTTTTGTGGATTGACGTCACGCGAGGAAAGAGAGTTTAACCAAGCCCTAGAATGGTTCGCCGCGACCTCGAGTACCTCGGAATACATCTCACCATCAGCGCTCATTGCACACCTTTCGCTATTTATGGACGAGAGCGTATTGGTACTTAGAAATGAAATCTATATTTTTTGAAGAGATTCTTGTTCCGAATCATCCATAATTCGTCGGATCTCTTGAGCACATCTACATGCAACTGCAATCCGACGCGCCCACTCCACAGCCTCATTGTCAGTAGAAACTTCAAGGACCGCAAATCCGCCAATGTGAACTGGGCTCTCAGCCAAAGGACCATCAGTTACTAAGCCATCCACGGCGACTCGGCGCGGCGAAAACCCTTGAAAGCCGCCCCCAACTATCCAGGCGCCCTGGCTCATTGCATCTCGCATTACCGCGTGGGCAGCTTCACTAACCGCAGAAAAATCTTCTTCTGGAAAATCCATATCTCCATCATTAAATGAGATTAAGTATCTAGCCATGCAATTATCCTAAATCAAAAAACGCTTTGACGCTCTTGGAACTTCAATATCGGAGGTCTACCCTTGTGATTCAGTAAATGACCTTGGTCCAAGAGGAGAGACATGGATACTTCTTCAAAGTCCGCTGCTTCGGTTGTTAGAGCTTTCAACGAAGCCTTCAACAGCCATGACATTAACGCCGTCATGGAACTCATGACTCATGACTGTATTTTTGAAAATACTTTCCCAGCACCTGATGGAGCGCTCCACGTTGGAGCACCCATGGTTCGACAAGCGTTGGCAGATTTTCTTGCTAGTTCGCCAATGGCGCACTTTGAAGAGGAGGAACTAATTTCCTGCGGAGATCGTTGTATCGTCCGGTGGAAATACACATGGGGCGAGGGGTACATCAGGGGAGTCGACCTAATGCGCACTCGAGACGGGAAAGTGAGTGAAAAACTTGCCTACGTTAAGGGTTGAGTCTAAATATTTTGTGGAGTCGAAGGTATGAAACTGGGTGCTGGGAAACAAGGTTCGAATTTGTTTGAGTTAGCGAATCTTTGGTTTTTTTCTCTGCAAGATAACCATGACCACAATTAACCCTGACAAGATAAGTGCAGTACGCCCGAATCCGAATCCAAGTCCGCCCCTCACTTTGTCAGCTCCGACCCAATCAGCAAAGGAAGCTCCAAAGGGTCTCGTGATGATGTACGAGAACCAAAAGGTTAAGATCGGGTTGTACTTGAAGATTAGGTAGCCAACACCTGGTAGAAAGAAAGTGATCCCGAAAACAATTCCTGACAATAAATAACCCCAATTCAAGGTCCGAGCCGTCATATCTCCAGCAGCGGTTCCAAGTGCGAATGTGATCAAAACTGTCAACCAATAGAAAAACTCGCGCCTGGTAGTTGAGATACTCTCGATTGAAAGTGTTCCTTCAACTCGATACCAGAGCCAAAAAACAACCGCGAGAATAATCGAGAAAAAGACTGTCGAGACAATGTATGGAACGCCCAATCCAAGGTGCATAACGTCTGCTGCCATTGTCCCAAAGAGGCTGACCATGGCTACAGCAAACCAATAGACCCATCTGTTGTAGATGCGAAATCTAAATTGCAAGTAGAGCCCCACTGCCAAAGCAAGAAGGCCGGAAGCAACTGCGGGGGCTTTACCAAATTGTTTAACAAGAAAGTCCGACGCGTCCTCCCCCATACCAGTGCTAAGGATTTTGATGATCCAAAACCCCATGGTGATTTCGGGGACTTTGCCTCTGATTGGCTCTTTGAAATGGCTTCTCACTAGTTGAAAAAGAGTCATTTACTTAGGCGACAACCTTGAAAACTCTTCGTCACTCAAGGTGATCTGATCGCGCTTGGAGCGAACCAGATAAATGACCATTACAGCAATTGCAGAAAGAAAAATGACGCTGGTCATGGTCGTGCCAAGACCCCAACCTCCGTATTTGGGATCGCTCTGGGACATTTGGTCTCCGATCGATGCTCCAAGCGGGCGAGTAAAGACATAAATTGTCCAAAAAGCAAACACATGATTTATCGTATCGAACCTCCAAAGTAAACTGACAAAGGCGATAATTCCAGCAAAGATGAAGAACGACACTGCGTAACCTAGATCAAATCGCTCCGCTACCAAGTCCCCGGTAGCCGTACCAAGTGCGAAAGTGAAAAGGATTGTGAGCCAGTAGAAAGACTCGCGAGTATTTGTATAAATCGAATGGATGGCAATTGTTTTTTCAGAGCTGTACCAGATTGCAAAAGTTAGAGCTAAGCAAATAGAGAAGACGACACTTGAGGTCATTAAGGACACATGGAAATTATCGGAAAGGTTGTCTGTGAACAGAGTTCCAGCAATCGAGATAAGGACAACGACAAGCCAATAGAGAATTGGTTTATATGTCTTTGACTTAAATTGGAAAGTTAAGGCCGCCACCAGAAGCATGAGAGTAAAAAAAGTTGTTCCGTTTAGTCCAAATCCGAGTGTGGTATTCAAAAAGTCAGCGAAAGTTTCACCTACTGTTGTGCAAAGTATCTTGATGACCCAAAAAAAGATCGTAATTTGTGGGACTTTGACGAGAAGTTTGTTGTCGTGAAATGATTTATGCACGTGGTCTTGAATATTTTCCATTTACGAAACTTAATGTAAGCAATAAAAATAACTCAGCAATAATTTATTTTCTAAGCATATTCACAGACAACGCGGCCGAGTTCCAATAATGGCGAAAGATCCGAATGAATTAACGTTCTTATACGAACAGTGCAAGAAAAGTTCGACCCCTCAAGTGAAAGGCGAGAGAGGTCGAACTCGTGCGGCCGAAGGGATTCGAACCCCTAACCTTCTGATCCGTAGGTAGTCCCTTGGGTCAATTCGTCATTGTTACAAGTCTATTTTACACGAGAAACTCTTAAGAATGTGTCACTGTTTATCAGGGTGTTT